>CABPXT010000155.1:0-4696 GCA_902461405.1 uncultured Collinsella sp.
GGGGATGATGGAGGTGGCGGCGAGCAGCACGTCGGCGGTGTCGTCGATGACGGCCGGGGTGTTACCGGCGCCAACGCCCAGGGCGGGCTTGCCCGAGGAGTAGGCGGCCTTGACCATGCCCGGGCCACCGGTGGCGAGGATGATGTCGACGTCGCGCATGACCATGTTGGTCAGCTCAATGGAGGGGACATCGACCCAGCCGATGATGCCCTCGGGGGCGCCGGCCTTGACGGCGGCGTCAAGCACGAGCTTGGCGGCGGCGATGGTGCACTTGGCGGCAGCCGGGTGCGGGGAGATGATGATGGCGTTGCGGGTCTTCAGGCTGATCAACGTCTTGAAGATCGCAGTGGAGGTGGGGTTGGTCGTCGGGATGACGGCGCCCACGATGCCGATGGGCTCGGCGATCTTGGTGATGCCGTAAGCCTCGTCGCGCTCCAGAACGCCACAGGTCTTGGTGTTCTTGTAAGCGTTGTAGATGTACTCTGCGGCGTAGTGGTTCTTGATGACCTTATCCTCAAGAACGCCGCGGCCGGTCTCCTCGATGGCCATCTTCGCCAACGGGATACGAGCCTTGTTGGCGGCCATGGCGGCCTCATAGAAGATCTTGTCGACCTGCTCCTGCGTGTACGTAGCAAAAAGCGCCTGGGCCTCTCGCATCTGAGCGAGCTTAGCCTCAAGCGCCTCTACGTTGTCCACAATTGCGGGAGTAGTGTTTTCCGGTGACTTTTTCACCATTTGTGTCTCCTTGCGATCGGAGATTTACCCTACGCCTTGCATGATAGCAAGAAATTATTCGGCGAACGGTAAGATTCCTGTAAAAGGCACACTAAAACGCTTCAATAAACTGAAGCGTTTTAACTAAAACTATCTGCCTACTGCATTGCCCCGCTCACTGGGGACAGACTTACATGAGTATTTCAATGGGAAAACGGGGAGAACGGGGCACCTGTTTGACAATCGCTATTCGCGGGTCGCGGTTGAGTCGGACACGCAGGTGGTGCAGCTGCTCGACTATATTCATCTCAATCCCGTGAAAGGTGTGCTCAACTCCCTTGAGGCGTACCGCTGGTCAAGCTACAAGGCATATCAGCTGGGCTATGATTCCTTTGACATCTGCAAACACTCATGTAAGTCTGTCCCCAATGAGTGCAAAAAAGGCGCCCTCCGTGGGGGAGGACGCCTTTGGTAAGTTCTATGTGAACGCGAGGTCTTTGACCCGGAGAGTCCGAGGTACTTGTTGGTAAGACCTTATTTAGGAGCGCGCAACCTTGCCGGACTTGAGGCAGGTGGAGCAAACGTTCATCTTGCGACGGTGACCATCGACAACAACATAGACGCGCTGGATGTTGGGGCGGAACTTACGGTTGGTGACGCGGTGAGAGTGGCTGATGGAGCGACCGGCAACGGGGTGCTTACCGCAAACTTCGCAAACTTTGGACATAACTGACCCTCCTTGGGCGACAAACGAACATGTCGCGTTAACAAACAAGCCTGAACTATAGCACAGAAGTCACTCCCTGTGCGCAATCTACACAGAGATATTCCTCTTTTGGCGATAGTGCCCACGCCACGGCCCTGGACGTAGATCCGATTTGCGTGCAGCAGGGGGGATTATGCCAGCTCGTGCGTGCGTTTTCAAGCTCGTCCCACAAATATATATAGGTTTATTGAGCGTAGGGCTCCGTTTACGGATTGCTCTGTATTTATGCTCGCAATTAAGCTCAAGGTTGGCTACACTATCCCTTGACCATTAAAGGGGTACGAGATACCCACATGGAATTACATAGCTGCCAAAGAGCAGCCCTTCCTGTGGGTGTCTGGTCCGCTTTGAGCGGTCGGGCATCTATTTTTTTGACTGTGTCAGCAGTCAAGACATGTGAGGAAGGAGATCGATGGGCACGACTTCCCCCAAGGCGGTCATCATGGACGAGACCGCCGTCAATCGAGCGATGACCCGCATCGCGCACGAGATTCTCGAGCGCAACGAGGGCTGTGAAGACCTCGCTCTGGTCGGCATCGTCACGCGCGGCGACCTTCTGGCAAAGAAGCTCGCCGAGGAGATCAAGGAGATCGAGGGCGTCGACGTTCCGCTCGGCAGCCTCGACATCAGCTTCTATCGCGATGACTATGCGACCAATTTCGCTCCCGCGATCCACGCCACCAACATTTCCTTCAGCGTCGACGGCAAGCGCGTCGTGCTGGTGGACGACATCCTGTATACGGGTCGTACCATTCGCGCCGCTCTGGACGCCGTCATGGACCTGGGCCGTCCGAGCCGCATCGAGCTGGCGGTCCTCGTTGACCGCGGCCACCGTGAGCTCCCCATCTCGCCGGACTTTGTCGGCAAGAACGTTCCCTCGTCGCATGAGGAGAACGTGCACCTATATATGAAGGAAGTCGACGGCCACACCGCTGTCGAGATTAACGACGTCGCGCCGGGTTCCCATGTGGGCTCCGCGCCGCTGGGAGGTGAGTAGTACCGTGGCGTTCAACCATAAGCACCTGATCGACATTACCGAGTACTCCGAAGAGGACATCAAGCTCATCCTCGAGACCGCCAAGGCGTTCTCCGAGGTCAACGAGCGTGCGATCAAGAAGGTCCCCACGCTCAAGGGCAAGACCATCGTCAACATGTTTAACGAGCCTTCGACGCGCACCCGCAGCTCCTTCGAGCTCGCCGAGAAGCGTCTTTCGGCCGACAGCCTCAACTTTGGCGGCTCCTCGACCTCCACGGTCAAGGGCGAGAGCCTCGTCGACACCGTCGAGACCCTCAACGCCTACAAGATTGATTGCATCGTCGTTCGCGATAAGCACGCCGGTGCTCCCTACATCGTCACGCAGAACTCGCCCGCGAGCGTCATCTGCGCCGGCGACGGCAAGCACAACCACCCCACGCAGGCCCTGCTCGACCTGTACACCATCTGGGAGCACAAGGGCGACTTCCACGGTCTGAAGGTCGCCGTCGTCGGCGATATCGCGCACTCCCGTGTCTGCGGCTCGCTGATCCCCGCCCTTAAGATCATGGGCTGCGAGACCTACGCCGTCGCCCCTGGCACGCTGCTGCCGCCGGCGCCCGAGGTTCTGGGCTGCGACCACGTGACGAGCGACCTCGATTCCGTCCTGCCCGAGCTGGACGTCGTCTATATGCTGCGCGTGCAGCAGGAGCGCCTCGAGGGTGCCCCGTTCCCGACCATTCGCGAGTACCACAAACTCTTCGGTCTGACCAAGGACCGCGAGAAGCTCATGAAGCCCGACGCGATCATCTGCCACCCGGGCCCCATCAACCGCGGCGTCGAGTTCGACTCCTATATGGCCGACCACCCGCAACGCTCCGTAATCCTGGAGCAGGTCTACGCCGGTATCTGCGTGCGTATGGCTATCCTGTATCTGCTGCTTGGAGGTGCCGATAATGGCCTTGCTTCTTAAGAATGCCCACGTCGTCGACCCGTCCGTCGAGCTTGACGGTGTCGTTGACGTCCTGATTGACGGCGACAAGATCGCCGAGGTCGGCGAGAATCTCGCCGTCGAGGGAGCCGAGGTCCGCGACCTTTCCGGCAAGTACCTCGTCCCCGGTCTGGTGGATATGCACGTTCACCTTCGCGAGCCCGGCTACGAGGTCAAAGAGGACATCGAGAGCGGCACCCGCGCAGCTGCCAAGGGCGGCTTTACCGGCGTGTGCTCCATGCCCAACACCGATCCCGTCACCGATAACGGCACCGTCGTGGAGTTCGTCAAGTCCCGCGCTGCCGAGGTCGGTCACTGCCGCGTCTATCCGTCGGGCGCCATGACCCGCGGTCTTAAGGGCGAGGCTATGTCCGAGATGGGCGATATGGTCGCCCACGGCGCCGTCGCCTTCACCGACGACGGTCGTGGCGTGCAGGGCGCGGGCATGCTCCGTCGCTGCATGGACTACGGCAAGATGTTCGGCAAGGTCTTTATGAGCCACTGCCAGGACGAGGATCTGGTCGGCCACGGCCAGATCAACGAGGGCAAGGTCTCGACCCGTCTGGCCCTCGAAGGTTGGCCGGCCGCCGGCGAGGAGCTTCAGATTGCCCGCGACATCGAGATTGCCAAGCTGACCGGTGCCAAGCTGCACATCCAGCACATCTCCACCGCTCATGGCCTGGAGCTCGTGCGTGCCGGTAAGGCTGCCGGTGTCCAGGTGACCTGCGAGGCCACCCCGCACCACATGTTCCTGACCGAGAACGACCTGGACGAGACCTACAACACCTCGCTCAAGGTCAATCCGCCGCTGCGCACCGACGAGGATGCCGAGGCCATCCGTCAGGGTGTCATCGACGGTACCGTCGACGCTATCGTTACCGACCACGCTCCCCACACCCCGTGGGAGAAGGCCCGCGAGTTCGAGCTCGCGCCCTTTGGAATGATTGGCCTCGAGACTTCGCTGTCGCTCGTGCTCACTGAGCTGGTCAACACGGGCAAGATGAGCGTGAGCCGCATGGTCGAGCTCATGGCCATCAAGCCGCGTGAGATTCTGGGCCTCGATCAGGTTCAGGTCAAGGCGGGCTCTGTCGCCGACCTGACCGTGTTCGACCCCTCCGCAACCTGGACGGTTGGCGAGGACGGTTACGAGTCGCGCGCCGAGAACTCCGGTTTTGCCGGCCGCACGCTCACCGGTCGTGCCACCGATGTATTTGTCGGTGGCAAGCAGACGCTCGCCGACGGCTGCATCTGC
>CABPXT010000156.1:0-4655 GCA_902461405.1 uncultured Collinsella sp.
TACCGAGGTCGTGTCTGGCCGAACGAGTCCCCATCCCCTCGTTCGGTCAGACGCGCCGCCGCGTTGCTGCTTTGTGCCGTATAATGTCCACTATCTATGACGCGATACAAAAGAAAGGTGTTTGCCCATGCAGGCACAGAAGGCGGAGGGAACCCGCGACCTTATCGGCGCCGAGATGCGCGCTTGGCAAAAGATGCAGCAGATCGCTGCCGGCGTGTTCGAGCCGTTTGGTTTTAAACCCATCGAGACGCCCGCGATCGAGCAGGTGGACGTCTTTGTCCACGGCATCGGCCAGTCGACCGACGTCGTGCGCAAGGAGATGTTCCGCGTCTTTAGCGGCGCCAACCTGGAGCGCGTCTTTACCGAGGGCACCGACACAAAACTCAAGCCCAAGCAGCGCCTGGCGCTTCGTCCCGAGGGCACGGCCGGTGTGGTGCGCGCAGTCGTGGAGAACAACCTGGTGCCCCAGGGCTCCACGCCGTTTAAGGCTTACTACGCCGAGGCCATGTTCCGCGGCGAGCGTCCCCAGAAGGGCCGCCTGCGTCAGTTCCACCAGGTGGGTATCGAGTGGCTCGGCGCTCCCGATCCGGCGGCAGACGCCGAGTGCATCATCATGCTCATGGAGTTTTACAAGCGCCTGGGCTTCGATCTTTCCAAGCTCCGTCTGCTCATTAACTCGATGGGCGACGCTCAGTGCCGTCCGGCTTACCGCGAGCAGGTCAAGCAGTTTATCCTCGATCACGCTGACGAGATGTGTGACGAGTGCCGCGAGCGCGCCGAGCTCAACCCGCTGCGTGCCTTCGACTGCAAGAACGACCACTGCCGCGAGATCATGGCCGACGCGCCACTGATGGGCGACAACCTGTGCGACGAGTGCCGCGAGCACTACGAGCAGGTCAAGCGCTATCTGGATGCCGCCGGTATCGAGTATGTCGAGGATCCCACCCTGGTGCGTGGTCTGGACTACTACACCCGTACCGTCTTTGAGGTCGAGGCTCCCGGCGCCGGTGTCGGCTCCATTGGTGGCGGCGGTCGCTATGACGGTCTGGTCGAGCTCGAGGGTGGCAAGCCCACGGCGGGCGTCGGCTTCGCTGTCGGTTTTGAGCGCGCCCTGCTGGCCCTGCAGGCCTTTGGTAACGACTTGGGTGCCGAGGAGGCCCCGTGCGTCTACGTCGCCAACGCCGGCAAGGAGCTGCGCCAGAACGTCTTTGTCATTACGCAGGAGCTTCGCGCCGCGGGCATCGTGACCGAGGCAGACTATCAGGGTCGTTCGCTCAAAGCTCAGTTTAAGCAGGCCGACAAGGTTGGCGCCAAGCTCATTTTGGTCCTGGGTGGCGACGAGCTTGCCGCCGGCAAGGTCAAGGTGCGCGACATGGAGAGCCATGAAGAGGTCCTTGCCGATCTGGCCAACGTGGTCGAGGCGGTTCGCGAGCGCCTGTAGCGCATCATTTTGAGCTGCGGGTCCGCTTGAGTGTCTCGTCCATTGCGAGCGATTGTTACGGGGGTGTTTCGCATTTATGCGGAATGCCCCCGTTTGTGTATGCCGTCCACCGAGAAATACGACCATTTAGAGCAAAAACCCTTGCAATGCAGAAAATACTTTTGTGTGGTAAAGCGCAATCAGTGTCGAAAGTATTTCGCAAGCGCCTATAATGAATACCGCATGTTACGTGCATAGAAGGAGGAATGGGAGGAAACGTGGCTGAGAACCTAAGCAACCAGTCTGTACCCGAAGCCGCGGCGCGCGTCGCTGCCGTGGTCAACCGCCTCGTTAACCGAATCGGCTCGAATGCCGAATCCAAGGAGCGTCTCGCTGAGATCGAGATCCCCGAGGAGCTGCGCGACAATCTGGCGCTGTTCTTGCGCCTGGAGCGCCGTGTGCTTAGCGAGTATGATCCCGAGATCGCGGACCTGTTCGACAAGATTTTGACAGCCGAGATTGTGGCCAACGCCGGAAACCCCGGCACCCGTGCTGCCGACGAGTCCGTCGACGAGCAGGGCGTGCCCACTGCCGACGAGCCCACCGCCGTGGCGTTTCGCGAGGTCGTTGATCTGATCGACAGTCTGCCGCTCGATAAGCAGCAGGTTATCGTCCGCGCCTTTACGAGCTTCTTCCATCTGGCAAACCTGTCGGAGGAGAACTACCGTGTGGCGCAGCTGCGCGAGCGCGAGGCCGGCGCATCGACCGATACCGAGGTCGATCCCGCCAACGAGCTCACCGTCGCCTATCACCAGTTGGTAAACGAGATGGGTGCCGAGGGCGCCAACGAGCTGCTCGGCAAGCTCGAGTTCCATCCCGTCTTTACCGCGCATCCCACCGAGGCCCGTCGTAAGGCCGTCGAGGGCAAGATTCGCCGTATCTCCAACCTGCTGGAGGAGCGTCCGCGCCTGGGCGGCTCCGACCTGGTGGAGAACGAGCGCCATATGCTGCAGGAGATCGACGCTCTGGTGCGTACGAGCCCCATCGCGTTGAAGAAGCCCACGCCGGTCGAGGAAGCCGATACCATCATCGACATCTTCGATAACACGCTGTTCGACGTCATCCCCGTTATCTATCGTCGTTTTGACGACTGGGTGCTGGGCGACAAGGCCGGTACCGTGCCGCCGCTGTGCCCGGCGTTCTTCCATCCCGGCAGCTGGATCGGTTCCGACCGCGACGGTAATCCCAACGTCACCGCCAAGGTGAGCCGCGAGGTCGCCGCCAAGTACTTCACTCACATGGTGCTCAAGCTCGAGGACAAGTGCCGCCGCATCGGCCGCAACCTGACGCTCGAGGCCACCTACAGCAAGCCGTCTGCCGAGCTCATCAACCTGTGGAACCATCAGGTCGAGATGAGCACCCAGTACACGGCCCGCGCCGAGCTGATCTCCGAGCACGAGCCGCATCGCGCCGTCATGCTCGTCATGGCCGATCGTCTGAATGCCACCGTTCGTCGCATCACCGACACCATGTATCACAGCGCAGACGAGTTCCTGGATGACCTGCGTGTCGTTCAGCGCTCCCTGGCCGCCTGCGGTGCCGTCCGTGCTGCCTACGGCCCGGTCCAGACCATCATCTGGCAGGTCGAGTCCTTCGGCTTCCATATGGTCGAGATGGAGTTCCGTCAGCACTCCGTGGTGCATGCCCGCGCCCTCAAGGATATCCACGAGAACGGTATCCATGGCGACCTGCAGCCCATGACGCGCGAGGTCATCGATACCTTCCGTGCCATCGGTTCCATCCAAAAGCGCTACGGCAAGAAGATGGCGCACCGCTACATCATCTCGTTCACCAAGAGCGCCCAGCATGTGGCCGACGTCTTTGAGCTTGCCCACCTGTCCTTTGCACACGAGGAGGATGTCCCCGAGCTCGACGTGATCCCGCTGTTTGAGCAGCTCGAGGACCTCGAGGGCTGCGTCGACGTGCTCGACCAGATGCTTACGCTGCCCGTGGTGCAAAAGCGCCTTGCCCAGACCAACCGCCGCATGGAGGTCATGCTGGGCTACTCCGACTCCTCCAAGGATGCCGGTCCTACCACGGCCATGCTCGCGCTGCACTCCGCGCAGGAGCGCATTGCCAAGTGGGCCGAGAAAAACGATATCGATCTGGTGCTCATGCACGGTCGCGGCGGTGCCGTGGGCCGTGGCGGCGGTCCGGCCAACAAGGCCGTGCTGGCGCAGCCCAAGGGTTCGGTCAACTGCTTCTTTAAGCTCACCGAGCAGGGCGAGGTCATCTTTGCCCGTTACGGCAACCGCACGCTGGCTCAGCGCCATGTTGAGTCCGTTGCCGCCGCAACGCTTTTGCAGTCGGCTCCGAGCGTCGAGAAGACCAACACCGAGACCACGCAGAAGTTCTGGGATATGGCCGAGAAGCTCAACGCAGTAAGCCATGAGCGCTATCTGGACCTGCTGAACACTGAGGACTTTACACCGTGGTTCTCGACCGTGACGCCGCTGACCGAGGTCGGTCTGCTGCCGATTGGCTCGCGCCCGGCCAAGCGCGGTCTGGGTGCCAAGTCGCTCGACGACCTGCGTACCATTCCGTGGATCTTCAGCTGGAGCCAGGCGCGCATTAACCTGGCCGCTTGGTACGGCCTGGGCACCGCCTGCGAGCAGTTTGGCGACCTTGACCAGCTTAAGGCTGCCTACCAGGAGTGGCCGTTCTTCCGCACCTTTATCGACAACATCGAGATGTCGATCGCCAAGACCGACCAGCGCATCGCCAAGATGTACCTGCACCTGGGCGATCGCCAGGATTTGTCCGAGAAGGTCTTCACCGAGATGCAGCTCACCCGTAAGTGGGTTCTTGCCATCGTCGGTGACGAATGGCCGCTGCAGCGCCGCCGTGTGCTCGGCTGCGCCGTCCGCGTGCGTAATCCCTACGTCGACGCCCTGTCCATCGCTCAGGTTCGCGCCCTTCGCGAGGTGCGTATGAACCAGGACGAGATGGCAGAGGAGAAGAAGGCCGAGTACATGAGCCTGATTCTTTCGACTGTGACCGGCGTCTCGGCAGGATTGCAGAACACGGGGTAATCGATAGCCCTGTGGCTCTCACCGGGACCCGACGGGTTTCCCTCTGAATGCGTCCTCGCACTTGAAGCCCCCTTATCCTGCTCCTTCGGAGCTGCGGATAAGGGGGCTTCGTGCTGCGGAATGCATTCAGAGGGAAACCCGTC
>CABPXT010000157.1:0-4634 GCA_902461405.1 uncultured Collinsella sp.
AACCTCAAAGCACGTTTGCGATCAAAAAGGACGGGGAGGGCTATCCGATAGCGGATGCCGCCCAGGAGGCAGCTTTAGATGACTAATTCCGCCGACCTCGCCTCGTGCGAGTCTGCAGATATTCAGCGACGCATCCTCGAGCTCATCGAGGGTGCGTCCTCCATTGCGATTTCGGGACACACTTCTCCCGATGGCGACGCCCTGGGCTCCGTGTTGGGTCTGGGCCTCTCGCTTATGAAGTTTTTCCCTAACAAGGACATTGCCCTGCTGCTGGCAGACGATGATCCGGTTCCGCGCATCTACCGCTTTATGGAAGGCTCCGATCGCCTGGTACCGGCATCTGCGTATACCGGCAATCCGGACCTGTTCATCTCGGTGGACGTGCCGGTCGTCGAGCGTCTCAATAATTCCGCCGAGGTGCTTCGTCGCTCCAAGCATGTGGTGTGCTTCGATCACCATCCGGCGCGCGAGGAGTTTGCCGAGCTCAGCCTGAGACGCGTCGAAGCCGCAGCCTGCGCCATGATCATCGACCGCTTCTTGGACAATTGCGGCATTGTCGCACGTGATGGCGTTGCGACCTGCCTGCTGTGTGGCTTGGTTACCGATACCGGCCGTTTTCAGTACCAAAACGCCGATGCAGCCGCGTTCCATGCAGCCTCGCGTCTGGTTGCCCACGGTGCCGATCCGGCGCGTGTGGCACTCGAGGTTTACCAGAGCATGCGCGTTGAGTTTTTGCACCTCAAGTCCATCGTTATGGGCCGCATTAAGACGGTGGCCCACGGGCGCGTCGCGTATAGCTACGCGTACCAGAGTGACCTTGAGGCCTGCGGTGTCACCTCGGACGAGTGCGACGGTCTGGTTGACGTGGTGCGCTCGGTGATGGGCGTCGAGGTCTGTCTGTTCCTGAAGGGCATTGAGGGCGATACCAAGGTGCGCGGCAACCTGCGCTCCAAGGGCGACCTCAACGTGTCCGAGATCGCTGCTGCCTTTGGCGGAGGCGGACATCCCGCTGCCGCCGGTTTCTCCAACAACGGAACGATTCTCGAGACGCTCACCGTGGCACTTCCCATGCTGGCCGAACTGGTAGGGGAGGATCCCGCTTCGGTGACCGTCGAGCTTTAACTTTTTGGATGGTACATGGCTCGTCGTACGCCTTCTCAACTGAATATGCTGCTCGCCGTCGATAAGCCGGTGGGCTGCACGTCCCACGATGTGGTTTCGAAATGCCGGCGCGCCCTCCATGAGCGGCGCGTCGGCCATGCCGGCACGCTCGACCCCATGGCATCGGGTGTCATGGTGGTGGGTGTGGGCCAGGCCACCCGTCTGCTGGGCATGCTAACCCTCGATACCAAAAGCTATGTCGCCGACATTTCGTTTGGCGCCGAGACCAATACCGATGATGCGGAGGGCGAGGCTGTCCGCACGGTGGCTGTTGCCAACGAGCTCCGCGATCCTGCCTATGCCCGTGAGCGCTTGGCCGCTATGCTGGGTCCGCAGATGCAGGTGCCGCCGGCGTTTTCGGCTATCTCGGTCAATGGCGTTCGCGCCTATAAGTCTGCTCGCGAGGGCAATGCGGTGGACCTACCTCCGCGCCCCGTCGAGGTCTATGCCGCCGACCTGATCGCCGTGGGAGGCGAAGGTGATACGTGTGTGTGGACCGTGGCGTTCTCTGTGAGCAAGGGTACCTATATCCGTGCGCTCGCTCGCGATTTGGGCCGCGCCTGCGAGAGCGCCGCGCACATTTCCGCGCTGCGCCGCACGGCTTCCGGTGTTGTTTCCATTGGCGCTTGTCATGCGGTCGAGGAGCTTTCTCCCGAGTCCGCGGCTGGCTTTGCCCTGGATCCCATTGCGGCCCTGGGCGCCTCGCGTGTTGACTTGCCGGGCAATCTTGCCGACGATCTGCTCTGCGGCCGACGCATTCCCGTTGAGCGTGCGCTTGCCGATTTCGATGCTTCGAAAGCGCCGTTTGCGCTGGTGCTCGATGGGGGACTCAAGGCGCTCGCCCGCATCGAAAGTGGCCGCTTTGTCATGGAGCACGTGTTTCCGCAGGCAATCGGCGGTGTTCGATGATGTTGTCCGCTCGCGAGCTTGCGCGTATCTTTTTTGAAGGCGAGTCGGACGAGGCTCGCATCGTCACTGCCGATGCGTTTGATGAGTGCGAGCACTTGGGTGCTGCCTCGATCGCCATCGGCGTGTTCGACGGCGTTCACCGTGGTCACCAGGAGCTCATTGCGGCGCTTGTTAGCGATGCGCGCGCCCATGGCTGCAAGGCGGTCGTGGTCACTTTCGATCCCGATCCGGACGTTGTGGTGAGTCCTTCGCCCGCTCAAAAATTGATGACGACGGCCGACCGTCTACATGCCTTGGCTCAGACCGGGGTCGATGCGGTGGTGGCCGTTCCCTTTACGCCTGAGGTTGCGGCACTCGACCATGTCGGTTTTTTCGCACTGCTATCACGCGTGGTCTGCATTCGTTCGATTCGCGTTGGCAGCGACTTTAGGCTGGGTCGTGGCGGTGCTTCTGGTGTTGACGAGATGCGCGCCTGGGGTTCCGAGCACGGCGTTGACGTGTATGGTCACGACCTGCTTTGCGAGGGCGGTGAGGCCATTTGCGCCACCCGCATTCGTCATGAGCTGGGACAGGGCCATGTGGAGCTTGCTGCTGAGTTGCTCGGCCGCCCGTATATGCTGCGCGGCGGTGTTATTCGCGGCCGTCACGAGGGCTCTGGCATGGGCTTTCCCACGGCAAACCTGCAGGTTCCCGACGGCATTCAGGTGCCTGCCGATGGCGTGTATGAGGGCCTGGTGCTCGTCGATGACACCGTATGGCCTGCTGCCGTTAACGTCGGCCTGCCGCCGACGTATGCCGACGATGCGGCATCTGCGCATCTTGAGGCTAATTTAATTGGTTATACGGGCGACCTGTACGGTGCTTCCGTTTCGCTGGCGTTTACGCGTTGGCTGCGTCCGTCGCGCGTGTTCGATTCGCTGGATGAGTTGATCGCGACCGTCGAGGGTAATATCGAAGATATTCGTCACAACTTGGGCGAGCAGGGGGTGAGCGTCCGTGATTAGCGATGAGGAAAAAGACCAGGTACGCGCTGCGTCCGACCTAGTTGCCATCGTGCAGGAAACGGTTGAGCTCAAGCCCCGCGGCCATGAGTTTTGGGGTTGCTGCCCCTTTCATGGCGAAAAGACGCCGTCCTTCCACATTATCCCTGCCACACAGGTGTGGCATTGCTTTGGCTGCGGCGAGGGTGGCGACGTCTTCACCTATATCATGAAGCGCGAGAACTTGAGCTTTCCCGAGTCAATCCGATATTTGGCCGATCGCGCGGGTATTGAGCTGCATGACACCGGAGATCGCCGCGAACGCGGTACCAAGCGTGCCCGCATCTACGATCTGTGCGCCGAGACCGCCCAGTTCTACCACACCATGCTTATGCGCGGTAAGGACGGCCGTCCACGCGAGTACTTTGCCAGCCGCGGCATGGGTGGCGACGTCTGCCGTCGCTACTGCCTGGGCTTTGCACCGGGCCGCAACGCGCTGGTGTCGCACCTGTCCCAGGCGGGTTTTACCCCGCAGGAGATGATCGACGCCAACGTTGCCGTGAGCCGCGGGCGCGGGCAGCTTGCCGACCGCTTCTACGACCGCGTGATGTTCCCCATCTTTGACGAGCAGGGTCACAACATTGCCTTTGGCGGGCGCATCATGGGTGACGGCCAACCCAAGTACCTCAATACCGCCGAGACGAGTGTGTTTCATAAAAAGCGAAACCTCTATGGCTTTAATTGGGCCAAGGAGTTTATCGTCGCGCAGGATACGGCCATCGTGGTGGAGGGCTATACCGATTGCATCGCCTGCTGGGAGGCGGGGATCAAAAACGTTGTCGCCACGCTGGGCACCGCGCTCACGGAGCATCACGTCAAGACGCTCACCCGCTTTGCCAAGCGTATCGTGTATATGTTCGATGGCGATGCCGCGGGCCAGAAGGCCGCCCGTCGCGCGATTCAATTTATCGAGCAGGATTCGATGGACCTGCGCTGCGTGGTGCTGCCCGACGGCAACGACCCTATGGAGTTCATCACGGCGCATGGTGGACAGGAGCTTCAGGCGCGCATCGACGCTGCCGAGCCGCTCATGGACTTTGTCTACCGTTCGCTGCAGGAGTCGAGTGACATCACCACGCCGGGCGGTCGTGCCAAGGCGCTGGAAGATGCGCTGACGCTTATCTATCCGCTGCGCGATAGCTATATGATCGACACATACTTTATCCAGATTGCCGATCTGCTGGGTTTGGATCTGGAGACGGTTCGCGCGAGTTCGGGTCGCGTGTTTCGAGATGTCGCCAAGCGCGAAGATGCGGAACGACGTCGTGAGCAGAACTATGAACGCCAGCGGGCGCAAGCCGAGCGCTCTGGTAGCGCGGGCGGTCGGACGTCTGGTTCGCAGGGGGCATCTCGCGGTGCTTGGGCATCGGGCGCGACGTCGCCGGTGTTCGCGCCGGTCGAGGAGGAGCCGTACGACTATGTCCCGCTCGATGCCTACGGCGCCGCGCCCGTGGAGGTCGTCGACGATCTGCCGCCGATCGACGTGCCTGATGGTATGGGCGCTGTTCCTGTGGCTGATGGTTC
>CABPXT010000158.1:0-4521 GCA_902461405.1 uncultured Collinsella sp.
TGCAGCCGCGGGCAAGAACGCCTCTCGCGAGCGCGAGGTTCAGCAACCCCAGCAGCAGAATCGCGGCGGTGGCATGAACCCCACACGTCGCCGCCGCCGTCATCTGTCGAGCGAGGAGCGCGAGGACGCCTTCCGCGCCGCAGCTGCTCGCGAGGCTGGTGCCGCTTCCAAGGGCGCCTCGGCCTCCGATGCGTCTGCCGACAAGGGCGGCAAGTCACGTGGCGAGGATGAGCGCGTGCCGCGTCCGCGCCGTCGCCATTCCTCGGGCGCGCAGCAGAAGCCTTCAGTGCCCTCCGTGGCCGATCAGGTCTCGGATGGCGAGGTCAAGGTCACGCGCCGTCGTCCCGGAGATGGCGGGGGAGCGGCTGGCAAGGCCTACGTTCGTCCTCGCGCGGGCTCCGCGGGCGCCCCCCGGCGGGGGGCGGGAGCCGCGCGAGGATCGCGGTGGCGAGGGCTCGGCCGACCAGGGCCAAAAGCGCCGTCGCCGTCGCCGTTCCCGCAAGCCGCGCCAGGATGGTGGCGAGGGCTCGACCCCGTCTTCGTCTGCACCACAACCGCCCGCCGGCGAATAACGCCCGCGAGCGGATTTTGCTCGCCTTGCCCCGAGCGCATCGGGGTACCATAGCGCTGAATCAACAACCCTCCCTGCGACCGAACGTAGGGAGGGTTGTGTCTTGAAGAGCCATCTGAAAATATTGAGCCGTCTGCAGGGTGCCGGCGCCCTACCGTTTGCGGACGAATTGCTGCCGTTTGCCGAGCGGGCGGCACGCGAGGCACTCGAGGCATTGTCGCCAACACGATGTGCCGGCTGCGAGCGCGCCGGTGCGCTTATTTGCCAAGACTGCCTGGCCGCGCTCACGCTCATCGACCCACGTCATAGCTGTACCCGATGCGGCGCCCCGTTTGGGGATTTGCTGTGCACTGAGTGTTCGGTCGAGGGCACGTCCTCGGCAATGGCGGAGGCGCTCGACCGCTGCCTGGCGTGCGCCGTCTATGCGCATCCGCTGCCGCGCATCATTAAAGCGTACAAGGATGCGGGCGAGCGACGTCTGGCTCCGTATCTGGCGGAGCTGCTTTACGACACCGCCCTGCATGCCCAGGTCGTAGCGCCCGATCGCTTAGGAGGTGTGCTGTCCGGTGCGGATGCGGTGGTGTTTGTGCCTGCGACGGCGGCAGCGTTTCGGCGGCGTGGCTTTGATCATATGGAGGCCATTGCGCGCCCATTTTGCGAGCTGTCGGGTGTTCCCCTGCTCGATGCCCTCGTCAAGTACGGGCATGGCGACCAGCGCGAACTCGGTCGTGAGGAGCGTCGCGAGCGTGCCCAAGGCATGTACGAGACGGTTGAGGACGTGCACGGCCGCCGCCTACTGCTTATCGATGACGTTATCACCACGGGCGCGACCATGGCAGCAGCCTCGGCGGAGCTCAAGCGTGCCGGCGCTGCGGCAGTCGATGGCCTTGCTATCGCACGTGTTTGGTAGGGGTGGTTTTGTGGCAGTGAAGATGGCGCGTGCGGCCCGTCCTGACCTGCGAAATCTGTACTCGCGATGCGAATAACGCCCCTAACCTTAAACTATAGCTTGAACTTAGCTATAATGCGCTACGTTCCTACCAGGCTGTGGTTGCGGACGGACGAAATGCCCGTCCTAGTCCAAGACAGACGCGGTCAAAGGGATCCACGTAAGCGACCGCGTGCGCGCGGCGCGATCATGGCGCGTCCTAGATGTAAGCCGCACCGTCCGTTCTACTTTCTTTGGGGCAATACCGCCTCGCGGGCGAGCGGGCCAGTCGTGAAGGTGGCTGCGGCCTCCCGAGCAAACACCCCGGTGCGCAAGTGTGGGGTCAAATACCAGGTCAGCTGGTGGGAACAATCTGATATTTCGTGCAACGCACGGATCGTATACGACACAGAAGGCAGGGTAGTGGACATGGTGAGGGGCAGCTTGATGCACGCGGCTCGGTTAGGTGCTGGGACCGCAGCGGTCATCGCCGTTTTGGGCCTGAGCGGATGCGCGTTCAACCCGCTGTCTACGTTCACGACTCCCACGATCGACCAGATCGAGTACGAGACCGTCACGCCCGCGGTGTCGGATGATGCCCTGGTCACCCCCGGTACCCTGACGGTTGCCCTCGATACCTCCGATGCGCCGCAGGCCATGCAGGGCGCTGACGGCGAGCTCACGGGGTATGCAGTCGACGCTGCCCGCGCCCTCGCAAGCCGCATGGGCCTTAAGGTCGCCTTTGTCGATGCGTCCTCGGCAGGTTCCGCGCTCGGTGACAAAAAGGCTGATATCTTTATCGGCGAGATCAACTCCACGGATGGGGACGTTAGCTCGCTCGGCACGTGCCTGTACGATGCCGCTTCCGTGTTCGGTAAAACCAGCGATGGTGGGTCGCTGAGCGTTTCCACCGATACCCTTAACACGTCTACTCTGGGTATCCAGATGTCCTCGGCCTCGCAGGAGGCGCTTGCTAAGCAGAGCATCACCGCCAACCAAAAGACTTACTCCAACATCAACGAGTGCTTTGAGGCGCTCGAGTCCGGCGAGGTCGACTATGTGATCTGCGACTCCACGGCTGGCGGTTACCTTGCGCGACTGATGAGCGAGATCTCCTATGTCGGTGCGCTCGAGGCGCCCTCGACGCTTGGTGTTGCAGGCCTTTCGTCCAATGACGAACTGTGTCGTGCCGTGAGCGATGCCCTCGACGGTATTACGGCCGACGGCACGCTCGAGGCGGTCCACTGCGTCTGGTACGGCACGATGCCCTACGACCTCACCACTAAGACGGTTTCGGGCGCTAACGTGCAGCCGGGCGACTCTGAGTCCAGCGAGACCACATCCTCCGGCAGCGAGTCCTCCGATTCCAACAATGAGACCGCATCCTCCGAAGACAAATCGTCCAGCCAGGAAGACACCATCACCGACGACGACATTAACAAGCTTAATAGCTAGTTATTGCTAGGGGTGGCGTCTCCTATGCGCTAGGAGAGATGCCCCTTCACGGTTTCAACACGCACTGCCGGGCTTCCCCAATAGGGGAGCCCGGCTTTTTCATCTCTATAAAACCAGCAGGTCAAAGCCAATTTTCGGGACCAAATACAAAGTCGCCGGCTCCCTCCTATAGCGCACTTTGCCACAGAAAAGTGCGAGACTTCGGTATGCGGTATCAAGCAATCGTTATTCGGGTCTTTGGGAATCCGCGTGATTAAATGCACGGCAATGGGTACATAGCCAGTACAGTAAGTCCCCGAGGCAGATTGGAGCCACGTATGGATATCAAGGTTTCTGGACGCAAGACGACGGTAACCGATGCTCTGCGTGCGCATGTGGATGAGAAGATCGGCGAGGCGCTCAAGGTTTTCGATATCGAGCCCATGACGGTCGACGTTGTACTTCGCTATGAGAAGAACCCCTCGAACCCCAACCCGGCAATCGTCGAGGTTACGGTTCGCGCCCGCGGTTCGGTGATTCGCGTTGCCGAGCACGGTGCAGATATGTACGCCGCCATCGACCTCTCCGCCGATAAGGTCACCCGCCAGCTGCGCAAGTTCAAGACCAAGGTCGTGGACAACCGCCAGGGTGGTGCCAGCGCAGCGGATGTTGCACCGGTCGAGCGTGTCGAGGATCTGGCCGACCTGCTGCTGCCCGAGGAGGACGACGACCTGCTCGTCCGCGAGAAGGTCATCGATGTCACCCCGATGACTGAGGAGCAGGCGCTGGTGCAGACCGATCTGCTGGGCCACGACTTCTACGTGTTCGAGAACGCGACGACTGGCCTCATCAATGTGGTGTATCACCGTAAGAATGGTGGATATGGCATCATCAAGCCCCGTATCGAAACACTTGACGAGTAAAATACGTTAACTTGCATGAGTTAACGGTTGGCGGCCATCCCATGCGGGTGGCCGCCTTTTTACGTAAGGAGTCGCTTTGATGGACAAGGCCGCATCCGCCGGTCATTCGGACCGTTGCCGCATCGTCGTCGATACCTGCTGCGACTTTAGCCCCGAGGTCGCCGCGAACCTCGATGTCGATATCTTGGGTTTCCCCTTCATTATCGATGGCGAGGAGCGCACGGATGACATCTGGTCGAGCATCACACCCAAGGAGTTCTACGACCGCATGCGCGCCGGTGCCCGCGTGTCCACCTCGGCTGTGTCGCTCGGTCGCTTTATCGAGTTCTTTACCGAGTGCGCCAAAGAGGGTACGCCCACGGTCTACCTGTGCTTTACCTCGGCGCTGTCGTCGAGCTACAACTCCGCGTGCCAGGCGGCGGACGCCGTGCGCGCCGAGTATCCCAACTTTGAGCTGTACGTGGTCGACAACGCTCTGCCCTGTGCGACCGGCGAGCTCTTGGCGCTTGAGGCCGTGCGCCAGCGTTCGGCGGGACTGACCGCCAAGCAGCTGGTCGACTGGGCAAACGAGGCCAAGACCTATGTCCACGGTTACTTTACGCTCGAGAGCTTTGACGCGCTGGCTGCCGGCGGCCGCCTTCCCCCCCCGGCGGGCCGGATGATCG
>CABPXT010000159.1:0-4494 GCA_902461405.1 uncultured Collinsella sp.
ATTATTTTCCGGTTCGACGAACAGCCGATCGTGTCAAATTTGGTCTAACAGAGCCAAAGGTTTTGCCCTTGAGCAGCTCGGACGCTTTGTCGATGAGGCTTGCATCCATGGTGTAGCGCGTGGCCCCAAGCTGAATGAGCGGATAGTTGCTAATGGCCAGCGCAGTCGGCTGGCCGTCAAAATCAACAGTAATAGTCTCGGGCTTGTTGTCTCCTGTCAGGATTTCGACAGATTGAGTTACGGGTTTAACCACCGGTTCCGTCACCGCAGCAGGCAAAAATACCATGCCAAGAACGCCCACGCCAATCACGGCGATCACGAGCGCCAAAACAATCAGTCCAATACGGGTAGACCGTCTCACGGCAAAACACCTCGCAATGTAAACCCACGCCGTTTGCACCATTGGTACCGCCAGCCAACACTATTTTAGAGAGAGACTACACCACATAGGGGACACAGGCATCGACCGGCATTAAGCCCGCTCCCAATATCCGTTGTTCCTGCTCGTATTGAGGTTAAAATGAACTGTGATTAAAGCATATTCATTTCTCTCGTTCTTGATAGCTCTTCGTCTCAAGGAGCAGATATGAAGCCGCCTCATTCCACCGGTCGCAACGTCATCGCCATTCTCGCCATACCCATGGTGATGCTCTTTCTTATCGTCGTCACACCCTTTTCCCTGGGCATCACCTCGCCCTTCGATTTGTGCGGGATGGTCGACGCCGGCTCGCGTGCCACCTCGCTCTCCTTTATCTGCCGTGGTGTGTTCTACGAAGACGCAATTCCCACCGGGCTTTGGCGGTCAAAGCTGCCGCTGCTCGGTCAGGTCGATGGACGTTCTCCCTACTTCAACCTTGAACCTCAAGCGATGAACTATCTGATCGATGACCAACCCCTTGCCTCCATCACCCTCGCTTACGACTATGCTCCAAACACCGATGAGCGCCACATGAACCAAGTCCTCGACAAACTACTTGAACAGTGCGGGCTCACCGATGAGGCAGGTCGAGCCATCGATAGCGACCAGAAATTAAAGCGAACAGAACTCCGCCGCATCGGAAAAATCAAAGGGCGAGGCAGGGCTGCCTACTGGCAGGCCTGGGCGATACGCGACAAGAGCAAATTTGGGTACAGCACCTATACGGTCACCGTCTTCACTAAAGATGGAATCAAGGACAATGTTGACGATTTCGCGTCATCCAAACTCGGCATCCCCAAAACGACCAAACCAGCCAGCCCGGATGAAATCCTGTAGAGGCATTCATTGAAATGTCGCTCAACACACAAGCCGGCATCGAGCTCACCCACCACCACAAAGGTGCCTGTCCCCTTTGTGGTGGCTTTCGGCTCCGGCGCCCCGCCGTCTCAATCTGTAATATCTAGCGGACCTTTTAGGTCCCAGATGTTACAGATTGAGACGGAATAATCGGCGGCAACTGTTTGTCTCAATCTGTAACAACTACTCGGCAAATTGGGGCCTAGATGTTACGGATCGAGATTGACCGCGAAGCCTTATCCGAAAATCTCGATCTGTAACAGTAGGCCCGCTTCTAGCAGCCAAGATGTTACAGATCGAGATAAACCGAACCACCACAAAGGTGCCCACACCCCCTTGTGGCAGCCAAAGCGATACCCGTCTCAAAAAAGAAGCCGCCCCAGTAAAAGAGACGGCATCAAGCCCAGTCTTATTTAGCGTCCCTCAAGACCCAACGAGAACGTCGATGTAGCCCCGGCCACACCTTTCCCTCGGGCGACCCTCGCGAAGCGCGTGAGCACGAGGGAAAGGTGTGGCCGGGGCGTACAGCAGAGTTACTCGGCAGCGGCCTTGAACTTGTTGTAGTTGATCAGGCAGCCAGCCTTGACAATGGCACGCTCCTCGGCCGTCATATCGGCAATGTAGAGCTCAATCTGCTCGACCGCACCGTCGGCGCGTACCACGTAGGCAGCGATGTTCTTCAGGTCGCCATCGAGCGCGGCGCGGATACCCGGCACGAAGACGTAATCGCCCACCTCAAAGTTGGGCTCAGCCTCCATCTGGAAGGGCACCATGCCCCAGTTCATCACATTGGAGCGATAGCGCTTGGTAGCGTACTCGTGGACGATGTTGGCCAGGCCGCCAATTACGCGCTGGCAGCTCGCGGCCTGCTCGCGGGCAGAACCGTCGCCGGGCTTCTTGGCGTAGAGCATGGAGCCGTACTCGGTCGCCTTGGCGTCTGCCGCGATACCCGCGCCGGCCAGCGCCTCAAACACGCCGGCAAGCTCGGCATCGAGTGCCGCCAGGTCGCCTGCTGCCTCGCCAGCAACGCGGCGCTTTTCCACCGCGTCGACCTCCTTGGAGCGGCCCACGTAGGCCGGATCGCGGCGGCTGAGCGTAAACTCAGCCAGACCCAGCGGGTTGGAGCGGAAGGAGCTCGTCTCGCCCGAGGGAATGAGCTCGTCGGTCGTAGTGACCGGGTCCATGATCTTGGAGCACACCTTGAGCAGGATATCGTCGCCGAGGGGCTCCATCGCGGGCCACGGCTTGATGTTGGGGCCTTCGACCAGCTCGTCGGCAGGCTCCGCCTTGCCAAAGCCCCAGTACACGCGCTTTTTGTACGGCGCGTCGTCAAAGGTGTATTCGCAGGCCTCGTCCCAAGTCTCCTCGGGCAGGTCGGTCGCCGGCGTCAGGACGCCGCCGTTGGCAGCCGTCGCCGCAATGGAGCGGGCGTCCATCAGAGCCACAGCGCTCAGCTGGCCATTGCCCGGCTTGGAACCCTCGCGGTTGGGGAAGTTGCGCGTAGTGTGGCGGATCGAAAGGCCGTTGTTGGCGGGCGTGTCGCCGGCACCGAAGCACGGGCCGCAGAATGCCGTGCGCACAATCGCGCCGGCCTCCATAAGATTGTAGATATAGCCGCGGCGCGTAAGCTCGAGTGCCACGGGCTGGCTCGTGGGATAGACCGACAGTGAGAACTCGCCGCAGCCGGTGTTGGCGCCCTTGAGCACGCGGGCAGCCTGGACCACGGAGTCGTAGTTGCCGCCCGAGCAGCCAGCGATGACGCCCTGCTGCACGTGCAGCTTGCCGTCGACGATCTTGTCGAGCAGGCTAAAGTGCGTCTTGCCCTCGCCGATCTTGGCGGCCTCGAGCTCCACCTCGTGAAGGATGTCCTCGAGGTTCTCGTTGAGCTCGTCGATCTCAAAGCCGTTGGAAGGATGGAACGGCAGGGCGATCATGGGCTTGATGCTCGACAAATCGACCTCGACGCAGCCGTCGTAGTAGGCGACATCGGCGGGCTTGAGTTCGCGGTAGTCTTCGCCGCGGCCGTGCATGGCCAGGAATGCGTGCGTGTCCTCGTCGGTGGCCCAGATGCTCGACAGACAGGTGGTCTCGGTGGTCATGACGTCGACGCCGTTGCGGTAGTCGGTCGTCATGCTCGCGATGCGGGGCCCACAAACTCCATGACCTTGTTCTTGACGTAGCCCTTGGCAAAGACAGCGCGGATGATGGCGAGCGCCACATCGTGCGGGCCGACGCCGGGGCGCGGGGCACCCGTGAGGTAGATGGCGACGACGCCGGGATAGGCGACGTCGTAGGTGTCGCGCAGCAGTTGCTTTGCCAGCTCGCCGCCGCCCTCGCCCACGGCCATAGTGCCCAGAGCGCCGTAGCGGGTGTGCGAGTCGGAACCCAGGATCATCTTGCCGCAGCCCGCGAAGTTCTCACGCATAAAGGAGTGGATAACGGCGATATGCGGCGGAACGAAGATGCCACCGTACTTCTTGGCGGCCGAGAGGCCAAAGACGTGGTCGTCCTCGTTGATGGTGCCGCCCACGGCGCACAGCGAATTATGGCAGTTGGTGAGCACGTAAGGCAGCGGGAACTGCTCCATGCCCGAGGCGCGCGCCGTCTGGATGATGCCGACAAAGGTGATGTCGTGGCTCGCCATGGCGTCGAAGCGAATCTTGAGTGCCTCGGGATCTCCGGACGTATTGTGTGCCTGGAGGATCGAATACGCGATGGTGCCGCGCTTGGCATCCTCGGGCGTCTGCGTAATACCGCGCTCGGCAGCCTCGGCCGCAGGCACAACCTCGCTGCCGCCGCGCAGGTAGATGCCGTCCTCGTACAGCTTGACCATACTGTCTCCCACTCTGCCCAAAACGATTTGGGCGCATAGCATACATTCGTTCAATATCGTGCCATAGAACGGTTGCGAGTGGGTTACGAATCTACACGTTCACTTTATCTTAGTAAAGCACAGGACGAGCCCAGCGTGGGGCCGGCAGATCTGGCGCAAGAGTGTCCCTTTCGACTAGTCATTTAAGAACGTCCCCAATGACTACCCATAACAACGCCGATGTTTTGGCGCAGACAGCGAAAGCCCGCCAGAGCGAGCAAGGTGCCTTGAAACAAGGCGACATTGACCTTCTGGTCATGCCGCCGAAGTTGAAAGGCAGATTGCCGCTCTGGCGGGCTTGCAGCGTCGGCCGGTCCGCCGTTCGGCAGAACGGCGTCATCAACCA
>CABPXT010000160.1:0-4475 GCA_902461405.1 uncultured Collinsella sp.
GACCGTGCGCCACATCGCGCGCCTGCTGGCCCATGCCGCCGCGACGCAGCAGTGCGCGGCAGCGGCTCGCAAGCTCCATGAGCGAAAACGGCTTAGTCAGGTAATCGTCGGCACCGCCATCGAGCGCCATCACCTTGTCGAGTTCGGTGTCCTTGGCGGTAAGCATCATGATGGGCACCGTCGCCGTCAGGCGATCGGCACGCAGGCGACGCATAATCGCCAAGCCATCGGTGTCGGGCAGCATGATATCGAGCAGCACAGCATCGGGCACCCGTCGCGCCACGGCAGCTTTAAACTCGCCATCACACGAAAAGCCCTCGGCCTCGATTCCCTGCTTGCGCAGCGCGTAGACTGTCAAATCCCTGATGTTGTCATCGTCCTCGACGTAATAGATCATGTTGAACCCCTTTGCGGCCGATATGACCGCATCTTAACCCTAAAGGCACCTGTAAAAGACAGCGTCAGCCAAAACGCCCCGTCAAATAATCCGCGGTGCGCGGATCGGACGGATTCTTGAAGAGTTGCGCGGTGGGCGCGTGCTCCACCAGCTCACCCAGCAAAAAGAACGCAACCGAATCGGAAATACGCGCGGCCTGCTGCATGTTGTGCGTCACGACCACCAGCGTGCAGGTCTCCTTGAGCTCGCAGGCCAGCTGCTCCACCACCAACGTCGACACAGGGTCGAGTGCCGAGGTCGGCTCGTCCATCAGCAGAATGTCGGGCTGCACGGCAAGTGCGCGAGCGATGCACAGGCGCTGCTGCTGTCCACCCGAAAGACCCAGGCCCGACTCTTTGAGCTTGTCCTTGACCTCGTCCCACAGGGCAGCGCGACGCAGGGAGTCCTCGACCAGCTCATCGAGCACGGCGCGGTCGCGCACACCCATACCGAGAGGACCGTAGGCGACGTTGTCGTAGATGCTCATGGGAAATGGGTTGGGGCGTTGGAACACCATGCCCACGCGCTGGCGCAAACGGCAGATGTCGCAATCGCCCAGGATATCTTGACCATCGAACGCAATCTTGCCCTCGATGCGGCAATCCTTGATGCCGTCGTTCATGCGGTTAAAGCAGCGCAGCAACGTGGACTTTCCGCAGCCCGAAGGCCCGATGAACGAGGTGATCTGCTTGTCGCGGATCTTGATATTCACGTCCTTGAGCGCATGGTGGTCGCCATAGAACAGGTCGATGCCCTCGACATCGATGCGCGTCGGCGAGGCGGCAAGATCCTCTGCCGTGGGGCGAGTCGCATCCCCAACCTCGCGCTCATGCGCGGCCTCGGCCTGCGCTTCCATGAGTTCTTCAAGCTCCGTGGGCTCCGCAGCCGCAGCAGCCGTCATACCGCACACCTCCATATCGATATCAATTCAGCAGTATCAATAGTAGGAATCGCGGCTCATACGCACGTGAGCACATTGTCAAGTGTTTGTAAGGGCACGCTAGCTATGCGGCGGGCAGCTCGATGGTGAATATCGTGTGTTCGGGCGTCGATTCACTTGCAACGGTACCGCCGTGTGCCGCGATGATCTCCTTGGCAATAGCAAGGCCCAAACCGGCACCACCGCGATTGGTCGCACGCGCCGCATCCAGGCGATAGAACTTCTCAAAGATCACCTTGAGCTTAGCCGCAGGGATAGGATCGCCCTGATTGATAAAGCGCACGCGCACGCCGCCATCGTCTTGGCGCCTGGCCTCAATCGTGATAGTCGAGCCCTCATAGCTATAGGCGACGGCGTTTTTCATGATGTTGTTAAACACGCGGGCCATCTTATCGCCATCCACGAGCACCGTCAGGTCCTCGCGAATATCAACCTGGGCTTCCTTATGTTGCTCGTTGAGGATGGGATAGAACTCGTCAGCCACCTGAGCCAGCAGCAACCCCAGATCAACATAGCCGCGCGTGAGCACGATATCGTGGAAGTCAAAGCGCGTGATATCGAAGAACTCTTCGATGAGCGCATCGAGCCGGTGCGCCTTGTCGAGCGCCACGCCCGTAAAGTGTGCACGTTGCTCAACCGGCAGCTCAGGAGCCTCTTGCAGCAGCGAAAGATAGCCCACCACACTGGCAAGCGGGGTGCGTAGGTCATGTGCCAAGTACGTGACCAGATCGTCCTTGCGATGAGACTCGTCACGCAAGGCCTGCTGCACCTTGCGCTCGCGATCGCGCACACGGTTGAGTGCGCCCTCGACCTCCAGGAAGTCGCCGTCGATGTTGTCCCAGGTGTCGGGGTGATCGATCAGGCGATCTTGAATACGAGCGGCCAGCACACAATCGGCATGCTGCTCGCCCTGCTCATAGCCCTGGTAGTACAGGGCGCGGCCGCAAAAGAACAGCACGCACACGGCAAGCGCCAGCACAAAGCCAAGCATGTTGAATACAAAGCCGGCATCGAACAGCACCGGCCCTTCGATGCCGCCGAGTGCCATGGCGCCAATCGCCAACGTCATGGCCCACGCGGCACCGCCAATCACCACGCAGCGGCGTACGATTTCAAATCGATCGATCAGCAAAAAGCCGACAAGCAGCACCGCCAAGATTCCAGCGATGTTATCGATGCCAATCAGCAGCAGGCTCAGCAAAAAGAGCAGCACCGTTGCAAGCGCGCGGTTGTCGACGACCGACCTCACGTATTCAAAGAGTCGATCGGGCACCTCGAATGCCTGCCTATCGTCTTTTGTCATATCCGCTTCCCCACCATCAAAGGCGTTATTCGATTATGTAGCCGACGCCCCAGACGTTTTTGATAAAGCGCGGCTTTTGAGCGTCGTCACCGATCTTTTCGCGCAGGTGGCGAATGTGCACCATCACCGTATTGTTGGAGCCGGGCATAAAATCCTCGTTCCACACCGCGCGGAACAGATCCTCCACGGCCACCACACTGCCGCGATGCTCGACCAGATACAGCAAGATGGAATACTCGATGGGCGTGAGGCGCACCGGCGCACCGTCCACCATTACGGAACGAGCATCGCGGTTGATCTCCAGGCCGTCGAGCTGGATGATCGGCGACTCGGCCACCTGCGCGCGGCTACCGTAGCTGGTGTAGCGGCGAAGCTGAGCATGCACGCGCGCGATGAGCTCAAGCGGACGGAACGGCTTAACCACGTAATCGTCCGCGCCAAGCGAAAGGCCCTCGATCTTGTCTTGCTGGGCATCGCGCGCCGTCAGCATGATCACGGGATAGGTATGGCTGGAACGGATCGTACGCAGCAACTCAAGCCCATCGATATCGGGCAGCATGACATCCAGCAGCGCAAGATCGAACTCCTGCTCCAAGATTGCCTTGGCAGCATCGGCCCCGCTATAGGCGACCTGTACGTCAAAGCCTTCTTTTGTAAGGTAGATACCAACCAAGTCGGCGATGGCCTTTTCGTCATCAACTACCAAAATGCGCTCGTTCATGCGTGCTCCTCTCGCGCTCCATTATGCCCGAGGGGGCGCATGCCACACACAACAAGCGTGGGTGATTAAGTCGGCCTTAAGCACCCTTGTGCCCGTTCGGGCGCGGATGTGGGCCACGCACGCACGCGATGATCGCCGACACCGGCAAACGATATACTCTAGTTCCAGAAGAGACCATCCCGTCGAAAGCGAAATCTGTGAAGTCCCTCACCTCTTTTGCAAAGCGCTCAGCTCAGCTTGCCGCCGGCTTTGTCTGCGCTATCGCCCTTGCCGCTGGCGTGCCCACCGTCGCCGGCGCCCAAGTACTCACGACCGACAATGTTTGCGGCAAAACCGCCGATGCGCGCGGCATCACGGCCGAAAATCTGCCCGATATCGATGCGACCAATGCGCTCGTCATGGGCAAAGACGGCACCGTCTACTACGGGCGCGTCGCCGATGAGCAGGTCAAAATCGCCTCGATCACCAAGGTCATGACCGCAATCCTAACCGTCGAGAATTGCAAGATGGACGAGAAGGTCACGGTGAGCAACGCCGCAGCCACCGTGGGTAATTCGACCGCCGGCTTGCTCGAAGGCGACGAGCTTACCGTGGAGCAGGCACTGCGCGGCCTGATGATTCCCTCGGGCAACGACGCCGCCGTCGTGCTCGCCGAATATGTGGGCAAGAAGATCGAGCCTAAGACCAAAGACGCCGAGGCAACCTTTGTGAAGGCCATGAACGAGCGCGCTAAGAAGCTCGGCTGCACCGGTACGCTTTTTGAAAACCCGCATGGTCTGGACTTTGATGAGTGGGCTGGCGATATGCACTCAACCGCACACGACGTAGCGCTGATGATGCAGGAGGCCATGAAAAACGATACGATCCGCGAGGTCGTAGCGAGCGAGGATTCCTGGATCGAGGTCACGGGCGCCGACGGCACCGACCATTCGCATTCCATGGACACGCATAACTATTTGCTGGGCCAAGATGGCAACATTGGCGGCAAGACCGGCACCACCGACGACGCGGGCTACTGCTTCACGAGCGCCTACAACCGCGACGGCGACGAGATCTACACCGTCGTTTTGAACTC
>CABPXT010000161.1:0-4465 GCA_902461405.1 uncultured Collinsella sp.
CGATCGACTGAAAGCACAGACCGCCCACGCCGCGCGGAGCGCCCCAGCCGAGCGTGCTATCGCTCAAGAACACCGTAAAGAACAGGCCGCCGAAGGCGATGAACGCGCCGGCGAACATTGCCAACAGAAAGGCCTTTGCGACCGGCAGGTTGGCCTTGGTCACGCCGGCGGCCTCGGTCTTGGCCTCGATCGCAGCGGGCGCCAGGCAATCGGGAGCGGGGTACTCCACCTTGGAATCTGCCATGTCAATCACTTCTTTCCTAATCAGCAGAGACAAGCGCTCCTATTGCTCTTGCCCCAAGCGGACAAAGTGGGAAAAGTCGTTGGCGGCCACGGCGTCGTACACGGCGTCGACGGCGTCAAAGACTTCCGGGGACATGGGGTTGTAGAACTCCGTGTCGCCCGGCTGAATCCCGACGAAGACGATATCATCGCACGATTGCTCGATTTCCTCGATCAGAATCGACAAAGGAAGCGAATGCGTGGTGAACATCGACTTGCGGGCCACATCGCGCTTGTCGAGCAAACGGATGGACCCGACGGGCAGCGCCATGTCGGCAGCATCGACCAAGACCAGACGCGGCGGACGCTCGCGCTTGACCTCGATGATGTCGTCCTCGGGTGTCTGACCGCCATCGATGGTGTACCAGCCGGCAAGCGGCGCGTCCTCCATCTTTTTGGAGAGCACAGGGCCGGCGGCATCGTCGGCACGCAGCACGCTTCCCGCCGTGAGCACAATGCCCGCAAACGGGGCGCCGTTCACACGTCCATCCACAACGCGACCCATTACTGCAACCTCCCCGTCAGATACACGCCCGACACATCGCGCACGCGCTCCACCAGATCGCGAAACTTCATTAAGAACGCGACCTGCTGGGCATGCAGGCCAAAGTCGTCGTCGAACACCGAGATGCCGGCCTTGGCCGACCCGCGAAAACCGCGCTCGTCGAGCAGCGTGTCGCAGGCCTCGAGCAGCGACGGTACCGCAGCCTTGTCGAGCTGGCACTCACCAAAGGAGCGGATGGCCTCAAACTTGGTTTTGGCCTCCCCCTCCGGCAGCGCGTCGATAAGCGTATAGAACACATCCACCGGCACCGACAGGCGCGGCTCAAAGCAGTCGAGCACGCCAGTGTGGTGGCCCACGGCGAGTGTGTAGTACAGCACGTCGCAGGCCTCCTGGGGAACGTCTTCCTCGGTCTCCACAAACTTACGCGTGAGCTCGTAAAAGACCACCTGGTCGGGCGCATGGCCCAGGCAGGGGTCGGCGACGCCCTCGGCGGCCTCGTCGCTTGCGCGCGAGGCATCGCCAAAGGAGCCACCGAGCATACCGGGGCCCGCAAAGTAACCAGAGCGGTCCGTGAGTTCCATCTAGCGACCTCCGGCCAGCACCAGATCTTGCAGCGCCGAGTACACCTCGACGCGGCGCGGATCGTCCTGCTTATCGATGAGCAGCGCCATGGCACCGCGAATATCACCCTTGGGTGCGCCCTCGAGCGTATCCATAAACTCGTTGGCCAGGTCGCGGCCGTAACGGTAGCCGCTCATGGCGCGAGCCTCGCGCTCAATGGCAACACGCAGCTTGTACGGCACGCCGGGGTGCAGGATATCGGCCTGCTCGCCGGTAGCCTCCACCGTGGTCTCGGCATGGAGCTTTTGGTCCAGCAGGCCAAGTGCCATGGCAAAGCCGTAGACGGTCTGCGCGGGGCTGGGCGGGCAGCCGGGGATGTAGACATCGACCGGCAGAATCTTGTCCGTGCCGCCCCAGACGCAGTAGTTGTCGTAGAAGATGCCGCCGGTGCAGCCGCACGCGCCATAGGACACCACGATCTTGGGATCGGGTGCGGCCTCAAAGGCGCGCAGCGCCGGCATGCGCATGGCGCGCGTCACGGCGCCGGTGTACAGCAGCACATCGGCGTGACGGGGCGAGGGCACGACCTTGATACCAAAGCGCTCGACGTCGAAGACGGGCGTGATGGAACCGAAGATCTCGATCTCGCAGCCGTTGCAGCCGCCGCAGTCAACACGGTAGACGTACACCGAGCGCTTGATCTTCTTAAGAAGGGTCGCCTTGGCCTTCTCGATGCTCTCGTCGAGCTCGATCTTGGTCGGGCGGTACTGAAGCCGCTCGGGTAAAAGCGTGGGTTCGGCCATGGTTACTCCTCCTTCGTATCAAAATCCATGATGATGCCCTCGACCGGCGCAGGACCGGCGGGAATCTCGGGCGCATCGGGGTTGAGCTCGCGGTCGACATACTCGGGGTTCACGCCGTGGCCGCCCAGATACTCCATGCCGGGGCCCTGGGGCTCGCCGGACGCAAGCGTCTCGTTGGCAGCCATGCCGCGCGCGTTGCCGGTCTTTACGGCCGAGGCGGCGCGCAGGGCGTCGAGCTCGCGCTTACACTCCTGGCACATACCGACAGTACGGGCGGCCTGGATGGCCTCCATGCCGCCGGTCTTTTGCAGCAGGCGCTTGGCGTAGTCGATCTCCTTATGCGGGGCAAACGGCTTGCCGCAGCGCGAGCAGTGCTCGAGCGTATAGACGCTCTTGCTGGTGAGGTCATCCTTGCTCATGACGGCCAGCTCAAACTCCTCGGTGAGCTTGATGGCCTCCATGGGGCAGGCTTCCTCGCAGCGGCCGCAGAAGATGCAGCGACCGTAGTGGATCGACCAGGTGATGGTATCGGCCGCAAGGTCGGTGTCCATGCGAATGGCATCGGCCGGGCACGCCACGCCGCAGGCACCGCAGGCGATGCAGAGCTCCGCGTTGTGCTCGGGCTTGCCGCGCATGTCCTTGTTGGTGGGGAACGGCGCAAACGGGTACTTGACCGTCGCGTCGCCGGCCTTGGCGTTGACCTTCCAAAGCTTCAGCATATTAGAGCGCCTCCTCATCGAGCGGAGCGGCCATGGTGCCCTCGCCCGCAAGCGGCGACTTGTCGCGCCAGACGTTCTCGAACTGCTCCTTGTCGAGCACATGGTCGCGCTTGGCGGCGACATCGGTCACCGTCACGCGGTCGGTGCAGGAGTAGCACGGGTCGAGCGAACCGACGATCAGCGCCGCGTCGCCCACGGTGTTGCCGCGGAACATGTAGCGCAGGACCGGCCAGTTGCTGTACGTGGCGGCCTTGGCGCGCCAGCGGTAGCACTTCTGGTTGTTGCCGAGCATGGCCCAATGCACGTCCTCGCCGCGCGGCGCCTCGGTGGCGCCGATGGCGTACTTGTGCGGGGTGTACTCCCAATCCGTGGTGAGGATGGGGCCCGACGGGCAGTTCTCGAGCATGGTCTCGATCATGTCGATCGAATCGTAGACCTCCTGGATGCGAACGGCGGTACGGCCGAAGGCATCGCAGGTGTCGGCCGTAGCGGCGTGCATCTTTTGGACGTCCGGATCGGCGTAGCCGTCGAAGGGATGGTCAAAGCGCACGTCGCGGGCATAGCCCGAGCCACGCATGAGCGGGCCGACCGGCGAGAAGTCGCGTGCGATCTTGCGATCCAGAATGCCGATACCGCTCGTACGCTCGATAAAGTTGGGAGTAGAGAGCAGCACGTCGACGAGCTCCTGAACCTCGGAGCGCAGCTGGTGGATGGTCGTGAGCGTGGAGAGCTTCTGCTCGGCCAAAATGTCGCGACGCACGCCGCCGATCACGTTAAGGCCGTAGGTCTTGCGGTGACCGGAGAGCTTCTCGGCCAGGTCCATGGACTTCTCGCGGACGCGGAAGAACTGCTGGAAGCCGGAGTCGAAGCCGGTGTAGTGCGACGCCAGGCCAATGTTGAGCAGATGCGAGTGCAGGCGCTCGACCTCGAGCATGATGGCGCGGACGTACTGGGCGCGCGGCGGGACATGAATGCCCTGGGCGCGCTCGACGGCCTCGGCGTAGGCCACCGAGTGGGCGCAGCCGCAGATGCCACAGATGCGGTCGGCGAGGAACGTCACGGCGTCATAGTTCAGGCGCGTCTCGGCGACCTTTTCCATGCCGCGGTGCACGTAGAACAGACGGTAGTCGGCGTCGACAATCGTCTCGCCCTCGACGAACAGGCGGAAGTGGCCGGGCTCGTCGGAGGTGATGTGCAGCGGTCCCATGGGGACGAGCGTAGTCTCCTTGCCCTTGGTGTCGGCCAGGAATTCGTAGTTTTCCATGTCGCTCGCGGGGGCGGGGCGGAAACGGTAATCCATCGAATCCTTGCGCAACGGGTACAGCCCGCTGGGCCAATCGTCGGGAAGCACCAGGCGACGGCGGTCGGGCAGACCCTCGGGAATCAGGCCAAACATATCGCGCAGCTCGCGCTCGCCCCACACGCAGGCGGGGACGAACGGCGTCACGGACGGGAACGTCATCTTGGCGGGGTCGACCTCGGCACGCACGGTAACCCAGCCGGGGTCCTCCCCCTCCATGGAGATGACGTAGTACACGGCGTAACGGCCGCACAGGCTGCGCTCGTCGTTGCCGACAATCACAGGGCCCCTCTCT
>CABPXT010000162.1:0-4266 GCA_902461405.1 uncultured Collinsella sp.
TCTTTTTAGTGCCCTCGGATTGGGTCATAGTGTCTGTCGGTACCAAAGCATCGGCGTCGCCTTGATCCAAACCTACCAAAAAGGGACAGGTTTATTTTGGTCGGTTTTATCTGAGCAAACGTGGTTGTCTATCGCAATGTAGTCGTTGGGAACGTTTTGTTTGAGTAGTCGTTTAAGAGCGTCCCCAATGACTACATAGGATGAGAGTGGATAATCTCCCGGTTTGAGCCTGCATTCAAGCTCAAAGTGGGAGATTATCCACTCTCATTTGTTGTATGTCCGAAAATCCACGCTCGTTTAAATTCTGCCTACATTTGCAGGAACAGTTCGTGGAGGTGGGTGTCTTCGTCGAGCTCGGGGTGGAAGGTGACGCCGAGCTGGTTGCCTTGGCGGGCGGCGACGATGCGACCGTCGACTTCGGCTAGGGCCTCAGTGTCGCCGTGCACTTCGACGATGCGGGGCGCGCGGATAAACGTCAGCGGCACTTCACCGTCGATGCCGGCTACCTGCCCCTTGGTGCGAAAGCTGCCGAGCTGTCTGCCGTAAGCATTGCGCTCAACGAGCACATCCATGGTTGCCAAGCGCGGCGTCCCCTTATCGTCGTGGGCGGCAAGATCGCGCGCCAACAGAATCAAGCCGGCGCAGGTGCCCAGGACGGGCATGCCCTCAACAATGCGGGTGCGAAGCTCATCGAGCATACCAAGCTCGGCAAGTAACTTGCCCTGAACGGTGGACTCGCCGCCGGGGAGGACCAGGCGGTCAAAGTTCTGCTGCAAATCGGCCGCCTGCCTCATCTCGATACAACGTGCGCCCAGCTCGGACAGTCTTGCCTCGTGCTCGGCAAAAGCGCCCTGGACCGCCAGCACGGCGACCGTTTGGTCTGCATAATCGCTCATGTGCGATCCTTTCTGCTGGACTAGCGCCCGCGCTCCTCCATGATGATCTCGATTTCGTCGGCGTTGATGCCCACCATGGCCTCGCCCAGGTCCTCCGAAAGCTCGGCGATGAGCTTGGCGTCGGTGAAGTTTGCCACGGCCTTGACGATGGCGGCGGCGCGCTTGGCGGGGTCGCCGCTCTTAAAGATGCCCGAGCCAACAAAGACGCCCTCGGCGCCCAGCTGCATCATCAGCGCGGCGTCGGCGGGGGTCGCGACTCCGCCGGCGGCAAAGTTTACGACGGGGAGCTTGCCCGTGGCATGGACCTCGCGCACCAGCTCGACCGGAACCTGCAGCTGCTTGGCTGCCTCAAAGAGCTCGTCGTCGCGCAGGGCAACAACGTCGCGGATCTGCTTTTGGATCTTGCGCATATGGCGCACGGCCTGAACGACGTCGCCCGTGCCCGGCTCGCCCTTGGTGCGAATCATCGTGGCGCCCTCGGCAACACGGCGCAGTGCCTCGCCCAGATCGCGGGCGCCGCAGACAAACGGCACGTCAAACTGGGTCTTGTCGATGTGGTAGACATCATCGGCGGGGGAGAGGACCTCGGATTCGTCGATGTAGTCGATTTCGATGGCCTGCAGGATCTGCGCCTCGACAATGTGGCCGATGCGGCACTTGGCCATAACAGGGATGGAGACAGCTTTTTGGATGCCCTTGATCATCTTGGGATCACTCATGCGCGAGACGCCGCCTGCGGCGCGGATGTCGGCCGGGATGCGCTCGAGCGCCATGACGGCGCAGGCGCCCGCCTCTTCGGCGATGCGTGCCTGCTCGGGCGTGGTGACGTCCATGATGACGCCGCCCTTGAGCATCTGCGCGAGCTCGCGGTTGAGTTTAACGCGATCGGCCTTGCTGGTCTGTTCTGCCATGGTTGCTCCCTTGGTTGGCATGTGCATTGCTTGACGGAACATCCTATCGGGGAGCTGGGTATGGCGAAATACTCAGTTTTCGAGATAATAACAAGGTCAGAGTAATATCAGATTGAATGACTCGATAAGGTCAGGTGACAAACTCATGCTTGACTATAATTTGGAAAACCGTGGCGAAGCATCGCTCTATGAGTATGTTTACCAGCAAATTCGAGATGATATCGTTGCTGGACGCATTGCGGCGGGGGAGCATCTTCCGTCTAAGCGCGCCTTTGCGAGTCATCTGGGTATCAGTGTCATTACCATCGAGAATGCATATAGCCAGTTGCTTGCCGAGGGCTATATTTGCTCAATGCCGCGTCGTGGCTACTACGCGTGCGAGCTTCCGGATGCGCCGGTTTTGGCTTTGGCTGCGGGGGATATCGACCGAGATGCTGTCCCTGTTGGTCCCAGCGCGCATGATGCCATGGGGCAGGCAGAGCGATTCGACGCACTTTCTCCTTCCGCTTTGGAGGCGGCGCGGCTTTGGCAAAGTGCGCTACGGGCGACGCTGACGTCCGAAGACGAACGTGAAATCTTTTCGCCCGCACCGGCGCAGGGCACCGCTCGACTGCGACGTGCGATTGCGCACCATCTGCGCGGGACAAGGGGCATGAATGTCAATCCCGACAATATCGTTATCGGTGCGGGCGCCCAGCTGCTCGATACCATGTTGGTTCAGTTGCTTGGCGCGGACAAGGTGTATGCCGTCGAGGATCCAGGCTATTTGCGCTTGACGCGCATCTATCAGGCCATGGGTTGCGAAGTGCGGCATGTCCCGTTGGATGCTGAGGGCGTGGACTTGAGCGCGCTGCAGAAAACCGGGACCGATGTCCTTCACCTGATGCCGTCTCATCAGTATCCGACCGGTCTTGTGACGAGCATTGCACGTCGCTATGCGTTGCTGAGCTGGGCCGCCGAGCGGCCAGGTCGGTATCTCATCGAAGACGACTTTGATTGTGAGTTTCGTCTTGCCGGCAAGCCGATTCCCGCACTCGCGTCGATCGATGCCGCCCAGTCGGTTATCTACACCAACACGTTTTCGAAGAGCCTTTCATCGGCGTTACGTTTGGCGTACATGGTGCTGCCCGATGAGCTAATGGAGAGGTTTAAACGCAACCTTGGTTTCTACGCCTCGTCGGTAAGTTCTGTTGATCAGGTTGCCTTGGCGCGTTTGCTGGAATCGGGTGATTACGAGCGACATGTGAACCGCGTGCGCGTTCGTGCTCGCGAGGCGCGTGATGGCCTGGCGGCGCTTGTACGGAAAGCGTTTCCGGCAGGGGAAGTCTCGATCGAGTACGCGGACGCCGGCCTTTACTGCGTCGTGGCCGTGGAGCGTGACGCGGGCGGAAGCTCTTTTGCACGGGCCCTCACGCGCTCGAGCATCCCTTTTATCGATATCGGTGACTGTTTTTGGTGTGCCGATGGCGCATCTGTCCCTGAAAACTCAACTCAAATTCTTGTTCAGTATGACGATCTGAGTCCAAAAGTACTAACTACCTTGGAATTGCAGCTAATGGGGGTGTTCCTATAGTTTTGTCAACTGGGAAATGCTCTCCGTGCGACCGAATCGCGGCATGCTGACGCCAAGCCATTAGGCCGGTGGGCTTCAGTCTGCTCGGTGCGTTTCGGCTAGGCTGCGTAAGGCACCCTGTCTCGCATGACCGCGTAGATGACCTTCAGTCTCTTTCGCGCCAGCGCCTTGAGCGCCTTGCCGTGCGACATGCCCCGCTCCCGGCACCTGGTGTAGTAGTCGCCCCATCTCCCCTCTGTCCGGGTAAGGCAGTTACATGAGAATATGAGCAGGTTCTTCAGCCTCTTGTTGCCTTGGCGCGATGCCGTCACCGAGGAGATCGAGGTTCCCGACTGGCGGTTGCGCGGCGCCAGGCCGCAGTACGACGCGAGCCTAGCCGAGGGCGCGCCCCCGGCCCCCGGTGCGACGCGAGCCTGTCGTGACTGGGGAAGTCTTCGATGTCGATGGAGATCGCAAGCTCGGAAGCGGTTTTGGGCCCGATGCCCGGCACCGTCAGGAGGCATCGGTAGGTATCGTCGCCCTCGAGCAGGGCGGAGATCTCCGCCGTGATCGCCTCGATCTCCGCCGAGTTCTCGGATATCCTGCGCGCGAGCAGTTTCACCGCCCGGTCCTCGGCGGCGACGACCGACGCATCCGGCCTTGTCGAGGAGGTTGTCGAGCGGACGAGGGCCTCGATCTTACCGCGCACCGCCCCACGCGTGAGCGCCGCCGCCCTGCGGGGCCCGGCGTCGGCTACCGACCAGGCCCCGCCGAGGGATGCCATGAGCCTCAGCTGGGGCCCGTCGGACAGGTCGACCAGTGCCTCGAAGGCGGGGCACGATTCCAGCAGGATGCTGCGCAGCCGGTTCTTATTCCTAGTGTTCTCGCAGGTCAGGAAGTTCCTCTG
>CABPXT010000163.1:0-4243 GCA_902461405.1 uncultured Collinsella sp.
GCGGGCGTCGGCCCCCGGGAGGGCACGAGCCTGCCGGTGGGCGGCACCTCGACGCATTGCGTGCTCACCGCGCACTCGGGCATGCGCAACCTGAGCATGTTCGACGACATCCATTCGCTGGGGCCCGGCGACCTGGTGCTGCTGCACACTATGAACAAGACGCTCGCCTATAAGATGGTGGACTCCGAGGTGGTGCTGCCCGAGGAGATGGAGTCGCTGACCATCGAGCCCGGCGCCGACAAGGTGACGCTCGTCACCTGCACGCCCTACGGCGTGAACGACCATCGCCTGCTGGTGCATTGCGTGCGCACTAAGTACAACAAGAAGGACGTCGACAAGCAAAAGTCGCTGGCCGGCCGCCACTGGGGCAAGCGCGAGTTTGCCGTGCTCATCGTGGTCGTAGCCATTGTGCTGTTGCTGCTGGACATCGTGATCCACGCGGTCCGCAAGCGCCGCAAGGTCAAGGCCTCGGCATAAGACATTCTCCAGAACCACCGCAATGGGGACAGGCATTTTTGTGGTGGTCGGGACTTCCAAACCATCACAACATTCGATGAAAATCTCGATTTTGGCGAAAAGCGTCGAATGTTGTGATGCTTTTCGTTGCGGGCGCGACGGTTTTCGTTGTGGGCGAGACGGTTTTCGCTATGGACGGCGCGGTTTCGCTGCAGAATCGCCAGCCTGCCGCCTGCCAGCCGCCGCCCTCGTTACGTTTTCGCTGCATTTGGGTAAAGCGCCTGCTCCAAGCCGGCGTTGCCTTGTATACTAGAGCGGTTTATCTGTTATGCGGAAGGGAGCGCCTATGGCACTCAGCGAGAAAGACGTGCGCGGCATCGCCGAGTACGCAAAGATCGCACTGACCGATGACGAGCTCGCCCAGATGACGTCCTACATGAACGACGCCGTCCAGATGCTCGAGCCCGTCTTGCAATATGACTTGCCCGACGTGGAGCCCACGTTCCATCCTATCGGAAGCCTGTCCAACGTGATGGGCGACGACCTGCGCGAGCCCGAGCGCGACCTGCCGCTCGGCGTTGCGCTCGAAAACGCCGGCAGCGCACGCGACCGCTACTTCCGCGTGCCGTCCATTTTGGGAGAGGGGGAGAGCGAGTAATGGCGCAGAGCTTCGATTCCCTTACCGCCGCCCAGATCGCCGCGGGCGTTGCCGCCGGCGACTTTACCGCTACCGAGGTGGCCCAGGCCTCCCTTGCCGCCATCGAGGCGCGCGAGGGCGGGGTCCAGGCCTTCCTACAGGTGTCGCCTGAGCTTGCGCTCGAGGCCGCCGCGCGCGTGGATGCCGACCGTGCCGCCGGAAAGCCGCTACCCCCGCTCGCGGGCGTGCCGCTGGCCATCAAGGACAACATGAACCTCGTGGGCACGCGCACCACCTGCGCTTCCCGCATGCTCGCGGACTACCGGAGCGTTTACACCGCCACCTGCGTCCAGCGCATGCTCGATGCCGGCTGCCTGCCCATGGGCAAGGCCAACATGGACGAGTTTGCCTTTGGCAGCTCCACCGAGAGCTCGGCGTTCCACCGCACCAACAACCCCTGGGATACCGAACGCGTGCCCGGCGGCTCCTCGGGCGGCTCCGCTGCCGCCGTCGCCGCGGGCGAGGTCGCGCTCTCGCTGGGCTCGGACACCGGCGGCTCCCTTCGCCGGCGAGCCTCTGCGGCGTGGTGGGCTTTAAGCCCACGTATGGCGCCGTGAGCCGTTACGGCGTGGTTGCCTTTGGCTCGTCGCTCGACCAGGTGGGCCCCTTTGGCCGCACGGTCGAGGATGTCGCGCTGGCCATGAACGCGCTTACCGGCGCGGGCCATGATCCGTACGACTGCACCAGCCAGGATTGCGCCGTCGACTTTACCGAGCATCTCAACGACAGCATCGAGGGTAAACGCGTGGGCATCATCCCCGCGTTTATGGAGGCCGAGGGCCTGACGCCCGAGGTCAAGGCCGCTGTTCAGCGCGCCGCCCAGGAGCTGCAGAACCAGGGCGCCGAGCTGGTCGAGGTCGACCTGCCGCACCTGGACGCCGCCATCGCCGCCTACTACGTCATCGGCCCGGCCGAGGCGTTCTCCAACTTGGCCCGCTTCGACGGCATTCGCTACGGCTATCAGGAGGAGGGCTGCGCCAACCTGTCCGACCAGAGCTCGCTTTCGCGCGCCCACGGCTTTGGCGCCGAGGCCAAGCGCCGTCAGATGCTCGGCGCCTACCTGCTGAGCTCGGGCGTGTACGACAAGTACTACTACGCCGCGCAAAAGGCCCGCACGCTCATCACGCAGGACTACGACGCCGCGTATGCCAAGGTGGACACCATCCTCATGCCCGCCTCGCCGCGCACGGCCTTTAAGTTTGGCGAGATCAGCGACCCCACGCAGATGTATCTCTCCGATCTGTACACCATCTCGCTCAACATTTGCGGCAACGGCGGTATCTCGGTGCCGCTGGGCCTGGGCGAGGATACTCATCTGCCCGTTTCTGCCCAGCTGGTGGGGCCTGCCTTTAAGGACCGTCAGCTGCTCACGTTTGCCCGCGCCCTGGAGCGCGGCTTTGCCGATGCCGCCACGGGAGCGCCCGCGCTTTCCGTCGCGCCCGATTTTGCCGGGAAGGGAGGCGAGCTGTAATGAAGGAGCTTTCCGAGGTCCTGCAGGATTGGGAGGCCGTGATCGGCCTGGAGATCCATACCGAGCTCACCGCACTCGATACCAAGATGTTCTGCAACTGCAGGCTTAGCCATGATGACGAGCCCAACGCCAACGTGTGTCCGGTGTGTCTGGGCCTGCCCGGCGCCCTGCCGGTGCCCAATAAGCGCGCCATCGAGAGCATCGTCAAGGCCGGTCTCGCCACCAACTGCGAGATCCAGCGTCACTCGATGTTCTACCGCAAGCACTACTTCTATCCCGATATGGCCAAGAACTTCCAGACAACGCAGGGTCCGGTCGCTTTTGCCATGTACGGCCACCTGGATCTTGATGTGACCGGTCGCGGTGCCGCCGAGCGCCCCGATTGCGCGTTTGGTGAGGCCGAGGCCCAGAGCCTGGCGAGCGCTTCGGCCAACGCAGAGGGCCTGTCCACGTCCATGACGTCGACCATGCGCGAGGGCAACCAGCGTGCCGGCCACCTGGCCAGCTACGATGCATCTAACCTGCAGATGCCTGAGCGCCGCGAGGACGGTTCCTACACGGTGCCCATCCGCATCCTGCGCATCCACATGGAGGAGGACGCCGCCAAGATGGTGCACGTGGGCGGTGCCGAGGGCCGCATTACCGCCGCGGCCGAGTCGCTCGTTGACTACAATCGCTGCGGTACGCCTTTGATTGAGCTCGTGACTGAGCCCGATCTGCGCACACCCGAGGAGGCTCGCCTGTTTATGGAGAAGCTCCGTCGCATCTTTGTGACGCTGGGCATTTCGGACTGCTCCATGGAGAAGGGCTCCATGCGCTGCGACGGCAACGTGTCGCTGCGTCGCCGTGGCGAGACCAAGTTGGGCACCAAGACCGAGCTCAAGAACCTCAACTCGTTTAAGAGCCTGCACGACGGCCTTGCCTACGAGATTTGCCGCCAGGCCGAGGTGCTCGAGGAGGGCGGCATCATCTATCAGGAGACCCGCCACTGGGAGCCCAGCCGCAAGCGCACCGTGGTCATGCGTGTGAAGGAAACGGCAGACGACTATCGTCTGTTCCCCGATCCCGACCTGGCGCCGTTCGATCTGGACGACGAGTTTATCGACCGCTGCCGTTGCGAGATTCCCGAGCTGCCCGATGCCAAGCGCGCCCGTTTTGAGGCCGACTTTGGCATTAAGACGGCCGACGCCGAGCAGATTGCCGGCGACCCCGAGTTTGCCGACTTCTTTGAGGCCGCCGCTGCCGGGATGGCTGGGCTCCCAGGCCGCCCCGGCGGGGGTGGCTGGCAAGGAGGCCCAGACGGTCGCAAACCTGCTGGTGAACGAGATGATCGCCTACCTTAAGGGCGCGGGCGTGTCGCTCGCCGAGTCCGGCATCGTGCCGGCTCAAGTGGCGGCACTCGCCAAGCTGCTGGCGACCGATGCCATCAGCTCCAACCAGGCGCACGAGGTCTTTGAGGCCATGGCCCAGACCGGCGACGACCCCAACAAGATCGTAGACGAGCGCGGTATGCGTCAGGTGAGCGATGCCGACGCGCTGCAGCCGATTGTGGACGAGGTGCTGGCAAACTGTGCCGATCAGGCGCAGCAGTATCGTGACGGCAACCAGAAGGTCATCGG
>CABPXT010000164.1:0-4188 GCA_902461405.1 uncultured Collinsella sp.
ACCTACGTACGGGGGGGGGGGGGGCCCGGGGGGGGGCCGACGAAAGGGCTGCCGCTGCCGTAGGAAGACGAGGTGGCAAAGCGCGTGCCCGTCGGGGCGGCGGCGGATGCGACCTGATCATCGGTGATGGCGGTCATGGTGCCGGTGCCGGTAAGCTCGGCCTCGCGTCCGGTCGCTTCGTCACCGGCGCGCAGCAGGAGCGCGACGATGATAAAGCTTGCCAGCAGCGAGGAACCGCCCTGGCTCATAAAGGGCAGGGTGACGCCGGTCAGCGGGATCAGGCGGGTAACGCCGCCCACGATCAAAAAGGCCTGGAAGCTGATGGCGGCCGTAAGGCCCGTGGCGCTAAAGGCGGCGAGGTCGGATTTAGCGCGGGCAGCCGTGGTGAGGCCACGCACGGCAAAGAGCATAAACAGGATGAGCACGGCGCCGCCGCCCAAAAGGCCCATCTCCTCGCCGATGGCCGAGAAGATAAAGTCGGACTCGACGACAGGGATGTTGTTGGCCATGCCGTTGCCGATGCCAACGCCGACCAGACCGCCATCGGCAAGTGAGAAGAGCGACTGGACGATCTGGTAGCCCTGGCCCTGGGCATCCTTAAACGGATCGACCCAAACCTGGAAACGCACCTGAACGTGAGACAGGAACTTGTAGGCGCCCACGGCTCCAACGGCTAAGAGCGCAAGGCCGATAACGACATACGAGAATCGTCCCGTGGCAACGTAGAGCATCAGCAAGAAGATGGTGTAGAACAGCACGGCCGAACCCAGATCGCGTTCGAAGACGACGACGAGCAGGCACACACCCCACACGGCAAACAGCGGCAGCAGCAGTCGCAGGCGAGGGATCTTAAAGCCCAGGATCTTGCGGTTGGAGATGGAGAGCAGCTCGCGGTTCTCGGCCAGGTACCCGGCCAGGAACAGCACGATAAAGACCTTGGCGAACTCGCCAGGCTGGATGGTAAAGCCCGCGATGCGAATCCACAGCTTGGAGCCCGAGATCGTGGTGCCGATAAAGATAGGCAGCATCAGCAGAATGATGCCGATAATGCCAAAGGTGTACTTGTAGCGCATGACCACGTCGAGGTTTTTGACCAGTGCGAGCGTTCCCACCATCAGGGCCACCGAGACAAACAGGATGATGAGCTGTGAGATCGCGAGAGCGGGTGCGAGACGCGTCACGAACGTGATACCGATGCCCGAAAGTATAAATACGATGGGTAGGATGGCGGGGTCGGCGCCGGGCGCCAAGATGCGCACGGCGATATGTGCCGCGGCGAAGGCGGCAAAGAGGCCGATCGGCACCGCGAGCGTCTCAAAGGAGATGGCGGCGCCCGCGGTGAGCACGTACATCGCATACAGCAGGATGACGGGGAACGCCGAGGCGATGAGCAAGAGCAGCTCGGTGTTGCGGCGACTCATAAGCGGCACTCCCTTTCTAATTCTTATCGGAGGCTTCGGCCTCGGCGGACTGTTCGGCGGGTTTCTCGGAATCTGATTCGGATCCCTGATTGGTGTTGTCGCGAATCGTTTGCGCGTCGATCACCTGGCGGGTCTGCTCTTCATCGATCTGGTGGCGGTACTTGGATATCGTGTCCTGCGCATCGTCGACACTTGTTTGCGGAATGCCCGCCTTGAGGCGGTTTTGCGTGTCTTCGGGCAGGTCGGACAGCTTGATGCTGGTTTCGCTTTCGAGCCAGTGGAGCTTGAGTCCGAGCGGCTTGCCGGGCAGGCCGCGCCAGACGGCGACATTGCCCTGGTAGGTACCCAGGTAGTACGAGCCGGTGACACCCGTGTAGGCCCAGATGCCAGCTGCCAGCACAAAGACGAGGGCCAGGATGGCGGCGATAGTAATGTTGCGGCGACGCACGCGTTGCGCCTCGCGCATAACGCCATCGTCAACCAGGTCAACGACTACTACGGTCACATTGTCGTGGCCGCCGGCGGCGAGCGCCGCGTCCACCAAGTTGTCGACACAGATCTGTGCGCTCGAGGACTGCGTAGCGATGTTCTCGATATCGCTATCGGGAATCATGCTCGAAAGACCGTCGGAGCACAGAATCAGGCGGTCGCCTTCCTCGATGTGCAGGGTAAAGTGGTCGGCATACATGGCGGGATCCGAGCCCAGCGCGCGGGTGATGACCGAGCGGTTGGGGTGGACGCGGGCCTCGTCGGCCGTAATCTCGCCGGCATCCACGAGCTCCTCCACGTAGGAGTGGTCGCGGGTCACGCGGATGAGCGTACCCTCGTGGAGCAGGTAGGCGCGCGAGTCGCCCACGTGGGCGATGGCGAGCGTGTCGTTTTCGATGTAGGCGCAGGTGGCCGTGCACCCCATGCCGGGTTTGCCCAGGCCGTTGAGGGCGGCCTCGATCACGGCGGCGTTGGCGGCCTCGACGGCTGCGGCCAGGCGCGCGGCGTCGGCGGACTGCGGCGCCGTCTTGGCGATGGTCTCGACGGCGATGGAGGATGCCACCTCGCCGGCGGCGTGTCCTCCCATGCCGTCGCACACGCAAAAGAGCGGCGACTGCACCAGATAGGAGTCCTCATTGTGTGGGCGTACGCACCCGACGTCGGAGCGGGCGCCCCACATAAGCTGCGTGGTGGTGCCGGCGTCGTAGGTCGAGTCGGTCTCGATTCGCTCGTCGGTCAGCGGCTCGAAGCTCATGGTCGCGCCGGGATCTTTGAGCTTTGCCTCCACGGCCGCGACATCGATCTCGGCGGTGTCGCCGGGGGAGACGGTGTCGGCATCGTCTCCCGACTCGGCGTCGGAGACGTCCGGAAGGTTGAGATCTTCGGTTACGCGGTCGGCGGGATCGCCGTCCTGCTGCGGCTCGACAGCCGTCGGCTCGGGCGTCGCAAAGTGCGACGGCGCGGGCGTACTCTGGGGTTGAGCGGAGGACTCGGGAGCTGCGGCGGGCGCGGCAACGGGCTGCTCGACTTCGGCAGGCGTTGCAGATGCGGGTGCCGCCTCGCTTGCCGGGGCGACGGGGAATACCGGCGCGGCAGGCTCGGGGGCGGCAAACACGGCAGCGCTCTCGTTAATCGCCTCGGCGACGGGCTCGGCGAAGTGAGCCGGTGCGGGCGTTGCCTCCGGTTCCGCGGGCTGCTCGGCAGCGTGCGCGCCGATGGGGGCGTCGAGCTGCTCGGTGCCGGCGTCCTCGTCATCGACGAGTGCCGGATATTCTTGAGTTACATGCGAAAGAGGCAGGGAGAACACGGTGTCCTCGGGCTCCACGGTCGCAGGGCGCGCCGGAGCGGCATGAGCCGGCGCAGCTGCGGGGGCAGTCGGCGTCTCGGGCATGGTTGCGGACTTGTTCTCCTCGTCGATCATCGACGGTTCACCTTCATGACCACGTCGCCAATCTGGACCTCATCACCCTCGCGCAGCGTTGCGGGCTCCACCAGCTGACGGCCGTTAACGAGCGTGCCGTTCAGCGAGTTGAGGTCTTCGATGATGAGTGCCGGGCCCTGCAGCGAAAAGCGTGCGTGCGAGGCCGAGACAAACGGTTCGTTGATGCAGATGTCCGAGGACGGTGAGCGGCCCACGATGACGGGGCCGAGCATGTCTACATGGATGCCACGGATGCCGCGCGGACCCTTGTCCACATCGATCGTCCAGATAGCGGAGTCGCGGCGCTGGCCGCGTACGAGTCCCACGCCGGTTTTCATGACGGCGAACAGGAAGATGTAGAGCAGGGCGACCAGGACGATGCGGCCTGCAAAAAGGACGATATCGATGTTCATAAGCGACTATCCCCTAAATTCAAAGGTGCTCAGGCCAAACGTCAGCAGGTCGCCGTTGCGTAGCGGGCAGCGCGTGATGCGGCGGTTGTTGACGAGCGTGCCGTTGGTGGAATTGAGGTCCTCGATCGACCAGTCCGAACCGGTAAAGGTGAGCTGGGCGTGGCGGCGCGACACGTTGGGGTCGCGCAGGGCGATGTCCGAAACCGAACGCTCGCGACCGATGGTCACCTGCGCGGAAGTGATGCTGTGGCTCTCGCCGCTCACGACGTCGACGAGCTGGGCGAGCGGGCGCTGCGGGGCGCGGGTGCTCGCCATGTTGGAGGCAATACCGGCAGCGGCGCCAAGGCCCACGGCGGCGCCGGTCGCGGCGGCTCCGCCCATACCGGCGAGGGCGTCACGAGAGACGGTCTGCGGCACGGGAATGGGCGCGGCGGCGGGGACGGGG
>CABPXT010000165.1:0-4166 GCA_902461405.1 uncultured Collinsella sp.
AGCGTTTGACCCATTGCCGTTGCCTAGGCAGCGGCGCTGGCGAGCCAGACGCTCGGTTGCGAACCCGATCATATGGATGTTGCCTGCTCGGGCAACATTATCAAGAACGTTAAGAGCGTGACCGTGCCCAACTCGGGCGGTATGCACGGTATTGAGGCCGCGGCCGTGCTGGGTGCCGTGGGCGGCGACGCTAAGAGCGCGCTCGAGGTGCTCGAGAGCGTTAACGATGAAGACCGCGCTCGCGTGGCCGAGCTCCTCGCCGACGCTGGCTACTGCGATGTGTCGCTTGTCGAGGGTGTGCCCAACCTCTACATCAAGGTGACTGCGACGGCCGGGGGCCATACCGCGGTCGTCGAGATTACCGATCACCACACTAATGTCACGTGCCATACGCTCGATGGTATTCCGGTATGCGGCAAGTCGGCGGGGGAGTGCGCCGCCTGCGCCGAGCGCGTGGTGGCCGAGCGTGCGGCAGATAACGCCGATACGCCCATGTCCATTGATTCCATCATCGACTTTATCGAGGACGGTGACATTGAGGGCGCCCGCGCTGCCGTTGAGCGTCAGATTGAGCTGAATGGCGCAATCAGTGCCGAGGGCCTTGCGCACGCTTGGGGCGCCGAGGTGGGTCGTACGCTGCTGGGTGCTCGTGCCGATGACGTCGCCTGCCGTGCCCGTGCCCGTGCGGCCGCCGGGTCCGACGCCCGCATGAACGGTTGCGCGCTGCCGGTCGCCATTGTGTGCGGCTCGGGCAATCAGGGCATTACCTGCGCACTGCCCGTCATGGAGTATGCCGAGTACCTGCGCTGCGACCACGAGCGTCTGGTGCGCGCCGTGATGCTGTCCGATCTTATCGCCGTGCATATCAAGAGCTATATTGGTGCGCTTTCGGCGTTTTGCGGTGCTATTTGCGCCGCGTGCGGCGCCGGCGCTGCGATTACCTGGCTGTGCGGTGGCACGCGCGAGCAGATTGGCGCGACGGTCTCGAATACGCTCGGTAACGTGGGCGGCATCGTGTGCGACGGCGCCAAGGCGAGCTGTGCCGCCAAGATCTCGGCTGCCGTCGATGCAGCGATTCTGGGCCATGATATGGCCATGCAGGGTCGCGGCTTCCGCGCCGGCGAGGGCCTGATCCAAGATACCGTTGAGCAGACAATCGCCAGTATGGGCTACGTAGGCCGTGTGGGCATGAAAGATACCGACGTCGAGATCCTCAACATCATGATCGGCAAAACCCAAGTGTGCTAGGACAGTTCGTCGGCTACTTGGTGTTCGTAGAAGGCTTCTACTACGGCGTTGAAGTCGCGGGCGAAGTCTTCCATGGTGCCGTGCCAGGTGGCTCGGCCGGGTTTTCCCTGGCCAACATAGGCGGTTTGGATGCCGCAGGCGGGGCTGGGGAAGTCGCGCTTGGGGTCGTTGCCCACCATGAGGACCTCATGAGGCTCGAGTCCCATCACCTGAAGCTGCTCTAGATAGTAGGTGGCATCGGGCTTGCAGCGGGTGGCGTTTCCCATGTGCGTCACGAGTTCAAAGGGGGCGTCGGCCATGTCGCCCCAGCCCATGCGGCACTCGATGGCCCCCTGCGGAAAGCTGGGGTTCGTAAAGAGCGCGCAGCGCAGGCCCGCGTTCTGTACCGCCTCGAGCGCGGCGTGTGCACCCGGCATGGCTTTCGCATTGATCATGTCATCGTTCTTGTACGGCAGGACTTCACGATCGTAGTAGGTAAACGCCTCGTAGATGAGTGGGTCCGAGAGGCAAATGCCGCACCGGCGCTCAATTTCTTCTTGGTAGAACTCAAGATTGGTGCGATTGTCCGTGCCGCTTCGGCGATTGGCGTTGAGGTCGACCAGGATGGTGCCGAGGCGCGCCATCGTGCCGCCGCGGCTGCGTCGTCCGATATCTGCAAGCATCGACGAGACATCCTTAAAATAGCGAAGGATGAACGCGTTGAGGTTGATGCTAAGAAGCGTCTCGTCCATATCGAAAACGACTGCTTTGAGCACGCGGGCACCTTTCTCGAAAAATCGTTCCAGAATCGTTGGCTCCGAATACTTTACCCCAAAGCCGTATGCCTAACTGCCTATCGTCAACTTATGGAGACGGTCGTCAACAAGATTGCGAAAAAGTCTCCATACGAGTAAAAAATCGCAGTTCACGCTTGAAATCGAAATGATTTCCCCGTAACCTATACGAACGTGATTGCATAAGCGTCACATTAGTATCTGTCGGCTCCCGAGTGTTCCTAAACGTTGTGTGCTTGTCGCACCCTTCTGTAGGTCCTAGCAATCGGGGCCCCGTAGTTCGAAAGGGGTCCACCTTTGAGTGAGATTCAGAACTCGTCCATTTTCTCTCTTGACGATGTCAACGAGGAGGAGATGAACAACCTCATCGACGGTACGATTACCGACTTTGATGAGGGCGATCTCGTTAACGGCACTGTCGTTAAGATCGAGCATGACGAGGTGCTCGTTGACATCGGATTCAAGTCCGAGGGCGTTATCCCGGTCCGCGAGCTGTCCATCCGCAAGGACGCTAACCCTGCAGACATCGTTGCGCTCGGTGATCCCATCGAGGCCCTGGTTCTCCAGAAGGAGGACAAGGATGGTCGTCTGGTCCTGTCCAAGAAGCGTGCCGAGTACGAGCGTGCTTGGAACCGCATCGAGGAGAAGTTCAACTCCGGCGAGAACGTCGAGGGCGAGGTTATCGAGGTTGTCAAGGGCGGCCTGATTCTCGACATCGGCCTGCGTGGCTTCCTGCCCGCTTCCCTCGTCGACCTCCGTCGCGTCAAGGACCTCACCTCCTACATGGGTACCCGCATCGAGGCCCGCGTCATCGAGATGGACCGCAACCGCAACAACGTCGTCCTCTCCCGTCGCGTCGTGCTTGAGGAGTCCCGTAAGGCCGAGCGCTCCGAGATCCTGTCCAAGCTCAAGTCTGGCATGCGTCTCCAGGGCACCGTTTCCTCCATCGTCGACTTCGGCGCCTTCGTCGACCTCGGCGGTATCGACGGCCTCATCCACATCTCCGAGCTCTCTTGGAACCACGTCAACCATCCTTCCGAGGTTGTCAAGGTCGGCCAGGAGGTCGAGGTCGAGGTTCTCGACGTCGATCTCAACCGCGAGCGCATCTCCCTGGGTCTCAAGCAGACCACCGAGGATCCGTGGCGCGCACTGGTCAAGAAGTATCCCGTCGGCGCTATCGTCGAGGGCACTGTGACCAAGCTTGTCCCGTTTGGCGCTTTCGTCGACTTGGGCGAGGGCATCGAGGGCCTGGTGCACATCTCCGAGATGGCCAACAAGCACGTCGACCAGCCTTCTCAGGTTACCCACGTGGGCGACAAGGTTCAGGTCAAGGTCATGGAGATCGACCTCGACCGTCGTCGTATCTCCCTGTCCATGAAGTCCGCTGCTGAGACTCTGGGCGTCGAGATCGAGGTTACCCCGCTGCCTTCCGAGAAGAAGGACGAGGAGACTGACGCCGAGTAAATCGGTTTGACGATCACTTGTTTTAAGGGATCCGTCCGTAATGGACGGGTCCCTTTTTGCATTTGGCACCGAGATGCGCAATGCTGCCGGGCTGTCCACAGGCTATTGGATTGTCGGTGCATGAAAAAAGCCGACATCCCGCCTCGGGGAGGAGGCGGGAACACACCGAGTAGACGGAGGGGTGCGGAGCGCGGTCGCGTCTCGACTGACGACGTTGCCCATCGACAGGACCATTGTAGCGCATGGCGGTTCTTGGTTTATCGTGTCGAGCGTTTGCGTTGTGCCATTGCCTGCGGCAACGGTGTGTTACACTCTTGCACTGCTGAGTGGGCCAGACGGTCGCGCGATGTGCTGCTTGCAGTACGCGTGAGGAAAGTCCGGGCTCCAGAGGGCGGGATGCCGGCTAACGGCCGGGCGGAGTGATCCGACGGAAAGCGCCGCAGAAAAGAAGACTCCCACCTGCGCCGCAAGGCGTAAAGGGAAAAGCTGAAACGGTGGTGTAAGAGACCACCAGCGTCGTGGCAACATGGCGGCTTGGCAAGCCCCATCCGGAGCAAGCGCGAATAGGAACGCTATGGGCCGGCCCGGTCCGCGTTCGGGTAGCGTGCGTGGAGCTGCACGGTAACGTGCAGACAAGATAAATGACCGTTCACGACAGAACCCGGCTTATCGGCCCACTCA
>CABPXT010000166.1:0-4028 GCA_902461405.1 uncultured Collinsella sp.
TCCGCACATGTGCGGATGAATGTGGGAGGTGTTCGGATGAAGTTGATAATCAAGGGGTAAACCTTTACCGCCCGCCTATATTTGCCGAAATTACACTTGAAGGCGGGGTACAATAAACCCGCATGCGGATTTCCGTTGCGGGCGCTTCCCATCGCCGGGGCGTGCCCGGGAGCATCCGGCATGCGGCCTTTGCGGCGCTCGGTCATGTGCAAGACGGGCGGTCGGGTCTGTGGGGCGCATCAACTGCCCCTCTCCTCGGCATGTCTTCTCTCCACGCCATGTACCTGCTGCTGAGCCTGCCTGCCAGATGATTGGAAGCAACAGCGTAAATCCCATCACGCCAACATCCCGGCGATCGCCGGGGCCTGTATACCTATATGAGAGGAGAGGGGTATATGGCGCGTAAGTTTAAGTCTATGGACGGCAACGAGGCGGCCGCATATGTTTCGTATGCGTACACCGAGGTAGCGGGAATCTATCCCATTACGCCGTCCAGCCCGATGGCCGACCATGTCGACCAGTGGGCGGCCCAGGGTCGCAAGAACATCTTCGGCACCCCGGTCAAGGTCGTCGAGATGGAGTCCGAGGCAGGTGCGGCCGGTACCGTTCACGGTTCGCTGGGCGCCGGTGCTCTGACCACCACCTACACGGCTTCTCAGGGTCTGCTCCTGATGATCCCGAACATGTACAAGATCGCGGGCGAGCAGCTCCCGGGCGTCTTCCACGTCTCCGCGCGTTGCGTCGCTTCCCACGCCCTGAACATTTTTGGCGATCACTCCGACGTCATGGCCTGTCGTCAGACCGGCTTCGCCATGCTCGCCGAGGGCAACGTCCAGGAGGTCATGGACCTCTCGCCGGTGGCTCACCTTGCCGCCATCGAGGGAAAGACCCCGTTCCTTAACTTCTTCGACGGCTTCCGCACCAGCCACGAGATCCAGAAGGTCGCCATGTGGGACTACAAGGATCTGGCCGAGATGTGCGACATGGACGCCGTCCAGGCTTTCCGCGACCATGCGCTCAACCCTGAGCACCCGCACACCCGCGGCAGCCACGAGAACGGCGATATCTTCTTCCAGAACCGTGAGGCCTGCAACAAGGTCTACGACGAGCTTCCCGCCGTCGTCGAGGGCTACATGAAGAAGATCAACGAGAAGCTCGGCACCGATTACGGCCTGTTCAACTACTACGGCGCTCCCGATGCCGACCGCGTCGTCGTGTGCATGGGCTCCTTCTGCGACGTGCTCGAGGAAGTCATCGACTACCTCAACGCTCACGGCGAGAAGGTCGGCCTGGTCAAGGTTCGTCTGTTCCGTCCGTTCTCCATCAAGCACTTCGTCGACGTTCTCCCCGAGACCGTCAAAAAGATCGCCGTCATGGACCGTACCAAGGAGCCGGGTTCCATCGGCGAGCCGCTCTACCAGGACGTCGTCTCCGCTCTCTACGAGGCCGGCAAGACGGGCATCAAGGTCGTCGGCGGCCGTTATGGCCTGGGCAGCAAGGACACGCCTCCCGCGTCCGCGTTCGCTGTCTTCGAGGAGCTCAAGAAGGACGAGCCCAAGCGCGAGTTCACCATTGGCATTGTCGATGACGTGACCAACCTGAGCCTGCCTGAGGCCGAGGATGCGCCCAATACCGCAGCCCCCGGCACCATCGAGTGCAAGTTCTGGGGTCTGGGTGGCGACGGTACCGTCGGCGCCAACAAGAACTCGATCAAGATCATCGGCGACCACACCGACAAGTACGTCCAGGCCTACTTCCAGTACGACTCCAAGAAGACCGGCGGCGTCACCGTCTCGCACCTGCGCTTTGGTGATTCCCCGATCCGTTCGCCGTATTACGTGACCAAGGCCGACTTTGTCGCTTGCCACAACCCCAGCTACATCGTTAAGGGCTTCAAGATGGTCCGCGACGTCAAGCCGGGCGGCACCTTCCTGGTCAACTGCCAGTGGAGCGACGAGGAGTTCGCCGAGCACATGCCCGCCGTGGCCAAGCGCTACATCGCGAACAACAACGTCAACGTCTACCTGATCGACGCTATCGACCTGGCCGCTAAGGTCGGCATGGGCAAGCGCACCAACACGGTGCTCCAGTCCGCCTTCTTCGCGCTGGCCAAGGTCCTGCCCGCCGAGGACGCCCTGCAGTACATGAAGGACGCGGCTACCAAGTCCTACATGAAGAAGGGCCAGGCTATCGTCGACGCCAACCACAAGGCCATCGATGCCGGCGCTACCGCTTTCCGTAAGTTCGAGGTTCCGGCCGACTGGGCTACCGCCGAGGACGCCGCTCCCGTCGAGCTCTCCGAGGAGACCAAGTCCGCCATCGCCCAGCAGGTCAAGAACCTGCTCGAGCCCATCGATCGCATGGATGGCGACAGCCTGCCCGTTTCCGCCTTCGTCGGTTGCGCCGACGGCCAGTTTGAGCTGGGCGCCTCCGCATACGAGAAGCGCGGCGTCGCCGTGGTCGTTCCTCACTGGGACGAGACCAAGTGCATCCAGTGCAACCAGTGCGCCTATGTGTGCCCGCATGCCACCATCCGTCCGTTCGCGATGACCGAGGACGAGGCTGCCGCCGCGCCCGAGGCTACCCGCACGCTCGACGCCATGGGCCCCAAGGCCAAGGGCATGAAGTTCACCATGGCCGTGTCCCCGCTCGACTGCATGGGTTGCACCAACTGCGTCAAGGTCTGCCCCAAGGGCGCCCTCGAGATGGTTCCCACCGAGCAGGAGATGGACCAGCAGCCCGTTTGGGACTACATGGTCGAGAACGTCTCCGAGAAGAAGGAGCTCATCGCGGCCAACGTCAAGGGCAGCCAGTTTAAGCAGCCCTACCTGGAGTTCTCTGGCTCCTGCGCCGGCTGTGCCGAGACCGCCTATGCACGTCTGGTGACCCAGGTCGCCGGCGACCGCATGTTCATTTCCAACGCCACCGGTTGCTCCTCCATTTGGGGTAACCCCGCTGCCACCGCTCCTTACTGCAAGGACAAGGACGGTCACGGCCCGGCGTGGAACAACTCCCTGTTCGAGGACAACGCCGAGCATGGTCTGGGCATGGCCGTTGGCTATGAGGCCGTTCAGCACAAGCTGATCGCCGCTACCCAGGACATCATCGCTGCCGATGGTCCGTCCGATGAGCTCAAGGCCGCCGGCCAGGCTTGGATCGACTCCGTCAATGACGCCGAGGCCTCCAAGACCGCTGCCGCTGCCTACGTTGCCGAGCTCGAGAAGTGCGGCTGCGACGCTTCCAAGGCAATCCTCGCCGACAAGGCTTACCTCACCAAGAAGTCCTTCTGGATCTTCGGCGGCGACGGCTGGGCCTACGACATCGGCTTCGGTGGCCTGGACCACGTCCTGGCTTCCGGCCACAACGTCAACGTCTTCGTCTTCGACACCGAGGTCTACTCCAACACCGGTGGTCAGGCCTCCAAGGCCTCGAACCTGGGCCAGGTCGCTCAGTTCGCCGCTGCCGGTAAGGTGACCAAGAAGAAGTCCCTGGCCGAGATCGCTATGAGCTACGGCTACGTCTACGTGGCACAGGTTGCCATGGGCGCCAACCCGGCTCAGACCCTCAAGGCCATTCACGAGGCCGAGGCCTACGACGGCCCGTCCCTCATCATCGGCTACAGCCCCTGCGAGATGCACTCCATCAAGAAGGGCGGCATGCAGAACTGCCAGGCCGAGATGAAGAAGGCTGTCGAGTGCGGTTACTGGAACCTCTTCCGCTTCAACCCCGAGGCTGCTGCCGGCAAGAAGTTCTCGCTCGATTCCAAGGAGCCCGCGGGCGGTTATCAGGAGTTCCTGATGAACGAGGCCCGTTACGCTTCGCTGACGCGTTCCTTCCCCGAGCGCGCCGAGGAGCTCTTCAAGGAGAACGAGCAGGCCGCTATGGACCGCTACGCTCACCTGCTGAAGCTCAAGACGGTGTACAACGAGGCCTAAGTCTCCCACCGCAGGATCTGAGGGCTGACCTTCGCGGACGTCCTCGGACATGAAAGAACCCCCGCTGCGCACTACGTGCGGCGGGGGTTCTTT
>CABPXT010000167.1:0-4010 GCA_902461405.1 uncultured Collinsella sp.
CGCAGGAGCAGGACAAATGCCGGCCATGCGCGAGGACGATTTGGGAGGTAACCCTGTACGCGGCCGGAGGGACCAGGCCCCGCCATGCTTCTTATGTGCAGCAAAGCTAATACTGCTAAAATATAAAGCGCTCATGTAGTTTAAACGCACGACGATAAGGAGCACCAGTGGGTAACCACTTCCGTACCTCCGGTGCGGGCGATGATGCCCCCAAGACGCAGACAGGCGTCCAGGGCAGTCGTTTCGCCACTCCGGATTCAGAGGGCCAGCCTGTTGCTCAGGCCCCCGCTCAGCCGGCAGATCAGGCACAGCCGGCATCCGATCCCTTTGCCTACAATCCCACCAGCGATGCTGCGCTTTCCGGCACGGCGGGTTTTGAGCCCGTTCAGGCTGTGACCGCTCGCGTGGAGCAGCCTCAGACTGGCGCCGCCGCGCCGCAGCCTAGCATGGCCGGCATTCCCGACCCCATGGCTCCTGCGACACCGGCTCCTCAGCCTGCGCAGTCTGGCCTCTTTGCCGCTATTCCCGATCCCACGCAGCCTGCTGCCCCGGTGGTCGAGAGCGATCAGGCAGCCGAGGTCGCAAGCCTCGATAACGCGCTCAACAACCCCGATTTTACGTCGGTGTTTGCGCCCATCGATCCGCAGGCCAGCCGCAAGAAGATGGCCAAGCAGGCCGGTGTCGAGCCCGTCATCCTTATGGAGCATGTCACCAAGATCTATCCGGCACAGCCCAACAAGCCTGCACTCGACGACATCAACATCGAGATCTATCCGGGCGAGTTCGTCTTCCTGGTCGGTCACTCCGGCTCGGGTAAGACCACGCTGCTGTCGACGCTCAACCGCGACGTCAAGCCGACGAGCGGTCGCATCCTGGTTGCCGGTCAGGACCTCATGAAGATCAAGAACCGCAAGGTTCCGTTCCTGCGCCGCCAGATTGGCGCCGTGTTCCAGGACTTTAAGCTCCTGCCGCAAAAAACCGCCTACGAAAACGTGGCGTTTGCTCTGCAGTGCATCGGCAAGCCCAAGGGCGTCATTCGCAGCCAGGTGCCCGAGGTGCTGCGTCTGGTCGGTCTGGCCGATCAGATGGACTCGCTGCCCGACCAGCTTTCCGGTGGCGAGCAGCAGCGCGTTGCCGTCGCCCGCGCTATGGTCAACCGTCCGCCGCTGCTGATCTGCGACGAGCCCACGGGTAACCTCGACCCGGCGATCTCGCTGGGCATCATGAAGCTGCTCGAGCGCATTAACCGCACCGGCACCACCGTGATCGTCGCCACGCACGACCGCGAGATGGTCGATAGCATGCACCGTCGCGTGATTGCCCTCGAGGGCGGCCACGTTATCCGCGACCAGGAGAGGGGAGGTTACGGCAACTATGGCACCAACTAACGTGGGCTACTCCTTCAAAGAGGCAATCAGCCACTTCTTCCGTAACTGGACTACCTCGCTCGGCGCCGTCATCACGATCTTCCTTTCGCTGTTTATCATCGGCCTGTTCATCATGGGCTCCGCGATGCTGAACTCCGTGATCGGCACCGTCGAGGATCAGGTTGTCATTAACGCCTTTATTAGCGATGACGCCGATCAGGCCGATGTTCAGGCCTTTGAGGCCGAGCTCAAAACGTGGAGTAACGTGAAGTCCGTGACCTATAAGGACAAGGACGACGCGCTGGCCGAGTACACGAGCAAGATGTCGGGTAACGCCGATGCCACCATGAGCGCGCTCGACGGCCAGAACCCGCTGCCCGCCTCCTTCGCCATTGAGATGGATGACCCGTCTCAGGTCGAGAGCACGGCAAAGAAGCTCAAGAAGAACGCCGACTTCCAGAAGATCGCGGATGACGGCGACGTCAACGCGAGCGTGCTGTACGGCCAGGAGGAAGTGAGCCGCCTGTTCCAGGTGACCAACTACATCCGCATCGCCGCCGTGGTGCTCGTTGGCCTTCTGACCTTTATCGCATTCATCTTCATCAACAACACGATTCGCCTGTCCATCACGGCGCGTCGTCGTGAGATTGCGATTATGCGTCTGGTCGGCGCCAGCAACGGCTTCATTCGCGGCCCGTTTATCACCGAGGGCGTACTGCAGGCCATTTTGGGCTCGCTGCTTTCCATCGGTGTTCTGGAGCTGCTGCGCAATCTGATGATTCCGCGTCTGCAGGAGAGCATCGGCTGGATGTCGTTTGCCCTGCCGATGCAGTACTACCTGGTGACCTATGCTGCGCTGATTCTGGTCGGCGTGATTATCGGTCTCTTTGGTTCTGCCATCGCCATGCGCCGCTACCTGCGCGTGTAGGCATGCCTGGAATTCACCCTTCCAACGGGTCGTCTCTTATGGGGCGGCCCGTTTTTTGATCCCTAGGGGACGGCAGGAAAGCGAATCATTTGGGTAGACTCTTTGGAGTTCGCAATCGATAGCAAGGAGGCGCCATGGGGCGCAATAACAAGCATAAGCGTGGAGCTCGCAATAAGCGCGGGCCGGTGCGCAGCGAACGCCGTCCGAGCCTGACCGGGCGCGTGCAGCTCCATGAGCACAGTGCCTATGTCATAACCGAGAATGGCGACTACAAGGTCATGGGTCGCGGTAAGCGCGAGATCATGGACGGCGATACCGTTGCCGTGAGCATTAAGAACAGCCCGCATGGCGAGCGTCGCGCCGTGATCGAGGGCGTGGTTGAGCGCGCAGCTATAAGCGTGGTGGGCACGTACCAGACCGCCGGTCCGCTCGGTGTGATTGAACCGCTCGATTCGCGCCTGAAGGCCGACTTCTTCATTCTGCCTGAGGATACCTCGGCGGATCGTCGGGGTGTCCACCCGGGTGATGCCGTTGTCGCGCGCATTTTGACCTACCCGACGCGCCTGGAATCGGGCACCGTGACGATCGAACGCCGCATTGGCGGAGATGACGCGCCCGATTTGGGCGTTCAATATGTGATGGCGCGTTATGGCTATACCGATAGCTATCCCGAGGCCGCGCTGGACGAGGCCGAGGGGCTTTCGCTCGATGTGTCCGCGGCGCTTAAGGACCCGCTCCGCCGCGATCTGCGCGACCGCTTTGTCATCACGATCGACCCGGTCGACGCGCGCGACTTTGACGATGCCATTTCGCTTGAGCGCACGCCCGAGGGTGGCTACAAGCTGGGCGTGCATATCGCCGACGTTTCACACTATGTGGCTTGGGACGGGCATATCGATCTTGAGGCTCGCCATCGTACGACATCGGTGTATCTGGCCGATCGCGTGCTTCCCATGCTGCCCGAGCGCCTGTCTAATGACCTGTGCTCGCTTCGCCCTGACGAGGACCGTCTTGCGTTTACCGTCGATATCGAGCTCGATGCGCAGGGTCGCGTGCGGCATTACGATCCGTACCCCAGCGTGATTCGCTCGCGTGTGCGTATGGACTATGACGGCGCCGAGGCGCTGCTGGTGCGTGCCGGCGCGGTGGAGTATGGGGTGCTGGAGGGTGCCGCCGAGGATGTTGCGGCTGCCGAGGCCTCGCGCGAGGAGGCGCTTGAGCGTGGGCTTGCATGCGAAGAGGCAGCCCGCGGCTATAACGTCGACCTGGGTGATTTTTTGGTTGCCGCCAACGAGCTTGCGGAGCTCCGCCGCCGCATTCGTCGCGCGCGCGGTTCGGTCGACTTTGATACGGCCGAGATCCGCGCGCTCTTGGACGAGGACGGTGTGCCCGTGCAGATCGTGGCCCGCGAGCGCTCGTGCGCCACGTCGCTAATCGAGGAGGCCATGCTGCTCGCCAACGAGTGCGTGGCCGAGTGGCTGGCCGACCGCGACATTGAGGCTTGCTATCGCGTGCACGATGATCCCAGTCCCGATAGCCTGCACGGTGCCGCCGTGGCGTTGGCGCAGCTGGGCATCATCGATGATCGCCGCGCGGCCGGTATTGCCCTGGGGAGTCCCGATGAGCTGCAGGCTGCAGTCGATGCTGCCGCCGGTACGGCCAACGCACCGCTCGTCAACACGCTGCTTCTGCGCAGCATGCAGCGCGCGCTGTAC
>CABPXT010000168.1:0-3978 GCA_902461405.1 uncultured Collinsella sp.
CCTGGGCGCCCAGTTTGCCGCTGGCGAGGGTGTAGATGGTGTCGCCGTCGTTGGTGGTGTGCGTGGGACGGATGGCGTGTGCGTAGGCGTCTGCGGCCATCTGGGAGACCTTGGTGGCTTGTGCCTTAGTGAGTTCCACGTTGGTGATGATGCAGCTGATGGTGGTGTTGGTGCGGTCGAGCGGCATCTGCATGGATCCGGCGGCGGCAAAGGCTGCGAGTTCCATGTCGACGATCTGGTCGCTATCGGCTGCGGCGCGCATGCCGGCGACCCCCTCGCCGGGGAAGGGGGCGACAACGTTGCCGCAGGCGTTGACCGAGACCACGGCGCCCACCTTGACGGGACCGAGTGCCACGGCGGCAGCTCCAAGACCGGCCTTCATGCAGGTGGCAGGCCCCATGAGCTTACCCACGGTGGCGCCCGTGCCGGCGCCTACGTTGCCCTGTTCGAGCTTGGTGGGGGTGTGGTCGAGTGCTTCGCGCACGGCGGCGATGCCGGCCTCAATGTCGGGGCGCACGGTGGGGTCGCCAAAGGCAAGGTCGAAGATACAGCTGGAGCACACGATAGGCACCTGCGTGGGGCCGACGGGAAGGCCGATGCCGCGGCTCTCAAGCTCGCGAGCGACGCCGCTTGCAGCTTCGAGGCCAAAGGCCGATCCGCCCGAAAGGCAGACGGCGTGGACCTTGTCGACGGTGTTCTCGGGTCGTAGCAGGTCGGTCTCGCGCGAAGCGGGAGCGCCACCGCGTACGTCAACGCCGCCGGTGGCGCCCTCGGGTGCCACGATTACGGTGCAACCGGTGCCGGCCTCCTCGTCCGTATAGTTGCCATAGCAAAAGCCATCGACATCGCAGACGTCAATGGCCTCGAGCAGTGTATCCATGTTTAACTCCTATCGGTTTTCCGCCGCGCCTTGTGCCCGGTCGGGATCCGTACGGTACGCCAAAATTGTAGGCGCCGGGGGATACCCAGCACCAGATGTAATTACGAGAGTTTTTGAATCGCGCGCGCGACGCGGGCGATGGGTAGGCCCACCACGTTATAGAAGTCGCCCGAAATATCGTGCACGAGCATGCGGCCGCCTGTGCCCTGGATGCCGTAGGCGCCTGCCTTATCCATGGGCTCACCCGAGGCAACGTAGTGCTCGATCTGCTCGTCGGTGAGCTCGTAGAATGTCACGTCGGTCACATCGACAAACGACAGGCTCTCGGCGGCATGCGGGGCGGCCGTATCGCCTGCCTTAACGATGCAGACGCCGGTTGCGACCTGGTGCGTGCGGCCCGAAAGCTCACGGAGCATGGTGCGCGCCTCGCCCTCGGTTGCCGGCTTGCCCAAAATCTTGCCGTCGAAGGTGACGATGGTGTCGGCCGCGACCGTCAGTTCTTTGGGCTCGGCATACTCGGCAGCAACGGCAGCCGCCTTGGCGCGTGCCAAGCGCTCGACAAGCGTGAGCGGGGCCTCGCCATCAAAGGGCGTTTCGTCGATATCCGCGGGAATCACGCGAATGTTGTAGCCTGCCTCGCGCATCAGCTCTATGCGGCGCGGCGATTGCGAAGCCAAAATCATAGTTGGATGCCCTCGGCGACCTTCTCGACGGCCTTGTCGCCAGCGAGCGTGCGCAGCAGCTCCAATGCAAAGGGGAGTGACTGTGCCATGCCGCTGGCAGTGATGATGTTGCCGTCTTGCGTGACCTTCTCGCCAGTATAGGCGCCTTCGGGGAAGCTTTTCTCAAAGCCAGGGAAGCACGTGGCGTGGCGCCCCTCGAGTAGGTCGAGCTCGCCCAGGATAAACGGGGCGGCGCAGATGGCGGCGACGTGCTTGGTCGCGGCGAACTCGCAGACCACGTCGCAGACACGCTGATCGGCGCGCAGGTTGGTGGCACCGGGCAGGCCGCCGGGCAGCACGACGCAGTCGTACTCGTCAAAGTTGATCTCATCAAAGAGCGCATCGCAGGTCACGGGGATCTGCAGCGAGCTTACGACCTCACGCGTGGGCATAATCGAGACGAGCGTGGCACGCACGCCGCCGCGACGCATGATATCGACCATGGTCAAGCATTCAATAGTTTCAAAGCCATCGGCGGCGAGAACGGCAACGCTGGGCATGAGGGTTCCTTTCATAGGCGGCATACAATTAGCCGTCTTATACCCCGAAGACCTCCGCTTGCCACGCTCGATTTCCCAATGATTTTTCTGAGCAATGATTAAGTGGCTAGTTGCGCCTAAGGTGGACGACGGTCTCGCAGTGGAAGGTTTGTGGGAACAGGTCGACTGGCGTGATCTTTACGGGGGAGAAGGTGCCTTCTTCGACAAAGCGTTTGAGATCGCGCGCCAGGGTGGCCGGGTCGCAGCTCACGTAGGCGACATCGCGGGCACTCGTGTTGGCGATAAGGCCGATCGCTTCGGGGGCGAGGCCTGCGCGCGGCGGGTCGACCACCAAGACGTCGGCATCCTGGTCGGGGAACTCGCGCACCGCGTCTCCGCCAATGACGTCGACGTTATCAAGCTTGTTGATCTCCAGGTTACGGCGCAGGTCGCGCACGGCGGGGCCGTAGGCCTCGACGGCGGCGACAAAGTCGCAGCGGCGGGCGAGCGGCAGGGTAAAGGTGCCGGCACCGCAGTACAGGTCCACGGCAAGCTCGTCTTCCTGCGGATCGAGCGCTTCCATGACAAGCTCGATCAAAATCTCGGCACCCTTGGTGTTGACCTGGAAAAAAGACGGGGCAGACAAGCGCATCTGACCCTCGGCGATATTCTCGGTCCATGAGCCCTCTCCGGCGAGCATTTCGACCTTGGAAACACGGCGGGCCTTCTTTTCGCCCTTACTCATCACGCGTACGACACTTGTGGGGTGAGCGGCGTCTGCCAACACGCGCGAGACTTGCGAGCGCGGGAAAGAGCCCGTAGGCGTCCAGAGCGCCACCTCGAGTGCCTTGGTGCGACGCGAGGCGCGAATGCCCACGCGCTCAAGGCCCAGGTCGTGGCTGCCGCTCAGATAATTGAGCGCGCCGACGACCGATTTGAGTGCCTTGGGGAAGCGTTTGTCGAACAACGGGCACGAATCGACGGTCACGATCTTGCGAGGATCGACACCGTGCATGCCAAGACGCACGCGGCCGTTTACAACGGTCGGCTCGAGCTCGATTTTATTGCGGTAGCCCCAATCATCCTTGGTGTGGCGGATGGGTTGCACCAGTTCATCGACTTGATCGGGGCTGAACTTGCCGATACGCTCGAGCGTGGAGCGCAGGTTTTGCTCCTTGGCGGCGAGCTGTGCCGTTCGTGAGAGATTGCCCCACGAGCAGCCGCCGCAGATGCCCACGAAGGGGCAGGGAGGCTGAATGCGATCGGGGCTTGGCTCCAGAATCTCGGTGGTGCGGGCACGCATGAACGACTTGCCGTCCTGTGCGATCTCGGCCTCGACGGTGTCGCCTGCCACGGCGCCCTGCACAAAGACGGCCTTGCCGTTGTCGGCGTGCGCCAGCCCGTCAGCGCCGTAGGTCATCGATTCTATAGTGAGCTTCATATTCCTGCCTGTCATTCGCGTTGTTGTTCGCACCATGGTAGCAGGGAAAAGCGCCCCGCATCCGAGGCTTTCCTCAAATGCGGGGCGCTTCTACAAACTGCTTCTACAAACGACTATTTCGTCTTGCCGGTAATGAGCGTCTTAAGACCCAGGCCGATCAGACCCAGGCCCATGCGCACGCGGCCGGGGCGATGGCGCTCGATGGCCTTGGTCTTGCCGGCGGGCTTATCGCGACGGGCGCTCGTCTCGGGTGCGGGCCTGGTGACCTGCGAATCGGGCTGAGGTGCAGGTGCAGGCTCGGGCTCAATGACGGTCGCCTGGACCTTCTGAACTTCGGGTGTGGCCGGCTGCGGCTCAGGAGCAGGGGTGGGCTTTGCCTCGGCGGCGGGCTCCGGAGTCGCAGTAGCGAGCTCGGGCGCTTTCTCCACGGCGGGCTCTGCGGCAGCCTCGGGCTCA
>CABPXT010000169.1:0-3937 GCA_902461405.1 uncultured Collinsella sp.
CCTGCTCGCACGAAGGCCACATTAAGTGGCCTCCGGCTCGTGCGGAACTCGCGATAAACCTTATGCCCCGCCCCTCCGGAGCCACACGGGAGCTGAGTCAACGTTATCTGTCCCGGCATTCAGAAAAGTCAGTGCAGCAAAATGGCGATGTGGATAGCGACATGGGCATGGTTTTCGCCGCACGCACGGGTCCCCCAGGGAGCACCGTGCATTTTTGGGAGTATTCAGCAGAGCAGAACGGCTGCATACGCGCCGGACAAACCATATTGGTCCCAAGGACGCCTTCGACCGGCAATTTGGATCGGCAGACAGACCTCGTCGAGACAAATAAACATGTCTCGCGTCGCACCGGAGCCCAAGATGACGTCGATCTCCGCAATGTTGGTCAACTGTAGCGGCACCGGCGGAACTTGCGTTGCTGAATACTCCGTTTTTTGCACGGCCCAGGCGGGGGTACATAAGAGTCAGAAAGAACATCCCATCCTTTTTATGCAATCTGCAATGGAAAGTATGCAAAACACCAAGAGACGGCATTACTGATGTCCAAATTGAGCGCGGGGCAGCGGCGCCTCCGCCCCGCGCCCAAATCAAGCAGAGTGGGGGCGCTCCTAACGGACCCCATAGGCAAACAAACGCGGCTCGAGCGCCATCCCAAAATAGGCTGACCGAGCCGCGTTTAACGGTACGGCATGAATATTAGCGCTCGTAGATTAAGTTACCTGCCAGGTAGGTGGCCTGAACTTTGGTGTCCTGGAGTTCTTGGGGGTCAATGGTGAGCGGGTTTTGGTCCAGGACTACCAGATCGGCGTATTTGCCGGGTTCCAGGCTGCCGAGGTTTTGCTCGTCGCCCGCTGCGTACGCGCTGCCAAGCGTGTAGTTGCGCAGGGCAGTTGCCGCGTCGATACGCTCGCTGGGGAGCCAGCCGCCCTCGGGCCAGTGGCTGCGGGGGTCTTGGCGCGTGATGGCCGTGTAGAGCACGTTCATGCTGGTAACGGCTGTGATGGGGCTATCGGTACCGAAAGCTTGGCGGATGCCGCGCTGCTTATAGGTCGCAAACGGCCACATGATGCGGCTGCGCTCCAAGCCCAGATCGCGCTCCGGGCCACCCGGGTCGAGCGTGATGTGGCAAGGCTGGCTCGAGGCAATGACGTTGAGCTTGCGCAGACGATCGATGTCCTGGGGCAGCAAATTCTCCAGATGCTCGAGCGTGTTATGACCGTGCTGGGGCAGGCCGTAGAGCTCTGCCGCCTCCTCAAAGATATCGAGTGCGGCATGGATGGCACCGTCGCCGATAACGTGGATGCGCACGGTGTGGCCGCGCTCGGCTGCCGCCAGAACCAACTTGCGCATGCGCTCGACAGGAACCGTCAGGCGACCCTGGTCACCCGGGAAGCGCGGATTGGTATAGGGCTCAGTGAGGTATGCGGTATGCTCGCTCGACACGCCGTCGAAGAACTGTTTAAAGCCTGGCGCCGAGAGCAGCGCGTTGTTCGCGTAGCGGGTCTGGAGTTTTTCCAAGCGCGATTGGTCATCCAGCAGCGTGGGAAACAGATGGGCGCGGATGCCCAGCTTGCCGGCGGCTTGCAGCCTGTCGTAAACATCGTCGCGAATAAAGTCGCAGCCCGGCATGGGCATGAGCGACATATCGCAGATTGAGGTGATGCCTTGCTCGGCCATACGCTTCATCTGGTCGGCGTAAGCGCTCGCGATGCGGTCCTCGCCCAGCCACTCCAGGCAGCGCGGCGGCAGCTGCATAGCAGCTGCCTCGTGGGCGATACCCGTAAGTTCACCGTTTGAGTCTTTGTCATAACTGCCACCCGCCGGAGGCTCGCTGTCGCGCGTCACGCCGAGGACTTCGAGTGCGCGGCTGTTGAGCCACAGGGTATGCCCGTCGCCCGAGTACATAACGCAGGGACGATCGGGGAAGGCGGCGTCGAGGGAGGCCTTGGTAGGGTGCTCGGGCGGATCCCAGCGGTAATCGCGCCAACCCTGGGTCACGACCCAGGCGTCATCGGGCAAGCCTTGGGAAAACTCGCGTGCATGCTGCACCAATGCTGCCTCGGACGTGCCCATATCCATGAGCATGTACGGCGAGGAACCGACCGAGGTATGGAAGAAGTGCAGGTGCGCGTCATGGAAACCGGGGCAGACAAACTGCTCGCCGTAGTCGATAACCGACGTGGCGGCAGGTGCGGCGTCAATCACGTCATCGGGCGCACCGACTGCGACGATGCGATCGCCCGCGATGGCAATCGCCAGCTCGCGGGCGGTATCGATACCGTCTTGCGCGGTAAAAACGTTCTTGGAGCGGATAATCCGATCGATATGTTGCATGGGCATCCCCATCTCTGGCAGGAAATTCAACACCCCCGAGTGTACTCCCCCGCCCTTGCAACAAAACTCCAAGCGGCAAACGGCAACTTTACCAGCCCTAGCGGCAGGTGGCATACTGGAGAGAGCCTGTACGATTTTGCGATCGAGCCAGCAAGGAGCAAATCGACCATGACGAAGACCAAGGCACAGCAGATTATGGCGGCAACCGAGGTTCGCGCGGCAGACGACGTCACCGCGGCCATCCAGGATATCGCCGCCGAGTTTGAACCCTACATCATCAAGCAGCGCCGGCACTTCCATAAGCACCCGGAGCTGAGCCTTGCCGAGGAGCGCACGACTTCCGACATCGCCAACCAGCTCGACGCCATGAATATCCCCTACGAGCGTCCGCTCAAGACGGGCCTGGTGGCGACGCTTCGCGGCACCGCGGCCGATGCCTACCGCGAGGATGGCACGCCGCGCCGCCGCATCCTGCTGCGCGCCGACATCGACGCCTTGCCTGTCACCGAGCAAACCGGCGAGGAGTTCGCCAGCGTCAACGAGGGTTGCATGCACGCCTGCGGTCACGACTGCCATATCGCCATGATGCTCGGCACGCTGCAGATTCTGCGCCACATGACCGATGACATCCACGGCGAGATTCGTATCGTATTCCAGCCCAGCGAGGAAAACGGTCAGGGCGCCAAGCTCATGATCGGCACGGGCGTACTCGATGGCGTCGACGGCGCCTATGCCGCGCACATCTGGAGCGAGGTCGATGCCGGCACCGTGAGCTGCGAGCCCGGTCCGCGCATGGCCAATACCGACTGGTTCCGCATTGATGTCCGCGGCACCTCGTGCCATGGCGCCATGCCCCAGCGCGGCCACGACGCCGTTATGGTTGCCGCCGAAATCGTCAACGCCCTGCAGACCATCGTCTCGCGCGAGATTAGCCCCTACGAACCCGCCGTCATCACCGTCGGCGAACTGCACGGCGGCACCGCGCGCAACGTTATCGCCGGCACGGCGTACCTCGCCGGCACGGTGCGCACCTATGGCGACAAGACGCATGAGGAGATGCCCGAGCTTATGCGCCGCATCGTGGAGCACACTGCGGCGGCCCTGGGCGCCGAGGCCGAACTCACCGACTACACCATCGCCAACTACAAGGTCGAAAACGATGCCGCCTCGAGCGAGCGCTGCCGCCAAGCTGTGCTCAAGTGCCTGGGTCCCGCAGGCGAGGGCCATTACCGCGGCACGCTTTCGGGCGAGGACTTCTCGGAGTACCTGCGTCGCGTGCCGGGCGTGCTCGCCTTTGTTGGCACGCGCAACCCCCAGATCGGCGCCACCTATGCCCAGCACTCCTGCTTCTACAAGATCGACGAGAGCGTGCTCGCCAAGGGCTCCATGGTAGCCGCTCAGTATGCCATCGACTTCTTGGCCGAGCCCACGCAAGAGGAGCTCGACGGCCCCACAATCGCCGCGGTTGCCGAGACCAATCCCGACCTGGCAGCCAAGCTGCGCTCTGCCAAGGCAACGGCCGCCGAGGCCCGCGACGCCGTGCACGACGCCCGCACCGCCCGCCATGCCGCGATCAAGGGCATTCACGATGCCCGTGCCGCTG
>CABPXT010000170.1:0-3920 GCA_902461405.1 uncultured Collinsella sp.
CCTGCGCGGCGCCCGCCTCGAGCGAGCGGGCGTTGAGCGCGTCGGCCTTACGCTCGCGAATGAAAGCATGGGCCTCCTGGCGTGCGGCACGATCGGCGGAATCCGCCGCTGCCACGCGAACGCGGTCGCCGATAGCGCCGACATTTTCGGGCGCCGCGGTCAGCGATTCCTCAAAGGTAATGCCCTCGTCGCCAAAGGTGAGCTCCATCGACTCCCCCGCGGTCGGGGATGGCAAACACGCAGGCATAGCGCTTGCCCACGACCTCCTGGATGCGCGTCATAAAACGGTTGTCCGAGCCTGCGATGGCCGGCTGCTCAATCTTGAGCTCGGCCGTCACCGCACCGCCGGCACGGATGAGGCTCACGTAGTTCAGGCGCTGCTGGGCACCAAAATCGAGCTGTTGGGCGCGCACGTACAGACCATCCAGGCGGTCAATCCCTGCCTCGCCGGCACGGGCCTCAATATCCTCGTAGGCGCGCAGGCAGTCGTCGAACAGCGAGCGCGGCTCGGACAGAACCACGAGTGCCTTGCCGCTCACGTGCGCCAACGGGCTTACGGTCTGGCCGTACATCACCGGCAAAAAGCGGTCGAGCTCGGGCGTGACGATGCGCGTATCCACCATCTCGAGCAGCGCCGCCAGCTTGCTGTCGTCCTGGCTGGCACGGTAGAGCGCCACGTGCATGTTGTGGACGGCATCGTCGGTAAGCGCCAGCTCGCGGCAGGGGAAGATCTCGATACTGTCCTCGTTGCCGATGGTCTGCCCCGTGGAGCTCACCATGCGGCGGATGCGATCGATCTCGTCGCCAAAAAACTCGATGCGCACGGGCGCCTTTTCCTGCGCGGGGAACACCTCTACGGTGTCGCCGTGCACGCGGAACAGGCCGGGCGCGTCGGCGGCGCCGGCATTGGTGTAGCCCATGCCCACTAGGCGCTGCGGCACCTCATCAAAAGGAATCTCCTCGCCCACCGCAAAGGTCGTGGACTCCCAATAGCGGCTCTCGACCGGCGGCACGCAGCGCAGCAGCGCGCGGGCCGAGGCAACCATGATACAGTTGTCCCCGCGCACGATGCGCCCCAGAGCCTCGCAGCGCTGCGCCACCACGGCATCGTCGGGCGCCTGCTCGCGCCACGGATAGTCCTTGCGCTCGGGAAAACGGCACACGTGCGCCAGGCCCACGTAGGCGGCAAGGCTGCACGCGGCGCGATCGGCCGCATCCTCGCCGCTCACAATGTAGACCGTCGGGCGCGGACGGCGCGCAAACTGGGCGGCCGCCCTAAGCGTGCGGCCCGCGTCACGTCCTCGCCGGCATCGAGTCCGGCCTCGACGGTCTGCAGCGCCTCGGCAGTGTAGAGCTGCGCGGCTATACGGTGAATGAGCATGCTGTTCCTCCGGCATCGCAACGCCAAAAGCCCGCCGGGGCAAGCTCGGCGGGTCGTACGTCAAATACATTGTCTGTCATGGTAGCGCATGGAGAGGACTCCGGCTCAAGGGCAAACCCAGCCCCGCAAAAAACGCCAGACGAAGATGCGTTCCGCCCTACCCCGCTACGCGCACGCTGGGACACAAATCTGCCAGCGGACACTCGTCACACTTGGGTTTGCGGGCGTCGCAGATCTCGCGACCGAAGGTGATCCACTGATGGTTGACCGACTTCCAATACTCGTGCGGCAAAATCTTGAGCAGATCTTGCTCGGTCTTGAGCGGCTCCTTGGCATGCGTCTTGGGGCTCAGCATCAGGCGGTGCGCAATGCGGTTGACGTGCGTGTCCACCGCAATGCCCTCCACGATGCCATACCCCACGTTGAGCACGATGTTCGCCGTCTTGCGTCCCACGCCCGGCAGCTTCACGAGCTCCTTCATGTCGGCCGGCACCTCGCCGCCATAGTCGGCGACGATCATCTGCGCGGCCTCGACGGCATGCTTGGCTTTGCTCTTGTAGAAGCCGAGTGACTTGATGGTGTCTGCCACGTCAGCCACGCTCGCCCCAGCCATGGCCTCGGGCGTGGGCCACTGGGCAAACAGCCGCGGCGTCACCTTGTTGACCTGCGCATCGGTCGTTTGCGCCGAGAGCAGCACCGCGATCAGCAGGCGGAAGGGATTCTCGTGGTCCAAAAAGCACTCGACCGGGCCATAGCGACGGTTGAGGCGCTCACACACCTCAACGGCGCGCTCGCGCTTGGCGGCATTGGTCTCGCGTGGCATAACGACTCCTCGGCTCAACGGCACAATAAGCTTATGGGCACAATTGTCCCACGTCCGAGACGCTTACGCCTCCAAGAATGCGCCGGTCTGACGGCTCCACAGGCTCGCGTACTCGCCACCCGCCTCGACGAGCTGCGCATGCGTGCCGTCCTCGACGATCTCGCCATCGGCCAGCACCACAATGCGGTCGAGCGCCGCCACGGTGGACAGGCGGTGCGCCACCACAATGGAGGTGCGGCCGCGCATCAGATTCTCGAGCGCCTCCTGCACCAGCGCCTCGGACTCGCTGTCGAGGGCAGAGGTCGCCTCGTCGAGCACCAGAATCGGCGCGTCGGTTAGGATGGCACGGGCGATGGCCACGCGCTGACGCTGGCCGCCCGAGAGCTTGACGCCGCGCTCGCCCACCATGGTGTCAAAGCCACGAGGCAAGCGGTCGATAAACTCCAGGGCGTTGGCCAGGCGCGCGGCCTCGCGAATCTGCTCATCAGTGGCGTCGGGACGACCGTAGGCAATGTTTTCGCGAATGGAGCGGTGGAACAGCAGCGCCTCCTGCGGCACGTAGGCAACCTGGCGGCGCAGGCTCTGCTGCGTACAGCGCGAGACATCCTGGCCGTCCACGAGCACGCGGCCGCCCTGAACATCGTCCAGGCGCAGCAGCAGCTTGGTGAGCGTCGTCTTACCCGAACCCGATTTGCCCACCAGGCCCACGCGCTGGCCCGCCGCCACATGAAGTGTCAGGTTATAGAACACGCTCTCGCCCGCCGCAGCGTCACGGTACGCAAAACTCAGGTGCTCAAAATCAATCGCGCCCTCGGTCACTTTGAGCTCAGGGGCGTCCGGGTCGTCTGCCACCAAACGTGGCTCGTCCAGCACGCGCGTCATCTCGGCCGCATCGCCCAAAGCGCGGTTGATGCGCTGCATCATGGAGCTTACGTAGTTCAGGCGCATGGTGAGGTTATAGGTGTAGGTAAAGATCATGACGAGCGAGCCGGCCGAGATGCCAAACCACGCGTTGCCGCCCGCCACGAACACACTCACCACGGCCATGGTGATGACGATAAGGCCCGAGGTCGTAAAGTTGCGCTGCATCATGGCGTGCATCGAGACCGTCTCGGCGTCGCGCGCGGCGCGGTCAGCGGTATCGAACAGATCGCGTTCAAAGTCCTCGCGCCCGCAGGTCTTGACGGCCAAGATGTTCGTGACCGCGTCGGAGAGCACGCCCGAGAGCTTGTTCTGCGCGGCGGACGTCGCGGCCGAAAGCGGCATGATGCGCTTGTACATAAGCCAGACAAACGCGATGTAGACGACCATGATGCCCACCAGGATCACGGTAAACGTCGGCACCACCGGGGCGAGTGCGGCCACGGTGCAGATGACCGAGGTGATGGTGGGGATGAGCGAATACACCGTCACGTCGACCAAACCCGTGTAGCCGCTCATAAAACGGCTTGTCTGGCTCACAAGCGATCCGCCAAAGCGGCTGGTATGGAATGTCATGGACTGGTTGGAGAGCGTGTCGAAGCATAGGCGCGCCAGGTGATAGTTGCCTGCGATCTCGAGCTTGTAGACGGTGTAGTCCTGTAGCTTGGAGAGGATCTGACCCACCAGGTTAACGAGTACGAGCGCCAGGATATAGGGGCCGAAGACCTCAAACACCTGGTCACCCGCCACGAGACCGGCTTGCACGCGGGGGGCACTGAGGGGCACACGGCGCGG
>CABPXT010000171.1:0-3918 GCA_902461405.1 uncultured Collinsella sp.
TGTCCATGCTCTCGCCCGCATGTCAAATCGTCGGCATCGCCTTTGACGAACAGCGCATCGACCACGTCCCCACCGACGTCCACGACCTGCCGCTGCCCAACATCGTCAGCGCCTAAATGTCGTTGTATCGCACCCGCAAGATAAGCGTGGAAAAACTCCCACTTTGGGACTGTTCGGGGGCAAAAAACGGGAGATTATCCACGCTCATTATTCAAACGTCCGATAATCCACGCTCGCATGTCTGAAAATCCACGCTCAATCAACGCGCGTCCAGATTTCCGCGCTCGTGTGTCCGATTATCCACGCTCGTGCAGCTTAACGCCCCGCAACCGCCTCAACATGCACGCGGCACGCCGGCAACTTTGAGCTTGCGATCGAGCTTTGCCGGATCCCTCAGATCATCCCAGCACAAGCGCACGATCCTGCAGTTATCAAGCAGCGAAAGCCTCGACTCGCGCTGGCGCTCATCAAACTGCGCCTTTGCGAGCTTGCCCTCCTCCGCTGCCTTCTCGCTTTTAACGAATCCGTCAAATTCCCCGATGATCAGCCGATCTTCCACGCGCCACAAGTAGTCGACGCGATACGGCCGTCCCGGCTCAACCGGGTCGAACAGCTCAATTTGCAGCTCCGGCGTCTGCCAGCCGCGCTCGATCATCAGGGCGCGCGCCTTGGACTCGCCACCGCTTTCCGACAGGCCATCGGCATACCGTGCAACCCTGCGCGCCGTCACAACACCGCGACGATTTAAGCCAAGCTTGTTGACTGCCTCAACGAGATGCTCCTTCGACAACAGCTGCTCATGAAGCGCCGAGTCCGCAATGATCAGTCCCTCGACAAACGATGCATCGACCAGGCAATCCGTAATCGTTTGATCGATATCGGTCACGGCAATGTCCATCTGGGTGGCCCGTGTTTGACGAACATAACGATGGCGAACGACCTGAGAGCCCGGCGTCGTTGATTGTGCCGGTGCCACGGCGATATGGATGTGCGTCAAATTGGTATGCGAAACCGAAAGGCCATAGATAACAGCCGCCGTATAGGAGCAAAACGTCCAGTCGGGATGCTTTTGCGCAAGGGCCCGCACCCGATGCAGATAACGCTGTCGAAACTTGAGTTCGGACCAATATTCCGGACGCGCATACAGCCCTGGCATGACCGCCTCGAGACTTCCCGCCGCCACCCGTCGCTCAATCTGCTTTGCCTCCGCCGCAGTTCGCGCGTACACGCAGCTCATCTGCTGTTCGCATGCCTTAATGTGACCTGCAAGTCTTTGATTCGCCGTCATGTTTGCCATGTCGCCTCCAAACTCTTGGAACGGCGCCAACGTACCAGACGGTTTCATGCGAAGTCTGACCGAATGCTGTCCAGCAGCTGACCAAATGCTTGACGGTTTTGGACGTTTTAGGCCAATGCTCTATATCCGCAGGTAGAGCGGTTGTCCAGAGATCCCTGTCTCCACATCTTTATGCCTCAAAAGCCGTCGATTTCCTTAAAAGAAAATATGCTGTGGCTCGAAACTACCTAGTTTGCGATGCTGTCCGTAAACACTCGACGCGTGGTGCTGCCGCCTACGACAGCCGCAGAAAAATCGAGCGTGGAAAATCTCCCACTTTGGGCCTGTTCCTCGACCAAAAGTGGGAGATTATCCACGCTCATTCAACATGCGTCCGATTATCCACGCTCGTCGCGTAGCGGCCACGGTAACCGCCGCAGCCACAGCCACGACAGCGGCCTAGTGCTCCTCGCCGGCGCGGGCCAGGTCGTAGGGTGTGGTCTGGTAGACGTAGTAGTTGAGCCAGTTGGTGTAGAGCAACTGAGCCTGGCTGCGCCAGACGTTGCGCGGCTCGGCGGCGGGATCGTCGCCCGGGAAGTAATGCGCCGGCACCTGGGGGTTGAGTCCGCGCTTCACGTCGCGCTCGTACTCCAGGCGCAGCGTGTCGGTGTCGTACTCGGGATGGCCAAAGACAAAGAAGCGGCGGCTGTCGGTCGACTTGACGATATACAGGCCCACCTCGTCGGACACGGCCACGACCTCAAGCTGCGGCTCGGCCTCCACGTCCTCGCGGCGCACCTCGGTGTTGCGCGAATGCACGGCATAGAAACGGTCATCGAAGCCGCGGACCAGCGGGCTTTGCGGCTTCACCAGATAATGCTCAAACACGCCGCTCGCCTTGGCCGGCAGGTCGTGCTTCTGGATACCGTAATGATGGTACAGACCGGCCTGCGCGCCCCAACAAATGTGCAGCGTAGAGTGCACGTGCGTGGTGGACCAATCCATGATCTGGCAGAGCTCGGGCCAGTAGTCGACCTCCTCGAACGGCATCTGCTCCACGGGCGCGCCCGTGATGATCAGGCCGTCGTAGTGGATGTCGCGGATGTCGTCGAACGTGCGGTAGAACGTCTCCAGGTGGCCGGCACTCACATGCGTGGCCTCGTGCGTTTTGGTGCGCAGCAGATCCACCTCAACCTGCAGCGGCGTATTGGAGAGTTTGCGCATGATCTGCGTCTCGGTGGCGATCTTGGTGGGCATGAGGTTGAGGATGAGCACGCGCAGCGGACGGATGTCCTGGTGCAGCGCGCGGTACTCGGTCATGACAAAGATGTTCTCGCTCTCGAGCTGCGCGGCGGCAGGGAGGGCGTCGGGGATGCGAATGGGCATGGATGCTCCTTACGAGTCAGTTGCAGCTATGGTACAACGAGCGGCCCCATCCGCGCGAGCACATCACCCAGCGATGCCGTCAGCGACCCAAATCACTCCAAAAGTAGAGATTAAGGCATGTCCCAAAAATCTACGGCGCTTTAGCCTAGCAAAGTGGCGGCAGGACGCTACAATGGTTCGACGCGAAAAACTCGGCCGAAGGGATACATATATGTACCAGACGCGTAAGATCGGTGTGGTCGGCCAGGGCCACGTAGGAGCACATGTCGCCAACAGCCTGCTCATGCAGGGCATCGCCGACGAGCTGTACCTGTGCGATATCAACGAGGCCAAGGTGACGTCCGAGGTCCAGGACCTGCGCGACTCCCTTTCGTTTGTCCCGTACAACACCAAGATCGTCAACTGCTACGACCACTACGAGGAGCTGGCCTGCTGCGACGTCATCGTCAACGCTGCCGGCAAGGTCGCGCTGGCCGCCGGCAACCGCGACGGCGAGCTGTTCTTTACCACCGACGCCGCCCGCACCTTTGCCAAACGCATCGTCGACGCCGGCTTTGACGGCATCTTCGTAAGCATCTCCAACCCCTGCGACGTCGTGTGCACCGAGCTGTGGCATCTGACCGGCTACGATCCCAAGAAGATCATCGGCTCGGGCTGCGGCCTGGATTCCGCCCGCTTGCGCACCGAGATCTCCAAGAAGGTCGGTGTGAGCCCCAAGTCCATTGACGCCTACATGATCGGCGAGCACGGCTTTAGCCAGCTGGCCGCCTTTAAGGCCGCGACCATCGCCGGCAAGAGCCTCAACGAGCTTCAGGCCGAGAACCCCGACAAGTACGCCTTTGACCACATGGAGGTCGAGGAGCTCGCGCGCAAGGGCGGCTATGTGACCTACCAGGGCAAGCAGTGCACCGAGTACGCCGTCGCCAACTCCGCCGCGCGCGTCTGCGCCGCCGTGCTGCACAACGAGCACGCCGTGCTTTCCGCCTCCACGCTCATGACCGGCCAGTATGGCGAGGAGGGCATCTTCACCTCCCTGCCGTGCGTGATCGGTGCCGAGGGCGTCGAGGAGGTCTACACGCTCGACCTGTCCGAGTACGAGCTCGAGGGCTTCCACAAGAGCTGCCAGCACATCCGCGACAACATCGCCCAGCTCGACTGGTGGGACGCCGAGGCCTACGACGCCAAGTAGTCCGCCGCTTGATGCGACGCCTTGCTCATACGGACGCAATGCAAAGCGGGCCGCGCCGGAAACCCAC
>CABPXT010000172.1:0-3905 GCA_902461405.1 uncultured Collinsella sp.
CGCCGGTGCCCCCGGGCCCCCCGCGAGCACGAGGGCTGCGGCTGCCACTAACGGCACGGCACCGCGAGCTCGGGGCGCGACGCTGAACGCAGCCCAACTATCAAAGCCAACAACAAAGGCCACCCGGTAGCTTCCGAGTGGCCTTTGCCATATCAAGCTGGAATTACAGCCCTATTTCTTATTGCGCATCTGCGCTTCCATCTGGCGCAGCAGCTCCATATCGGACTTGGGGCCGCCCGTACCCAGGCCGCCCATGCCGCCCAGACCCATGGCATCCAGACCGGGAATATTGGGCATGCGCATCTTCTTGCCCTTCTTACCCTTTTTGCCCTTCTTGCCGCCGGCCTGCGCCTGATTGGCCATCGTGCGCATGCGGCCCATCATCTTGTTCATCTCGCCCCACTGCTTCATAAGGCTGTTGACCTCGGTGGGGGTCACACCGGCACCCTTGGCAATGCGGGCACGGCGCTGACCGTTGATGATGGAGGGACGCAGGCGCTCCTCCTTGGTCATCGACATGATGATGGCCTCGTTCTTGTCGAAGATGCCCTCGTCCAGGTTGCCGCCCATCTGGTTGAGCGCGCGCTGGCCGCCGGGGAGCATACCCAGGATGCCCTTCATGCCGCCCATCTTCTTGACAGCCTTCATCTGGTCGAGCATGTCGTTCATGGTAAAGCCCTCGCGCAGCATACGCTCGGCAGCCTCGAGCTGCTCAGCGTCAGCCGCCTCCTGGGCCTTCTCGATGATGCCGACGACGTCGCCCATGCCCAAGATGCGCTTGGCCATGCGGTCCGGGTAAAACGGCTCCAGCGAGTCGGGCTTCTCGCCCATGCTCACAAACTTGATGGGCTTGCCGGTCACCTGACGCACCGAAAGTGCGCCGCCGCCACGGGCGTCACCGTCGAGCTTGGAGATGATCACGCCGTCAAAGTCAGTGCGCTCGGCGAAGGTCGAGACGACGTTGACGATATCCTGGCCGGTCATGGCATCGACGACCATCAGCACCTGGTCGGGCTTGACGGCCTTCTTGATGTCGACGGCCTCCTGCATCATCTGCTCGTCGATCTGAAGACGACCGGCGGTATCGACGATCACCACGTCACGAAGGTGGTCGACGGCCTCCTGGATGGCGCCCTTGGCGATGTCGACCGGGTGCGCACCGTCGCCGCGGAAGACCGGCACGCCGATCTCGCCACCGAGCGTGGCAAGCTGATCGGCAGCAGCGGGACGGTAGACGTCGCACGCGGCGAGCAGCGGCGAGCGGCCCTGCTTCTTGAGCAGGTAGGCAAGCTTTACGGCAGCCGTGGTCTTACCGGAGCCCTGCAGGCCCACGAGCATGATGACATTAGGAATGCGGTTACTAAAAACGAGCTTGCTCTCGGTGGAGCCGAGCATCTCGGTGAGCTCGTCGAGCACAATCTTGACGACGTTTTGCGCCGGCGACAGCGACTCCATGACCTCGGCGGTCATGCAGCGCTCCTTGGTCTTAGCAACGAACTCCTTAACGACCTTAAAGTTAACGTCGGCCTCGAGCAGCGCCATGCGAATGTCGCGCATGGCCGAGGTGATATCGGCCTCGGTCAGCTTACCCTTGCCGCGCAGGCGGTCAAATGTGTCGTTGAGGCGATCGCTCAGAGAATCAAACACTAGTCACTCCTTAATTGGACTCGCCCACCAGGGCGCGGCAGAAATCTTTGGCGTTAAACTCCTGCAGGTCATCGACCTGCTCGCCCACGCCGATGCGAAGGATCGGGAGCTTGAGCTTCTCGGCCACGGCCATGGCGATGCCGCCCTTAGCCGTGCCGTCGAGCTTTGTCATGATAATACCGTCCAGGCCAAGCGCCTCATTAAACTCGAGCGCCTGGTTCAGACCGTTTTGGCCCGTCGCGGCATCGATTACGAGGACGACCGAGACAGGCATGGGGCCGGCAGCCATATTGGCGGCGCGCTTACGCGTCACGTTGACCACTTTGGCAAGCTCGCGCATGAGCTCGGGGCTTGTGTGCAGACGGCCGGCGGTATCGATGAGCACCAGGTCGCTGCCGCGCTTATCGGCCTCGTCGAGCACGTCATAGCACACGCTCGCCGGATCGGAGCCGCGGTCACGCTTAATAACCGGTACGCCGGCACGCTGGCCCCACACATCGAGCTGCTCGATGGCGGCGGCGCGGAAGGTGTCGGCCGAACCGATCACAACGTTCTTGCCGCGGGCAGCCATGGCGCTCGCAATCTTGCCGACCGTCGTGGTCTTGCCGGCACCGTTGATGCCCACAAACAGCACGCAGCTCGGCGTATCGGAAAACGGATCACGCTCAACAGGCACAAAATGGCCCTCGAGCTGCTCGGCCAGAGCGCGGCGAAGCTGCGGGGCGGTCTTAAGGTTCTTCTTGGCAGCAGCATCGCGCAGGTCATCGGAGACCTGAATAGCGACCTCGGCACCCATGTCACCCATGACGAGGGTGTCCTCAAGGTCCTCCCAAAAGTCCTCGTCGACCTCGCCACCAAAGTAGAAGACCTCGTTGAGGGCCTCGCGGCTGCGCTCAAGTCCGCGCGAGAGAGCGTCAAAGAATCCCATTATGCATTCACGACCTTTCCGGTTTCGCGATCGAGTTTTTGCGAGACGACGCGGCTGACGCCGTCGGCTTGCATCGAGACGCCATAGAGAACGTCAGCGTCCTCCATAGTACGGCGCTGATGCGAAATGACCAAGAGCTGTGTATCGGAACGCAGCACATCGAGGGCTCCGATGAGCTTGGACAGGTTGGCGTCATCAAGCGCCGCCTCGACCTCGTCAAGCACATAGAACGGCACCGTGCGCGTGCGGTACACGGCAAAGAGCAGGGCGAGCGCCGTCAGACTCTTCTCGCCACCCGACATGAGCATCATCTTAGTAATGCGCTTGCCGCGCGGCTGCGCCACAACCTCAATGCCCGTCTCGGCAGGATGCTCGGGATCGGTCATCTCAAGATGAGCCTGGCCACCCGGGAACAGCATGGCGAAGATCTCGCGGAAGTTTGCGTCGACCTTCTCAAACGTCACCAGAAACGCCTTGCGCATCTTGCGATCAATGGCCACTGTGATCTTGGTGAGCGCCTTGCGCGCGCTCTCCAGATCGGCCAGCTGGTCCTCGATGTAGTCGGCGCGGCGCTTGAGCTGCTCGTACTCCTCCATGGCAACCTGGTTCACGGGGCCCAGATTGTTGATATGACGCACGAGCTGGTTGAGCTCCCGCTCGGCGGCGTCGCGGTCGGTGGGAGCAGGAAGCATGAGCGCTTCCTCGAGCACTGTGGTGCCATCGGCGGTAATGGCCTTAATGGCGGCCTCTACCTGCACCTCAAGCTTGCCGCGTGCGACCTTGAACTCGTTTTGCGTGGCAGTGGCGGTATCGACCCGCTCCTTAGCGCGGGCAACCTCGGCCTTGGCATCCTCGATGGTCTTCTTGAGCGAAGCGGAGTCCGCCTCTTCCAGAGAGGCCTGGTCACGCAGGCGCGCTGCCCAATCCGATGCGCGTTCCAACAGGGCAGAATAGCGTTCGTGCATGGGGTCGACGCGCAGGCGCAGCAGCTCGAGCGAGCGCGAAGCCTGGCGTGTTCCGCGGATACGACGGGCGATGCCCTCAAGACGATGCTCAAGGTCGGGCACGCGGCCCTTCAGCGAACGCAGGCGCTCGCTCGTCTGGGCCAGGCGCACCTTGGCATCGGCGAGCTTACCGGCGGCCTCGGAATCGTCACGGCGAACGCGATCGAGCTCATCGTTGGCCTCGGCAATCTGGAGACCCAGGTCGCTTGCCTGTGCACGCGCCTCGTCACGCGAACGGGTGAGTTCGTCAACGCGCGGGCGCGCAGCGCGAACGGCCTCGGCGGCCTGCTCGCGGCGCTTGGAGATGCGCACGGGCTCGATGCCGG
>CABPXT010000173.1:0-3894 GCA_902461405.1 uncultured Collinsella sp.
TGATCAAGCACGACGCCGCGGCAGGGGCCCCCACGACCGAGCCGCAGACCAGAGCCATGGCAGTGGCGCCAAAGCCGATAATCAGCGAGTAACGACCACCGTAGAGCATACGCGACAGAATATCGCGACCCTTATCGTCGGTACCGAAGATAAATCCGTTGCCGGGAGCCTGGCGAGCCGTAAAGATCTCGACCGGGCTATAGGGGGCAAGAAGGGGCGCCAGAATCGCAGTCAGGGCGACCAGCACCAGCACGACGGCGGCAATCTTAGAAGACAGCGTCATCTTCTTCCAGCCACCGAGCTTGAGCCCCTTGGAGGCAGCCTTCTCGAGCTGCTCGGTTTGCTTCTCTCGAATCTTTACCATAATCTACACCGTCCTGATGCGCGGGTTGATGAGCAGGTAGAGCATGTCAACCACGATGTTGATGATGATGAAGGCAAGAGCAACGACGATAACGACGCCCTGAACCAGGTTCGCCTCGTTGCCCTGAACGCCCTGCAGAATCGCGGTGCCCATGCCGGGGAGGTTGAAGATAACCTCGATGACGACGGCGCCGCCCATGAGGTAACCGATCTTAAGACCGAGGGTGGTGACCGGGGTGATCAGCGCATTGCGAAGAACGTTGATACCGACGACGACCTTCTCGGGAACGCCGGCACCGCGAGCCATACGGACATAGTCCTTGTCGAGCTCCTCGACCATGGCGGTACGCACGATACGAGTCATCTGGCCCGTCAGCGGAAATGCCAAGGCGATGGCGGGCATAATCATGCGGCCCAGATAACCAGCCGGATTCGTGGTGAAGTGAGGCAGAGCACCCGATGCCGGGAGCACCTTAAGGTAGGAAGAGAACAGCAGGATCAACAGAACGGCAAGCCAGAACGACGGGGTTGCCAAGCCGGCGATGGAAAAGACGCGGATCACTTGGTCCGGCCATTTGTCGCGATACAGTGCCGCGATGACGCCGAGCAAAAACGAAACGACCGCACCGATGGCAAGGCCGATGAAGGTCAGCTGCATCGTGACGGGCAGGGCCGTGGAGATGCGCTTGGCAACGGAGTTGCGAGCAGCACCATAGGTGCCCATGTCGCCATGGATCAAATCGCCCATATAGCGCACGTAGCGCACGGGCCAGGGGTCGTCCAGACCATACTTCTCATGGTACTCGGCAACCGCCTCGGGCGAGGCACCGTCACCCAACGCCGTGTAGGCGGGGTCGGTCTTGGAGAACGACATAAGGAAGAACACCAGGACGGTGACGCCCAATGCCATGATCGGCAGCGCCACAAGACGCCTTCCAATCAAACGTAGCAAGTTGTTCACGTTCTCTCCCCTTTCTTTTGTCGGTAGGACCAACTGGTATATGAGTACGGATACTCATTACAAGACCCGAGCGACATCGTTGCCGCCCGGGTCTTTGTTTCAACTATGAGGATACGGTCCCAACGACCGACATCCTGCATACAGACTCAAGCGAGTCTTTAAGCCTTGACGGTCGCAACGCCCCTGAAGGACATGCTCGTCGTGCCGATGCCCTTGAAGCCATCGAGGGCCTCGCCGTTGGGCGCAGTGGACGGATCGTCCCAGGAAGCGGAGACGGTCTTGACGTGGACAACGGGGTACAGAACGGCGTTGTCGGCAATGATGTCGAAGCACTCGTTCCACTTCTTCTGCTGCTCGTCGCCCTCGGCGGCAAGAGCCTCGTCCATGAGACCGTGGAGCTTCTGCCACTCAGCGGACTCCTTCCACGGGCAACGGGTCTGCATCCAGACGTTGTCGCCGTACCACCAGTTGAGCAGCAGGTCGGGGTCGGCGCCGAAGCAGGAAGGATCGCCAGGGGCAAGGAGGATATCGTAGGCCTCGCCGCCGTCGATGGCAGCGTAGGTGGCCGGCGAGGTATCGGTCTGGATGGTGACATCGAAGCCGAGAGCGTCGAGGTCGTTCTTGACCTGGGCGGCCATGCCCTTAATCTGCTCGTTGTCGGTGGTGCGCAGGGTGATGGCACCCGGGGTGATGCCAGACTCCTCGATGAGTTTCTTAGCCTTCTTGGCGTCGGTCTTGTACACCGTGGAAGCCTCATGATAGTTGGTGAAGCTCTTGGGCAGGTAGCAGCTGGCAGCGGTGGCAAGGCCGGCGAAGGTGTTGCTGACCATCTTCTCGGTGTCGAGCGCATACATGACAGCCTGACGGACCTTGACGTTGTTCCAAGGCTCCTTGGCGACGTTGAACATGATGAAGCGGGTGCCGAAACCCTGAACGTTATCGATCTTGCAGCCGGCGCTCTCGAGCTGGTCGACGGCGTCAGCGGTAACGAGCTCCATAACGAGCGTGGAGCCCTCCTGCTGAGCGGTAACGCGAGCGGTGGGGTCGGTCAGGATGCTGTACTGGATCTTCTTATCCTCGGCAGCATACTCACCGTTGTACTCGGGGTTGGGAACCAGGGTGATCTCGGTATCGGAGATAGAGTCGTACATCCAGGGGCCGGAGCCGATCGGCTGCTTGGCGCGATCCTCCTCGGTCTGGGTGGCCGGGGTAACGCGGACGATGGCCAGACGATCCTTGAGCAGGGAGAAGTTGGGGACCTTGGTCTTGACCGTCACGGTGCTGGCGTCCTTGGCCTCGATGGACTCGAAGGGCTGGAAGAACGGAGCATAGGTAGCGGAAGCGGCGCAAGCGGTGTAGGAGGCAACGACATCGTCAGCGGTGACCTCGGTGCCATCGGAAAACTTGGCGCCCTTGCGGATGGTGACCTCGAAAGTGGTGTCGTCCACAGACTTGGGATCGTCGGTGGCGAGCTCGTTGAAGGTGCTGTAGTCGTGGTAATCGATGCCGTAGAGGCCCTCGACGACGTGCCAGTTAGCACCCAGGCCCACAGCGGAGCCGGTGCTGGCGGGATCGAAGCTGGACGGAGCGTAAGCGGAACCAGCGGTGATCACGCCGCCGCCACGGTTGGCGGAATCGGTGGAACCGGAAGCGGAACCCTCGTCGCTGGAGCTGCCACCGCAGCCGGTGAGACCAAGCCCTGCGACAGCAGCGACGCTGCCGGTGAGGCCGAGGAACGAACGCCTGGACATACCCTTGTTGATGATGGCCATGTCTTCTCCTATCAATAGAGAATCTTACCCGGGAGCACCTAGACGTGCCCCCGCGCAACTTGCGGACGATATATACCTTACCTACCGACGAACCCAACTGAGGTGCCGCGCTCGGCGACCGATACATACATACGCCTGAACGGTATTTACTACCGTTCACCGAATTCATTGACAAACGATTCGCCAGACAGTATGTATCGACGAGGTGAGATATCAGTCTTCGTCAACCCGCAGGATAGCAGGGTTGTTCACCATGGCTAGTCAAACGTTTTAGCGTTAATAAAACCCGAAATCGGCAGGTAACCGCCGCGAAATAAATGATTGAAAATCACGCAATCATGTATATCAGTTGTTTAGAGGCGTGTTTAGTTTTCGGATTGCTTTGCCGCTGCCTCGGCGCGCTCGGCATTCCATGCAACGAGCGCCTCGTGAACCGCTTTGGCGACATCGGCAGGAACGCCTCGAACTTCCGCGATCTCTTGCTCGCTCGCCGCGCGCAAACGCTTCATCGAGCCAAAATGGCGCATAAGGGCACGTTTTCTGGTGGGTCCCACGCCTGGAACGTCATCGAGTACCGAAACCGTCATGGCTTTATCGCGCAATTCGCGATGGAACGTGATGGCAAAACGGTGCGATTCATCGCGCACCTGTTTAATTAGATAGAGCGACGCGGACCCGGTCGGCAGCACGACTGGAGTCTCGTCCCAAGGCACGAAAACCTCCTCATCGGCCTTTGCCAAGCCCCAAACTGGTATATCGAGCCCAAGAGCCTCAAGTTGCTTGATCGCAGCGGTCAAT
>CABPXT010000174.1:0-3833 GCA_902461405.1 uncultured Collinsella sp.
CGGTAATCGTGTTTAACGACCACGATGTGCTCGATCACGTCGCGCACGTAACCCATCCGCACGAACTCGGCGAGCGGCACGCGGCCGGCGCCCGTCAGCTCAACATACGAATCGAGCGCCAGGAACGCCGAGAGAACGTCCGAGAAGCCAAAGCGGCCGTAGATGCTGCCGCCCACCGTGGCGGTATTGCGCAGCTGCACGCCCACGATGTCGTGGACGGCGAACTCAAAGACATTGTTGACAAGCGCGTTGAGCTCGGCATGGCGCTCGAGCTGGCGCAGGGTACACATGGCACCGATGCGAAACTCGGTCTCGGTCTCCTCGATCTGATCGAGTCCGCAGGCCGAAAGGTCAATCGCCGTCGCCACACGACGCGAACCCAGACGCATCCAGATGCCGCCGCCCACAATCTTGTTGTTGCGGTTCTTCTGTAAGAGCTCATAGGCTTCGGCCGCGTTTCCAACACGGACGTAGGTACCGAACTTGAGCACGTTCTCCCCCATCTCTTCACTTGTCCAGTACTTTTAAGTGTACCAAACGAGGGGCCGCATACCGTTTTAGGACAAAATCCACCCACCCATCCATAACTTGCGGTGATATACGGACTGATTAGCCGTTCTGGAACGCAAAACAGTACGTATATCACCGCAAGTTATGAGGAGTCCTCCGGGATAAAAAAGGCTCCCAGCCGGATAGCTGGGAGCCTTATCAATGCTATGTCGAGCGAAGATTTAGCAGACGCCCTGGGCGAGCATGGCATCGGCGACCTTCAGGAAGCCGGCGATGTTGGCGCCCATGACAAAGTTGCCCTCCTCGCCGTACTCCTTGGCGGTGTCGTCCACGTTGTGGAACATGCCGCGCATAAGCTGCTCGAGCTTGCCGTCGACCTCCTCGAAGGTCCAGGACAGGTGCTCGGCGTTCTGGCTCATCTCCAGGCCGGAGACGAGCACGCCGCCGGCGTTGGCTGCCTTACCGGGCATAAAGGCGACGCCGTTCTCCTGGAAGTAGGTCGTGGCCTCGATGGTCGTGGGCATGTTCGCGCCCTCGCCGACCACCTTGCAGCCGTTGGCGACGAGCGCCTGGGCGTCCTCGAGCAGCAGCGTGTTCTCGCGAGCGCAGGGCAGCGCGATGTCGCAGGGCAGCTGCCACACGCCGCGGCCGTCGCCCTCGTGCCACACGGCGTTGGGCTTCTCGTCAACGTACATAGCGAGCGTGACGCCCTTGTCGTGACCGGAGCGCTTCTTGTTGTAGACATGCTCGAGCACGGTGTAGTCGATGCCGTCGGGATCCTCGACCCAGCCGTGGGTGTCGGAGCAGGCCAGCACCTTGCCGCCGAGCTGGGCGACCTTCTGGACCGCGTAGATGGCGACGTTACCGGAGCCGTGAACGACGACGTTCTTGCCCTCGAAGGAATCGCCGCGGCTCTTGAGGTACTCGTCCACAAAGTAGACCAGACCGTAGCCGGTGGCCTCGGTACGGGCGAGCGAGCCGCCAAAGGAGAGGCCCTTGCCGGTAAGGACGCCGGTCCACTCGTTGGTCAGGCGCTTGTACTGACCGAACATGTAGGCAACCTCGCGGCCGCCAACGCCCAGGTCGCCGGCGGGAACGTCGGTGTTGGGGCCGATGTGGCGATAGAGCTCGGTCATGAAGGACTGGCAGAAGTGCATGATCTCGTTGTTGGACTTGCCCTTGGGGTCAAAGTCGGAGCCGCCCTTGCCGCCGCCCATGGGAAGGGTGGTCAGACTGTTCTTGAGGATCTGCTCCAGACCCAGGAACTTGAGCATACCCAGGGTGACCGTCGGGTTAAAGCGCAGACCGCCCTTGTAGGGTCCAATGGCAGAGTTGAACTCGACACGATAGCCGCGGTTGACCTGAACCTTGCCCTGGTCATCGACCCAGGGGACACGGAACATAACGATGCGCTCGGGCTCGACGAGGCGCTCAAGCAGGGCGGCCTCCTCGTACTCGGGATGGGCGTCGAGCGCCGGCTGGATGGTGCCGAGGATCTCGGTCGCGGCCTGGATGAACTCAGGCTGCTCGGGATAGCGGGCCTTGAGCTCGTCGAGAACTTTCTGCGTGTAGCTCATGCTTCCTCCAATGATAGGAAACGAAAAGTGTCGGTCGCGGCACCCTGTGCGCCGCGAACTTTATCGTGTATGGATAATATCGCACTGTTGCGGGAAAGTTTCGCATAAGCAGACGAGCAGATGTTTCGTTTTGATTACGATGCAGGTAGAGGCGTTTTTGAGTGCCCGACGTGCAAAAACCGTGTTTCAAACCTGTTTCGTCCACGTGTTCCAAACCACCACAAAGGGGCCTGTCCCCAATGTGGTGGTGTTGGTGGTTAAAGGACGAGCTGATGGTAGTCGGCGGGAGTTATGCGGCCTTCGGTGGCGGCACGGAATACGGCGAGCGCATCACCCGAGAACGGCATGGCCCAGCACAGCCCGCAGCCAGCGGTAATGGAGCCTGGCAATGGCATAATGCGCCCGGGCACGCCGGCATCCAGGCACAGCTGCTCGCATTCCATCACATCGAACGTGCTGTCGAACGATACGATGATCTTGCGTTCGTGGTCGAGGGCATCACCGGACGGGCCTTCGCGGTGTGCCTCACGATACGCCGCGGCGGTCGCTTCCTCTTCCGCGGTATGCCCGCAGCCTCCGCAGCCGCAGGTACAGGGTTCGGACCCGTCGCAAGTGCAAGGTTCTCCCGTGTCGGGACAAATATCGTGAGACATGGCAACTCCAATCGTCTAGGCAAGCAGCTCGGCTGCCGCAAACTCTTCGGGTGTATTGACGTTTTCGAAGCAGAGCGTGGAGCCCGCGGCCTTAACGATCTGCGACTCATCCATATAACCGGCCTGAACGCGATTGATCAGGCAGCGAATGCGCTGGCGGTCGCAGGCGAGCAGCTCTTGGGCAACCGGCGCGCACGCGTCACGGCGCCAGACGGCGCAAAGCGGCTCAATTCCCCGCTCCTCGCGCGGCACGCACACGTCAAGCGCCTCGGCCTCAACACGATCGGCAAGCGCGTCGATGAGTTCCGACGAGACAAACGGCATGTCGCAGGCGGCGATAGCCACGAGCGGCAATCGGGCCGCGGCCAACGAGCTCGCGATGCCGCGCATGGCGCCGGCGGGACCGTCGACGTCCATGACTACGCGGGGGCGCAGGCCATCAAACATAAGCTTCTCAAGGTAGGCCAGCTCGCTGGGACGCGAAGTCGTCACGACCAACTCGCCGGCAACTGGCGCCAGCCGACCCAGCACGCGCTCGATGAGCGGCTCGCCGCAAAACGCCATGCGCGCCTTATCGCAGCCCATGCGCGAGGACAGCCCGCCCGCCTGGACGACACAAGAAAGATCGGCACGTCTTACGGTAGTCATACGGCAAAACACCTCCATCGGCATGCTCGAAACCCGGTGCACGAAGCTAAATACAGCCGCCAAAATAGCGGCGCTACAAAAAGCTCGTGCAAAAACAAAACAGCGCCTTTGCGGCACGCAGCAAGACCGCGAGCACAAAAGCGCTGGTAGCGTATGGCGGGAACGTATGTGAATCGAACACATCCAAGACGTTTTGCACGCCTCGCAACGGTTTTGAGGACCGCGGAGCCCACCGGAGCCCATCCGTTCCCAAGTGCGCCGGTATTTTACCAAACCGAGCAACCAACCTAGCGCAGGGAGCGCAGGCCGCCGGCTTCCTTGTCGAGCACCGTAAAGCGCACGGCATCCAGGTGCTCCAAGATGCTGATGGCACGCTTGCGCGACACACCCAGGGCTTCGCGCAACACACTCGTGGTGGCAGCGCCACCGGCTGCCTCAATGGCGG
>CABPXT010000175.1:0-3771 GCA_902461405.1 uncultured Collinsella sp.
AAAGGGCGGAGGCGGGGCATGCCCCGCCTCTTACACCACATCTCTGCGCGCTACCTCCGGAACCCGGTCCAAATTAAGTTATTGCGCTGTGTTAGGCCAAAACGTCCGACAGGATCTCGATCAGGCTGTCCACGTCGGCTTCCTCGCAGACAAGCGGCGGCAGGAAACGCAGCGTGTGGGCACCAGTAGCGTTAATCACGGCGCCGGCGGCCAGCGCGCGGACAACAATATCATGCGCATCGCCCGCTGCCTCATCCAGGTCGCAGCCGAGCATCAGGCCACGACCGCGCACCTCGGTAACGTGCGGTAACTTGGCGAGCTTTGCCTCCATATAGGTGCCCACCTTGGCAGCATGCTCAGCGTAGTCGCCGCGCACGAGCGCGGAGAGCGTCGCGGCGCATGCCGCGACGGCCAAGCAGCTACCGCCAAAGGTCGAGCCGTGGTCGCCCGGCTTAAACACGTCGGCGATCTCCTTCTTTGCCACCACGGCACCCATGGGCACGCCATCGGCAATGCCCTTGGCAAGGCTCATAATGTCGGGTTCCACGCCATAGGTCTGGAATGCAAACGGCTTGCCGGAGCGGAAGATGCCACACTGGACTTCGTCGGCGATAAGAACGGCGCCTGCCTCGTGTGCCAAGTCACGCGCCGCCGCCATAAACTCCTCGGTCATGGGGTGCACACCGCTCTCGCCCTGAATCGGCTCGAGCATGACAGCGCAGACCTCGCTTCCCAGCTGCTTAAAGATCGAACGCAGTTCGTCGACATCGTTGGGCGAGCAGGCCACAAAGCCACCCGGCAGCGGACGGAAGCTGTCCTGCAGCCAATCCTGCATGGTGGCGGCAATGGTCTCGAGCGTACGGCCGTGGAAGCCGCCGCGCATGCATACGATGGTGTTGCCGCCGTTACCAGCACGCTTGGCGTACAGACGTGCGAGCTTCATCGAGCCCTCGTTGGCTTCGGCACCAGAATTGGCAAAGAACGTCTCCCACACCTGCTCGTCCGCAGCCGGGGCACCGAGCGCAGCGGCCGTGGTCTCATCGCCGGCGGCAATGGCATCGGCCAGCACGCACGCACCATCTACGTCGTCGTTGGCAAGCTTGGACAGCAGCGCCGCGACCTGTCCGCGCTGCTCGATGTAGAAGTAATTGGAGACATGCATGAGCTTTTTGGTCTGCGCCTCGAGCGCCGAGAGCACTGCAGGGTTGCCGTGGCCAAGGCTGCACACACCGATACCGGCAAGAAAGTCAAGATACTCACGGCCGTCATCGCCGGTGAGCTTCATGCCGTGGCCTTCGACAAACTCTACCGGAGAGCGACCAAAGGTATGCATAACGTAATGGGATTCGAGCGATTGTTGAGTTGCAAGTGACATGGGATGCCTTTCGTTGGGCGCCGTACGGCGCAGGGCTATGGGTGCAGGGACGCGACGACCGCGGGTCAGCTAGACCGTCTGGAGCTTTTCGACCTCGTCAAGGTTCTCGGTCAGGCGCGCGGCAAACGTCGAAAGCGGGTGCGGATGCGTATCGAACTCGTAGGCCGTCTCGGTGGAGTGAATCACGGTACCGACGCCAGCATCGGTCAGCAGCTCCAGCAGCAGCGAATGCGGCGTCGTGCCGTTGATGATGTGGGCTCGGAACACACCGGCGGTAAGCGCATCGACGGCGGCGCGCAGCTTGGGAATCATGCCCTTGTCGACCTCGCCGCCGTAGAGCATCTCATTGACCTCGTCGAGTGTCAGGTTGGAGATGAGCGAATCCTTATCGCTAAAGTCCTTGTACAGGCCGTCGACGTCGGTCAAGAAGATCGCCTTGTGCGCATGAAGCGCCGCCGCAACGGCGCCGGCGGCGGTATCGGCGTTGATGTTGAAGAAGCCACCGTCCTCCCCCGCTGCGACCGTGGCGATAACGGGAATGTACTCGCTGTCGAGCAAACGCTCGATATAGTCGGTGTTGACGTGCGTGACCTTGCCTACGCGGCCGAGCTCTGGGTCGAGTGGCTCGGCGATAAGGGTACCGGCGTCGCTGCCGGACACGCCCACGGCCAGGTTGCCGTGGTGGTTGAGCGCCGCGACCAGCTCCTGATTGACCTTGCCGCCCAGTACCTCGCGCACGATATCCATGGTGGCAGGCGTGGTCACGCGCTGGCCGTTCTTAAACTCGACGGGGATGTCGTAGTGGCTGAGCGCCTCGTTGATGGCCTTACCACCACCGTGCACGATAACAGGGCGCATGCCGATAATCTTGAGCAAAACGATGTCGCTCATCACGTCACGACGCAGCTGCTCGTCGACCATGGCGGCACCGCCGTACTTGATAACGACCGTCTTACCGGTCAGGTTCTTAATCCACGGCAGCGCCTCGAACAGCAGCTGCGCGGTTGCTTCGTTGGATTCACTCGAGCGACAATCGCGTGCGAATTTCATAGTCTGCCTCGTCTTTCTTGTAGCCATCGCGCCGCACCTCGTTGCCCGCGATTGCAGCGGGACGCGCGGCACATCGGGAGTCTAGGAACGGTAGTCGCCGTTAATGGAGATGTACTCGTGCGTGAGGTCGCAAGTCCACACGGTGGTCGCCGCGTCCCCTGCGCCCAGGTCTGCCGAGATCACGATCTCGGGCGCCTCAAAGCGACGCAGCGCCTCGTCCTCGTCAAAGGGAACGGTCAGGCCATCACGGCAGACGGGCATACCCATCATGTCGATGGACACATCTTCTTGGTTAAACTGCACGCCGCACTTGCCGAGCGCCATGGCAACGCGGCCCCAGTTGCAGTCGTGGCCGGCGATGCAGGTCTTGACGAGCGGCGAGTTGGCGACAGCACGAGCGGCGATATCGGCCTCCTCGTCGTTGGCGGCGCCGGTGACGTTAACCGTCACGAGTTTGGATGCGCCCTCGCCATCTGCGGCGATGTTGCGCGCCAGGCTCTCGCACACCTCATGCACGGCAAAGGCCAGCTCGTCGAAGGCGTCAGAGCCCTCGACAATAGGCTCGGCATCTGCGGCAGCGGCGCCGGAGGCAAGCATGATGCAGGTGTCGTTAGTCGAGGTGTCGGAATCGACCGTTACCTTGTTGAAGGTCTGCTTGACGGTGGAGAGCAACAGGGCGTGGAGCGCCGCCGGCTCGACGGGGGCATCGGTGGTGATAACAGCGATCATGGTGGCCATGTTGGGCATGATCATGCCCGAGCCCTTGCACATTCCGCCTACCGTATAGACATTGTCCGCATGACCCGCGGCCTCGCTGCGGTAACACACGGCATACTCCTTGGAGTGCGTGTCGGTCGTCATGATGGCGCGAGCGGCATCGGCGCCACCGTGGGCGGAGAGCGCCTCGTAGGCAGCAGGAATGGCGGTCTCAAACGTGTCGATCGGCAGAATCTGGCCAATTACGCCCGTGGAGGCGACCAGAATCTGCTGGGGCTCGCAGCCGATGACCTGCGAGGCGATGTTGCAGGTCTCGCGCGCGCAGGCAAGACCGGTCTCACCCGTGGCGGCGTTGGCATTGCCAGAGTTGACCGAAACGCCGGCAATGACGCCGTAGCCCTTGTCGGCGCCGCCCAAGTTGGCACGGCTCACCTGCACGGGCGCCGCACAAAAGCGGTTAGTCGTAAACACACCGGCCCCGGGACAGGGTTTATCGGGCACGACGAGCGCGTAATCCAGGCGCTCGGGATTCATGCGGAATCCGGCATGGATGCCCGCCGCCTTAAAGCCGGCCGCCGCCGTTACGCCGCCCTCTACGGCACGAATCATGATATCAAACTGCTCAGCAT
>CABPXT010000176.1:0-3762 GCA_902461405.1 uncultured Collinsella sp.
AACCCGCGACCCCAACCTTGGCAAGGTTGTGCTCTACCAACTGAGCCATGTCCGCTTGCGGGTTATTAATTTACGCGAGTTGTCCAAAAGACGCAAGTACTTTTTTCAAAAAACTTGTCTGCCGCATGTTCTTAGTAGCTAAACGCGCTAAAGCGATTGGCTAGGCACACGACTCCAGCGCTCCGCTAAACAGCTTCACCATCTGCACGCGCGTACCGACGCCGTCCGTACGACGAGCAACCTCCACGTTATCGACGAGCATACGCATAAGCTTGATACCACGGCCGCGCTCCTCTGATGCGACCGGTTCGCTCGTTTCATCGATAGAATAGCCGGCACCTCGATCAAGCACCTCAACCACAACGCGATCGCCATAGGCCTGAACCGTCAGGACGCACCCGATACCGCCCGCATGGTCATAGGCATTACCCAGCGCCTCCCCCGACGCCAACGCGACATCGTAGCGCTCGTCACGGCGCAACGGAAGCGATTCAAGGAGTTCGGCGATGCGATGTCGGTAGTATGGAAGATTCTCGATACCCTGACGGACCTCGACGCTCTTACTCCAGCGAGGCAGCTCCCCCACCGGAATGGCGGGAATAGACTCCCGTGCCGGCCCCGCGACATGAAGAATATCGACAAGACGGGCAATCTCCAAAAAGCGAACAACTTCACCTGATGCATTGACGAGCGAAAGCAGGCCTTCTCGCCTCATGAGCTCACGAGCGCGCGTAAGCAGGAATGCCAAGCCCGTCGAATCGATAAAGCTAACAGCCTGGCAGTTGATGACGACACGACGCACGCCGCGGCCAATCAAAGCATCCAACCGCCGACGCAGCGCAGGCACCGTGGCGATGTCGATATCGCCTGGTGGCGTCAAAACCGCTATGTCATTCCACTCATTCATACGACCATGGTTCCCCAAAAAAGCCCACTCGATGCATTCGTTTCCCCAACCGTACGGATTCAGCCCACCCAGCGTCGTCTATGAACGACCCCGTAAAAACTCAAGGGACACCAATGCAATGTCATCGTCCAGCGCCGATTCGGTAAATCGGTCGAGCTCGCCCAAGACCTTGCCGCAGATTCCCGATACGCCCTCACCCGAGACAGAGAGCAGAAGGTCACGAAGGCGCTGCTCGCCAAAGAAAGCACCCGAGCGGTCACGTGCTTCGATTGTTCCGTCGGTGTACATAAATAGCATGTCACCAGGAGCGAACGTAAACACGCCTGTCTCGTACACCATGCTCTCAAAGGCACCGATTACCCCCGATTGGCATCCAAGCAGCTCAACCTCTCCCCCACGAACCTCGCCGCCACCCAGCGGCATCGACTCTGGCCTGATGACCATGGTCGGAGGATGGCCCGCCGAACAATACGTTGCACGTCCGGCTTTAAGGTCAATCTTGGCGATAAAGGCCGTCACGAACGTCTCGACCCTTGAAAAGCCCATGAGCATGCTGTTAAGGGAGCGTGCCATGCGGGCCGGCCCAGCGCCCTCCCAGGCATATGCCGTCAGGGCCGTCTTGACGAGCGCGGACATCGATGCAGCCTCAATGCCTTTGCCAGACACATCGCCCAGAATCATGACGGCGCAATCGTCGGGAAGACGGATGAGCGTATAGAAATCGCCGCCGACCAACGCCGAGTTCGTGGCCGACAGGTACACCGAATCGGCGGCGATTCCCGGAACATCCCCCAGTGAATTTCTCATGCCAATCTGAAGGGTCTGAGCGATATGGCGCTCCTCACGCTTTTGAGATTCGCCTTCATAGATCAGTTCAAAGTCATGAGCCAAGTGCACCAAGTAGTCATATTCAAGGTCATCAATCGGCTCTTGGCTACCATCACGAAGCAGCAGCGCGCGCGTCGTCGGGCCCTTCGCAACAGAAGCAGGAACGATCGCGTCGTTACTGTGCTTGCCATCGCCCTCAGAGCGCGGGCGCCCCGCCTCGATGCCGGCGTCGACGTAGAGACCCTGGCAAGGCAGGCCATGCGCCCTAAGCCAGCCTCCCATAGGCATCGATTCGTCAACGCGAGTTATACGGACGTGTTTAAGGTCCTCGGCGCTCGTGCCGCCCAAAACAGATGCCTCAAAGCCATCAGGGCCAGCCCCCAGACGTGCCGCTGGCGCCGTCGTGGAAAAGAAAAGCTTCTCGGGATCGTCCGGCAAAGCAACGCGACTGCCGCCTTCAAAATCTATGACGTAGGAATCCAGACTGGCGTCATACTCAATAGGGCAAAAATGGCAGTTGAGCATATTGCAGATCTCGGACGATACCGCCTGGGTAGCCGCGGCGGAATCGTCTAGAAAGGTAAACAACTCGTCACGCAAGACATTGAGCGAGCGGCCAAGCTCGGCCGTGCGACGGGAGCGAAGGCTCGATGCCATGCCGACCAGCTGGATAGACAGGTAATCGCAAATGACCTCGAGCACATTAACGTCATAGGCGAGCGGTGCCTGAGGGCGTTTCCAACCAACTTCCAGCACGCCAAGGATCTGCGTACCGTAAAAAACGGGAAGACAGATCTCGCTGCGGTACGGAGGCATATCCTGCATGCGCAACAGGTGCTTAGAACGATTGTCCAGATCCATGAACATACCGGAGGCGACCTTATCACCCTCAAGGTCCTGTTGAATCGACAAGCGACAGGCACGCGACTCACGAAGAACATACGTCGGAATGCCAGCGCCATACGGCAAAAACTCAGGCAGGTAGCTGTCGTACAGCTCCTTGGAAACACCGCGAAGTTTAAAACCACCGCTCTCAGAAAAATAGATAGCGGCACCCGAAGCATCGAGCGTTCCTACAAGCTGGTTCAAAACGGTATCAAGTAGGCTGGGCAGCTCATCGGAGCCCACGGTACTCATAATGACCGAGAGCGTGCCAGAGAGGCGCTTGTTCGCCACTCTAAGCTCCGATAACGCACGCTTGAGTTGCCGGTCGTGAGAATACTGTTCCTCGATACTGTGAAGCGCCACCAGGACACGTGGTGCGCGGCGCCCAAAGATGCGTGGAGGCGTTACGGAGCCCGCACGAACCAAGACGGGAATAAAAGAGCCGTCACTCAGTTTGAGCATCAGTTCGTTCTCGGAGCCATCAGTTTCAAATGGCAGACGATGTTCCGTCGCACGTTCAAAAGAGGACGAGTACAGGACGTCTTTAACATCTCCACCGATGACGTCGGCGCGTTCCTCGCACATCAAACCAAGTAAGCGATTATTCACATGCAGAATGGTTCCGTCGAGCTCGCAGATGATGACAGCATCGCTCGTGATCTCGACTAGTTGGGCAACGTCTGCCCACTCGTTGCGTTCAAGCGTTTCCATCGTGGACCCCACCGTCTATCGGTAACAAAAAAGCCTCCGAAGAGGCTTCTCAAATGCGATGGTGTCGGAGGCGGGACTTGAACCCGCATGACCAAAAAGCGGTCACTAGCACCTCAAGCTAGCGCGTCTGCCAATTCCGCCACTCCGACATGCTATGTTGTTGATTCGCGCTTCGTTTTGTTGGACCCGCGCGTTCAACGAGGAAGATAATAACCTATGATTCGAGAACTGTGCAAGCACTTTTTTCAAAAAAGTTTACGAATTTGTAATTGCGCAGGTAGATCCGCATGTCCGGCCCCGAATCGGTGCTGCCTCCCGGCGCGTCCTCGGGCATGAGCGATATTTTGCTGCGCACTTCGTGCTGCAAAATATCGCTCCCCCTGCGGAATGCGCCGGGAGGCAGCACCGATTCGGGGCCTACCAACACATAC
>CABPXT010000177.1:0-3755 GCA_902461405.1 uncultured Collinsella sp.
CCGCACCGGCTCGGCCAGCTACACGGCTAACGGCAAGGGCCTCGACGTGTCCTTCGCCTTTAAGAAGATGGGCGTCGACACCGTCGCGCTCGGTTTCTTCGCCGGCTTCACGGGCAAGTTCATCGTCGAGGAGGTCATGAACCTGGGTTGCCTCTGCCGCCCGGTCTGGACCGACGGTATCACGCGCATCAACACCTACGTCAACGATGGCCAGCACGAGTACGGCATCCTGAACCCTGGTGCTCCGATCACGCCGCAGCACCAGGAGGAGCTCTACAACATCCTGGACACCGCGGGCGACCTTGAGTGCCTGATCGTCTCCGGCTCCGTGCCTCCCAAAGCTACGCCCGACTTCCTGGCTCAGGTCATGGAGCACGCTCAGGCCCGTGGCGCCGACGTCGTCCTGGACCTGTCCTCCGACAAGCTCAAGGAACTCGCTCACAAGAAGCCGCTGCTCATTAAGCCGAACCATCACGAGATGAAGGCTATCTTCGGCGTGCCGGTCGACACCGACGACGAGGTCCGCGTTGCCATGAAGCTGGCTCACGAGGCCGGCGTCCAGAACGTGCTGCTCACCCGTGGTAGCCGCGGTGACGCTTACTTCTCCAACGGCGAGGACATCTGGTATGCCAAGCGTGAGTTCAACATCAAGCTTGTCTCTTCCGTCTGCGCCGGCGACTGCACCCTCGCTGCGTTCCTGCACAAGTGGTACAGGGATCGCGACAACGTCGAGGAGGCCATGAAGCTCGCTATGGCCACCGGCGCCAACGTTGCTGAGTCCGTCGGCATCGGCGACTTTGGTCACGTCGACGAGTACAGCAAGCGCGTTGCTGTCCGCAAGCTCGATCGCAAGTAAAGGAAACGCGACAAACTCGTGCGCATACGGCGTCCCGGTTTCGACCGGGGCGTCTTTTTTGTTCCGCCATGGTGGAGAGGTGTCCTGCCGTACTTCATCGCTTCCACACCGTTCACCGAGTTGTTGTAGCCTTTTGCCGAAGCGTGGAATATACTTTCATTAACACGTTACTTCGTGAAAGGAACATTCATGATTTACACGCTTACTGCAAATCCCGCTATTGACTACAACATCTCCTGCGATGGCCTGACCGCCAACACCGTTACCCGCACCCGTAACGCTGTCTACACCCCCAACGGCAAGGGTCTCAACGTTTCGTTTACGCTCGACCACTACGGCGTCGACACCACGATCCTGGGCTTCTTCGCCGGCTTCTCGGGTGAGTATATCGTTAAGGGCGCCGAGGCCCTGGGCGTGCCCGTCAAGCCCGTGTGGACTGACGGCATCACGCGTGTCAACGTGTTCCTCAACGCCGGTCCCGACACCGAGTACAACATGGTCAATGCCGGTGCCGCCATCAACGCTGCCAACGAGCAGGAGATGTTTGAGCTTATCGATTCGCTCGATGACATGACCTGCCTGGTTATCAGCGGCTCGCTGCCCCCCAACACCTCCGATGGCTTCCTGGCAGAGGTCCTGCGTCGCGTGAAGGCGAAGGGCGCCGAGTTCGTGCTCGATATCTCGAGCCATCAGTTGGCCGACCTCATTGCTATGGAGCCGCTCCTCATTAAGCCTAACGACGACGAGCTGCTCGACATCTTTGGCATTAAGGTGAGCGGTGGCGACGACGAGTCCGTCAAGGGCGCCATGGCCGAGCTGCACGCCAAGGGCGCTAAGAATGTACTGCTGACGCTCGGCGGCGACGGCGCGTACTTCTCCAACGGCGAGCACATCTGGTTTGCCAACCGCACCTTCGACGTCAAGCTGCTGTCGACCGTCTGCGCGGGCGACTCCTCGCTGGCCGCCTTCCTTTCCGTGTGGCACGACGCCCCCGAGCGCGTCGAGGATGCCCTGCGCCTCTCGATGGCCACCGGCGCCAACGTGGTCGAGTGCCCGGGTCTGGGCGATTTTGCCAAGGTCGATGAGTATCAGAAGGGTATTGCAATCCGTCAGGTTTGCTAACGCAACGTACGGGCCTTGGTTTCTTGCTTTGTTGAGCACCCGTCTCGGATTACCGAGGCGGGTGCTTTTTCATTTCGGTGGCAGAGCTCTTGGGATTCAATCGTGCTTGAAACGCGTTTGCGTGTGCGCCCGCTCCCGTTTCTTGCTAGACTTCTTGGAAACCGTCAATCGATATACCCGCAATCGCAGGAGGCCACAGGAATGTGCAATGTTTCGCTCAACGCCACGCAGCCGTCAGCCGCCTCTCTGCGCGTGTTGCGAGCCCTCGAGGATGCCGGTCTTGAGGCCTGGTATGTGGGCGGTTGGGTGCGTGACGCGCTGATGGGATGCCCCAGCCACGATGTAGATATGTGTTGCAGCGGCCTGTGGCAGGAGTCCAAAGCGGCGCTCGAGGCCGCCGGCATCGCGGTTGTGGAGTCGGGCATTAAATTTGGCGGAATCACGGCTATTTCCGATGGCGAGCGTATCGAGGTCACCACGTACCGTCTGGATGGCTTTTACACCGATGGTCGCCATCCCCAGAGTGTGGAGCGTGCCGCCTCACTCGAGGACGATCTGGCGCGCCGCGACTTTACCGTCAACGCTATGGCCTGGCATCCCGAGCGCGGGCTTGTCGACCGCTACGACGGCCAGGGTGACTTGGAGCGCAAGCTGATTCGCGCTGTCGGCGATCCCAAGCGTCGCTTTAACGAGGACGCCCTGCGCATGTTGCGTGCGGTGCGCTTTGCCTGCCGCCTGGACTTTATGATTGAGCCCGAGACTAAGCGCGCGCTTGCCGAGTGCGCGCCGCTGCTCGACGCCGTGGCGCGCGAGCGCGTGGGTATTGAGCTCGAGGGCATTCTTTCGACCGGTCATGGGGGAGACGCCATGCTGCGCTACCCCGAGCTCATCTGCGCCGCCGTGCCCGAGTTGGCAGCGGGTCGCGGCTTTGATCAGCGCAGTGTCTATCATGCGTTTAACGTCTACGAGCATATCGCCCGTGTGCTGACGGTGGCAGGGGAGCTTGCGCTGTGCGGCGGCGTCGCGCCCTCGTCGAGCCTTATGTGGGCGGCGTTTTTGCACGATGTGTCCAAGCCCGAGTGTTTCACGGTCGATCACGCCGGCAGCGGACACTTCTACGGTCATCCCGAGCTCGGCGCCAAGAAAGCGCGCGTCATTATGGATCGCCTGGCGCTCTCGCACGACCTGGTGCGCGACGTGTGCCTGCTCATCAAATATCACGACAAGCCGTTGCGCCCCGAGCGCTCCTGCCTGCTCAATATGATGCGCGCGCTTTCGGGCGAGGGCGTCGACACGCCGCGTTTGATGGACGAGCTCATGGATCTTAAGCGTGCCGATACGCTCGGCAAGGCCCCCTCGTGCTTCTATTACGTCGAGACGATTGAGGAGATGCGCGCGATGGCGCACGAGCTACTGGAGGCGGGGGAGCCCTATACGCTCAAGATGCTCGCCATCAACGGCGGCGACCTGATCCGCGCCGGTGTGAAGCCGGGGCCCGAGCTAGGCCAACTACTCAACTCCGCCCTCGACGCCGTGATCGAAGACAACATTTCCAACGAGCGCGAAGCTCTTTTGGTCCATCTCAACTTGAATTAGCTACCCAGTTTACCTGCGTGTTCCATAACCTGCCGACATTTTTTCGGCAATTTGGAATTTCTTCTTGCGCTGTCGTTTTTTGTCCCGTAATATATTTCCTCGCAGCACGGCAGTGCAGATGTCATGTGGCCCGTTCGTCTAGCGGTTTAGGACGCCGCCCTCTCAAGGCGGAGATCACCAG
>CABPXT010000178.1:0-3736 GCA_902461405.1 uncultured Collinsella sp.
GGAATTAGTCATCAAAGGCTGCCCCCTGGGCGGCATCCGCTATCGGATAGCCGTCCTCGTCCTTTTCGATCGCAAGCGTGGCGGGAACGTTTTCCAGCGCACGCGTGATGCGCTCGGCCTCATCGGTCGAGCGATCGATGCGAAAATCGAGCTCGGGCGTAACACGCCAATCGAGCGAGCGAGCCAACAGGCTGCGAATACGGCCCTTAGCGCTTGCGAGCGCCTCCATGACCTCGTCGTAGCGGCTCCCACCGCCCGACACCAAAACCCCCCCCGACCGCCAAGAGCCTCGTGCGACGCATCGCACGACACGAACACACGCGCGAACGAACGGTCCACCGCGACCTCGACCGCGGTCAAAGTAACCAGGTCGAGACGCGGATCGGAAACCTCAAAGAGCAGGATATAACCGAGCTTCTCGCGAAGCTGCTCGCCCAGACGGCGGGTTGCCTGCGTTTGCTTCATAGCGCTACCCCCTACTCGGTACGGGCAACCTGGTCGATGCGGTAACCCTCGATCTGGTCGCCGGGCTTGATGTCCTGGAAGTTCTCCAGGCCAATGCCGCCCTCGGAACCGCTCTTGAGGCTCTTGGCCTCGTCCTTGTAGTGGCGCATCGAGGCGATCTTGCCGTTGAAGACCACGATGCCGTCGCGCACCAGACGCACGGAATCGGTCGCGGCGATCTCGCCCTCTTCGACACGGACACCGGCGGCGATACCGACTTTGGGCACCTTGAAGGTGTCCAGGACGGTCGCGGTACCCGTGGAGACCTCGACCTCGGTGGGCTTAAGCATGCCGATACGGGCAGCGTCGAGTTCCTCGAGGCACTTGTAGATGACGTCGTAGCAACGGATCTCGACGCCCTCGCGCTCGGCAGCGGAGCGGGCCTTACCGTCGGGACGGACACCAAAGCCGATGATGATGGCGTTGGAGGCGTCGGCCAGAACGACGTCGGTCTCGTTGATGGCACCAACGGCGGAGTGGATCGTGTTGATGCGAACCTCGGACTGATCCATCTTGTCGAGCGAGTCCTGAAGGGCCTCGATGGAACCCTGGACGTCGGCCTTGATGATCAGGTTGAGCTCCTTGACCTCGGCGTCGGCAATGGTCTCGAAGAGGTTCTCGAGCGTGACGTGCTTGACGCGGCTCTGCTCCTCGATACGGGCCTTGAGCGAACGCTCGTCGGCAAGGGCGCGAGCCTCGCGCTCGTCCTCGAACACACGGAACTCGTCACCGGCGTTGGGCACGGACTGCAGGCCCAAAATCTCGACGGCGTCGGAGGGACCGGCCTCGGTGACGGCGCGGCCCTTGGGGTCGAGCATGGCGCGGACGCGGCCGTAGGTGAGGCCGGCGACAAGCGTATCGCCCACGTGCAGGGTACCGCGGGTCACGAGCACAGTAGCGACCGAGCCGCGGCCCTTGTCGAGCTTGGCCTCGAGGACGTTGCCGGAGGCAAAGGTGTCCGGGTTGGCCTTGAGCTCGAGCACATCTGCCTGGAGCAGCACGGTCTCGAGCAGATCGTCGATACCGATCTTCTGCTTGGCCGAGATGTTGACGAACATGTTCTGTCCGCCCCACTCCTCGGGGATGACACCGTACTCGGTGAGCTCCTGACGCACACGGTCGGGGTTGGCGCCGGGCTTATCGATCTTGTTGACGGCGACAACGATGGGTACGCCGGCGGCCTTGGCGTGGTTGATCGACTCGACCGTCTGGGGCATGACACCGTCGTCGGCAGCCACGATCAGAATGACGATGTCGGTCACCTTGGCGCCACGGGCACGCATAGCCGTAAAGGTGGCGTGACCGGGGGTATCGATGAAGGTGATCTTGCGGTCGTTGATCATGACCTGCGAAGCACCGATGGCCTGCGTAATGCCGCCCGCCTCGCCGGCAGCAACGCCGGTGTGACGGATGGCGTCGAGCAGCGACGTCTTGCCGTGGTCGACGTGGCCCATGACGGTGACGACCGGTGCGCGCGGCTTAAGGTCGGCGGGATCGTCGTAGAACGAGAAGGTGTTCTCCTCCTCGGGGGTGATAATCTTGATCTGACGACCCAAGTCGTCGGCAACGAGCTCGACGAGGTCGTCGGACATGGACTGCGTCATGGTGAGCGGCGTACCCAGCAGGAACAGGCGCTTGATGATGTCGTTGGCCGGAACGTCGAGCGCCTCGGCAAGCTCCTGGACGGTAACGCCCTGGGAGACCTTGATGGCATCGAGCTCCTCGGGGTTCACGCCCTGGGCCAATGCCTCCTCAATCTTGCGCTCCTCCTGAGCCTTGGCAGCCTCGCGCTCACGCTTCTCCTTGCGCTTCTTGCGGCGACCGGTGGACTCACGAGAGGCCTCCTCGACGGCAGCACGAGCCTCCTCGAGCACCTTCTCGCGGCTGTACTCCTCGGCCTCGCGAGCCATGCGGCTATAGTGGTCCTCTTCGTTGTTGTGACCGCCCTTGCGCTTCTTGCCCTTGCCCTGCTTATCGGGGTTGGGGAAGTCCATGCCGGCAGCGACGTTGTTGCTGGCGTTGGTGCGATGGCTGTGCGGACGGCTCTCGGAGGCGTTGCGCTCGGAGTTGCTGTCGGAGGCGTTACGATCGTTACGACGGCCTCCGCGGCGGTCGTTGTTGCCGCCACGACGGTTACCGCGCTCGGCGGCACGCTCGGCCTTGGCCTTGTCCTCGGCGTCCTTCTTCTCCTTGAGCACGGTCTCCTGTGCGGCGATCTGGTCGAGCAGCGAACGGAAGCGCGAGCCGGAGTCGGAAGCGGGAACGGCGCGGCGCTGGGCCTCGCGGGCGGCCTCCTCCTTCTCGCGAGCAAGGCGCTCCTGCTCGGCCTTCTTCTTGGCCTCGGCCTCGGCGCGGGCAGCCTCCTCGGCAGCCTGGGCTGCGGCAAACTGGCGGCGCTCCTCCTCGCGTGCCTTCTCGGCGGCGATGCGCTCGCGCTCGGCCTCGGCGGCGCGGGCGGCTTCCTCGGCAGCAGCTGCCTGCTCCTCGGCCTGCTTGGCGGCCTCGACTTCCTGAGCGCGGGCCTCGATCACCGAGGCGAGCTGCTTGCGGACCATGGCGACATAGGCGTCCTCCAAAGTGGAGGAAGCGGACTTAGCGGGAATCTTCATATCGGCGAGATGACCCATCAGTTCCTTGGAGGTCATGCCGAACTCTTTGGCCAGGGTGGACACACGGACTTTTGCCATATGACTTCACCTACCCTTTCTGGCACCTTGGGTGCCTAGAGACTGAACGAGCGTGGGAGATGCGCCGGGACCTGCCCGGCGCGACCGCGCGCTAGATCAGGTCCTCCGCATCATCGAAGGCGTCGGTGTCGTGGACACCGCAGAAACGGGAGCCGGGACGAGCCTGGTTGCGGCACTGGATGCCGTCCTCGGACACATACTCGCAGCGGCGGACGTCCTCGTCCTCCTCGTCACCGATCAGGTCGGCGGCGGGCTCCTCGTGAACGGGAACGTTCTTGAGGATGTCGGCGGCAAGCGTCTCGGACTTGATGTCGATGTGCCAGCCGGTCAGGCGCGCGGCGAGGCGGGCGTTCTGGCCCTCCTTGCCGATAGCGAGGGACAGCTGGTCGTCGGGGACGATGACGCCGGCGTAGGCCTTCTCCTCGTCGATGAGGACGCGGGTGACCTTAGCGGGCGACAGGGCGTTGGCGACGTAGACGGCAGGATCGGCATCCCACAGGATGACGTCGACGCGCTCGCCACGGAGCTCGCCCACGATCATCGAC
>CABPXT010000179.1:0-3725 GCA_902461405.1 uncultured Collinsella sp.
AGGGTACCGCCTCGCGGTGACATCGTTTTTATGTCAACCTTGGTCTAACAGAGCCAAAGATAATCGTGGCGGCAAGCGTGTTGCCACCGTTGCCATCGGTGATAAGTACAAAGAACGAAAGCGTGGACAGCATGGCGGCGCACGTCATGATGATATTCATATACGAACGCCCACGCAGGTCATACAGGACGCCGGCGGCAAGGGCGCTCACAACCAGCAGCAAGCGCGGCCAGTCGCCCAGATCGATAGCGCCAGCGGCATGCGAGGTCGTAAGGCCGGCATTGAGGGCCGCGAACACGCCGGTGAGGCAAGCGGTCGCCACCGTCAGACGCACCACGGCACCCTGAAAGGCTACCTTTGCCTCGGGGTCATCGTGCCACCTGGCGCCACGCTCCGACGCATCGACCGATAGCTCGGCAATCTCGACCTCGAACTCGGGCGCAGGCTCATCACGCAATTTAGCGCGGCGGACACCGTGAAGCAGCCCCACCAGCGCAATCGCACAGGCAATGAGAACAGACTGCTGGGGAATGCCCGCAGGCATCACCATATGGTTGAGCACCTGCACCAAAATGCCCACAGCATAGGAAACCGCCACGGCGCGCGCCAGGCAGGGCGTCTGCGCAAAACGCCGCGCAAGATTGGCATGGGCGGTCGATCCGCAATAGCCCAGGGCGCAGCACGCCACCAGGCCGCCGGCAATTACTACCTCAAACCGCACTGCCATAATCATCAGCAGCAACGCCGATACCAACAGCACGCCCGTAATATCGCTCGTCGCATCGATCGTCTGGGGACAGCGATAGTACAGAAATGGGCGCACGAAAAAGCCAATCACGCTCGCGCCGACAACGATGCTCTCGTAGATGACGACCTCACTCGATGGCACGAACTCGACCATGCGCGCATCAAAGAGATACTCGCACGCCAAAAACGTGAAGAAGAACAGCGCTAGGCACAGAATCTCCCGCATGCCCCGGCGCAAATATGCGGTTGTGTCTCCCAGGTCCCTCATGGTAACCCCCACCCGCTTTGTTGTCCGGAACACCATTTTAATAAAGAACCAATCTCAATATCGAAGCCGAGCTCGAAATACTGTAAATTCGACCCCAGCCGTCCGCATGACGCCGCGATTTTGAGCCGCATGACCCAGAAGGGGCGCGCGCGGCTTGCAGCTCGACAAAGAGTGTCCCCAACTGCCACTCATTTAAGCACTCATTTAAGTACGTCCCCAATGAGCGTGGCGGAATGGCTCCCCTTGGCAGCTTAAAGCCGTCATGCAGGAACCATTCCGTCGCAGCCTAATGAAAGGGACTGGGCTGTAAATATTGGAGAAGAGCCGTTAGCGCCCGGGGGCCAGGATCACCAGAGCGTCGTGCTCAAAGGGATGCTGAGCCACGCGCACGGTGCCGTCACCGTTATCGCGGACGGGCAGCTTGGCGATGCGCTTGTCCTCCATGTCGAGGACCGTCGCCGTCCAGCCGCGCGCGCCGTCGAGCTTAAACTTGAGCGCCGTGGTGCGCGGCAGGTACGTGACGACGCGATCGCCAACGCGCGCCACACGAATGGCCTCGCGCGCGTCATCGAGCAGCTCCTGCGCCGGAACCACGGCAAGCGCGTCGTCGGCAGCCGTGGCACCCAGGCCGGCAAGCACATGCTCAATCGCGCCAAAGTCCCACACGCCCGCAAACTGCAGGCACTCTTGCCAGCGGAACGGCATGTCGAAGCCCTCGCCCAGCACCGAGCCTTGGCTGCGCGATGTCTGCCAGTTCCAAACGCCGTGTGCGCCGTAAGTTACGCCGGCACTGGCGCCGGCAAGAATCGACGACCATACGCTCGCGCGGCAATCCTGCGCGGTGAAGCGCCAGTACACATTGCGCGACGCACCCATCTGCTCGTAACAAGGCTCAGAGTTGACCATCGGCTTTTTAGGGTAGTTGGCGATAAAGTCCTGCGGCAGACGCCATGCCTCGGGCTGGCCCTCGTAGTTGTGGCCGGGCTGGAACATATAAAAGTCCAGACGGTCCAGATACTGCGCCGGAATGGTGCGATTGCCGCGGTTGATATGCATGGTGCGCAGCGCCTCGGGCGCACGCTTGACGACCTCGTCGAGCGCGTCCTCGTAATAGGCGATCGTCTCGTCGCCGGCAAAATCGGTATCACCCGTCACCACGTAGACGGGGTCGAACTCGCCCAAGTTCTCGACGACGCGGGCAACGTGGGCACGGACCTCCTCACGCGGCATAACCTCGGCGCCGCAACGCTCGGCGATCTTGGCACCCCAGGTACCGGGCACGTAGTTGCACCACATAAGCACGAGCGCCGGACGGATGCCGTGCTCGACGGCAGCACGGCACATGGCGGCGGCACGATCCCAATACGCCTGGTTGGGGCAGGACCAATCAAAGTGCACGCCATCCTCGCTGGCATAGGGCCAAATGCCCAGGTCGGGACAGCAGCGATCCCACTGCGGCAACGTGTTGATCTGCAGTGCATTCATGCCCTGCTCGGCACGGCGGGTCAGGTAGTAATCCCAGTCGTCCTCGGCGATGCTCGTAAATGCGCTCCAGCACGTATCGGCAAACCAGAAGAACGGTTTGCCCTCGCACAAAAAGCCGTCCTGGCGACCGTTGACGGTCAGCTTTCCCAAACTCATCTGCATGTCCTTTCGTTTGATAAAGGATTTGCGAACCGCCGGGGGCTTTCGCGATAACCCCGCGCGAAAGCCCCCGGCGCTTGGCAAACCCTCGCGGGCGAATCTCACCCGCCTCCATCAGTCTACCTTGCAAGAAGGGCCCCGCCGGGCTTACGCCTGACGGGGCCCTGTCGTGTAGGTGAGGTCTTATGCGACCGAACGGTTTGGCCTTAGGCCTCCATCTCGGCGAGCTCCTCCTTGGAGAAGCCGGAGACAAAGACGACGGCAGCGGCGATGACAAAGGAGATTGCCATACCAACGATAGCCCAGACGGTGTTCATCTGGCCACCCTGCAGGTAGTTGGTGAAGACCAGGAAGTTGGAGGCACCGCCTGCGAGGTAGTAGGTAACCCCCATGAGGCCGGAGAACACAGCGCCGATAGCACCGCCGATGAACATGCCAAACATGGTGCGACGGAAGCGCATGAGGATGCCGAAGAGCGCGGGCTCGGTGACGCCGCCGGCGATGGCGGAGATGACGTAACCGATGGCGAGAGACTTCTCGTCGGGGTTCTTCATCTTGAGGAAGGCACCGAAGGCGCAGCCCCAGACAGCGGCCATAGCGCAGTTGGTGGAAACGAAGACGAAGGGATCGTAACCGGCAGCGATGATCTGAACCTGGGCGAGCAGGATGACGGGCATGTGCATGCCGCAGACCACGAAGAGCTGCCAGAAGGCGCCGAGGACGGCCATGACGATCAGAATACCGATGCCGCCAAGATCAGCAAGGCCGAAGAGCGCGTTAGCGATCAGCGTACCGATCTCGTTGCCGATGGGGGCGAGGACGATGAAGGCGATGGGGATGGTAACGATCATGGTGCAAAACGGCGTGAAGACCGTGGAGAGCACGTCGGGCATGACCTTCTTAAAGAACTTCTCGACGAAGTAGAGGACAGGCACCGAAAGGATGATCGGCAGGACGGACTGCTGATAGTTGGCAGCAGCGATCTGGATGCCGTAGACGGAGATGATGCCGCCACCCTCCTGCGTGGCAGGCGTCCCAACGGCCGGAGGCCTGAGGCTATCTGTCC
>CABPXT010000180.1:0-3656 GCA_902461405.1 uncultured Collinsella sp.
CGCCACAACGCCGGCTTTAAGGCGATCGATGAGCTGGCCCGTCAGGCCGGTGTCACGTACTGGAAAAACCAGGCCGGCGCCGAGGTCGCACTCATCAACATCAACGATCCCGAGGAAGAGGGTGGCAAGCGCCAGATCGTGCTGGTCAAGCCGCAGTCGTATATGAATACCTCGGGTGGCCCCATCTCCAAGCTCTGCCGCGAGTACAAGATCAAGGCCGAGGAGCTGCTCGTCATCCACGACGAGCTCGACATTCCCGCCGGTGACGTGCGCGTCAAGGTGGGCGGAGGCCATGCCGGTCACAACGGCCTGCGCTCCATCATCGACAAGATGGGCAGCCGCGACTTTAGCCGTATCCGCACCGGCATCGGCAACCCTCCCGGCAAGATGGCCGTGGCCGACTACGTGCTCAAGCAGCTGCGTGCCCGCGAGGCCGAGAATTTCCAGGACACCTGCGCCCGCGCGGCCGACGCCGCGGGCCTCGCCATCGTGCACGGCGTGATCTATGCCCGCGACCACGTCAACGGCGCCGCTTCCTCCAACGGCAAGCACTAAAACCTACCATTTAGGGATGTTTATTTTGGCAGGTTTTATCTACAGAAACGCCCCGGTGGCCGCATCGCAATAAACCCCGCGCTGCCATACACGCATAACACCCCAAAGGGGGCCGGCCTCATCACAACCCGAGGCCGGCCCCCTTTGCCGTTTTGCCTGATAAAACCGACCAAAATAAACCTATCCCTATTTGGTAGGTCGAAGTGGATAAACCCTTTTCCCAACCGCCGAAGACACACGTAAACAGCATGTCCATGAGGGTATAATTTGCACCGTATGTCTGCACAACGCCTGTGCGCGTACGGTTTTACTCGGGCTACCGTCCATTTCCGTGGAGGCACGGTTCGGCGGCCCTAACAAGAGAGGGGTTCTATGTATAAGATCCTGGAGAAGACGCAGTTCTCGGAGAAGGTGTTCAAGTTCCGCATCGAGGCGCCCGCAATCGCCAAGCATGCGCACGCTGGACAGTTCCTCATGGTTCGCGCCAACGAGACGGGCGAGCGCGTCCCGTTTACCCTAGCTGGTTGGAACGGTGACGAGGGCTGGGTCGAGTTCATCTTCATGGTGATCGGCAAGACCACCGAGATGCTTTCCACCTATGAGGCCGGCGAGTCACTGCGCGACGTCGTGGGCCCGCTGGGCGTTCCCACCGAGATGGCCGAGGGCCCCTGCGCCGTCATTGGCGGCGGCGTCGGCCTGGCAATTGCCTTCCCGGTCGCCAAGCACCTGGTCGAGACCGGCCACGAGGTCCACGCCATCATGGGCGCCCGCACCAAGGACCTCCTGCTCATGGAGGACCAGTTCCGCGAGCTCCTCGACGAGGACCACATCCATATCACCACCGATGACGGCTCCTACGGCGAGCAGGGCGTTGTCACCGCTCCGCTGGAGCGCCTGCTGCAGGACAAGGCCGTGAGCCAGGTCTTCTGCGTCGGCCCCGTTCCGATGATGAAGTTCTCGACCCTCACCGCCCAGAAGTACGACACCCCCATTACCGCGTCCCTCAACCCCATCATGGTTGACGGCACCGGCATGTGCGGCTGCTGCCGCGTCGAGGTGGGCGGCGTGACCAAGTTCGCTTGCGTCGACGGCCCCGACTTCGATGCCACCCTGGTCGACTGGGATGACCTTCGTGCCCGCCAGGCCGCTTACCGTTCCGAAGAGGGCGAGTCCCTCAAGGCTTATGAGGAAAAGAGCTGCGCATGCCACTAGTTAACGGTCGTTTCGTTGCCGATATGAAGTCGCCCCGCACCCCCGATAACGAGGAGCCGGCTGCCGAGCGCGCCTGCGACTTCCGCCCCGTCGACAAGGGCTTCACCGAGGAGATGGCGCTGGCCGAGGCCGAGCGCTGCCTCAACTGCAAGAAGCCGTTCTGTGTTGAGGGCTGCCCCGTCAACATCAACATCCCCCGCTTTATCGAGCAGATCCGCGCGAAGGACTTCGGCGGCGCTCTCGATACCATCCGCGAGGACTCCATGCTTCCCGCCATCTGCGGCCGCGTCTGCCCGCAGGAGAACCAGTGCGAGGGCAAGTGCATCCGTGGTAAGAAGTCCGAGCCCGTGGCCATCGGCCAGCTCGAGCGCTTCCTGGGTGACCGCCCCGAGCTCGCTTCCACGCCCAAGATGGCCCCCAAGAACGGCAAGAAGGTCGCTGTCGTCGGCTCCGGCCCGTCCGGCATCACCTGCGCCGGCGAGCTCGCCCGTAACGGCTTTGACGTTACCGTCTTTGAGGCCTTCTTCACCGGCGGCGGCGTGCTGGTCTACGGCATCCCCGAGTTCCGTCTGCCCAAGGCAGTCGTCAAGCGCGAGATTGACGGCCTGGAGGACATGGGCGTCAAGTTTGAGTACAACTCCGTCGTGGGCAATATGGCCACGGCCGAGGAGCTGTTCGAGCAGGGCTTCGACGCCATCTACGTGGCGACCGGCGCAGGCCTGCCCAAGTTCCTCAACGTCCCCGGCGAGAACCTGCCCAACGTCTTCTTCGCTAACGAGTACCTCACCCGCGTGAACCTGATGAAGGCCAACAAGTTCCCCGAGTACGACACCCCCACCAAGCACGGCAAGAACGTCGTCGTCTTTGGTGGCGGCAACGTGGCCATGGACGCCGTCCGTACCGCCAAGCGTCTGGGGGCCGAGATAGCGACGAAGCCCTACCGTCGTACCGAGGACGAGATGCCCTGCCGTCGCGCCGAGCTGCACCATGCTAAGGCCGAGGGCGTCGAGGTTCTGCCGCTCGTCTCCCCGCTCGAGTTTGTCGCTGGCGAAGACGGCTCCGTGTGCGCCGTCAAGGTCCAGAAGATGGAGCTCGGCGAGCCTGACGAGTCCGGCCGTCGCCGCCCGGTGCCCATCGAGGGCGCCATCGAGGAGATCCCCTGCGACGTCGCTATCTCGGCTATCGGCACCAACGCCAACCCCTTCGCAAAGAAGATCGGCGGCAAGATGGAGCTCAACAAGTGGGGCTACATCGTTGCCGACGAGGAGACCGGCCAGACCACCGATCCCCGCATCTGGGCCGGCGGCGACATCGTCACCGGTGCCGCTACGGTCATTCTGGCGATGGGCGCCGGCAAGAAGGCCGCCGCTTCCATCACCAAGAGCCTGCTGGGCGAGTAATCACCTGCAGTGCTAGCCATCAAACGGCAAAGTCCCCGTCGAGCACACGCCCGGCGGGGACTTTTTCTATGCCGGCCGCCCAAACCACCACGATGGGGCAGACACCTTTGTGGTGGTTTGGGACTTGCCCGGTCGTTTTGTCTCAATCTGTAACAGCTGGAGTCCGTTGAGCCCTGCAGTTGTTACAGATCGAGATATTGTGCCGGCCGCCCACGCCGCATCTCAATCTGTAACAGTTAGAGACCAAATATGCCGCCTGGTGTTACAGATCAAGACGTTGGGCTGACGGCCGAACGGTTCATCTAAATCTGTAACAGTTAGAGCCATTTTCGCTGGCCTGGTGTTACAGATCGAGACTATGCAAAAGCCGAGGATAGGCACTGCCGCCAAGGCCTTCCCCTCGGCCTAAAACAAAAACCACCACAAAGGTGCCTGTGAACTGCGCCCCGAAACTTGGACTGAATAAATAGCGACTACGCCGCAAGGGCC
>CABPXT010000181.1:0-3647 GCA_902461405.1 uncultured Collinsella sp.
CGGCCGCCGGCTGCGGATCGTTGACGTGATCCTCGGGATGCACGGGCAGGTCCTTCTTGACTGCATCGTGGATCAAGTTGAGGTACTCAGTCACGCCAGTGGTCGACAGGTGCGTGCCATCGCCATCGAACAGGTCGTTGCGATTGGCACTGTATCCGTACCAGTCGATAACGCGCACGTTCTTGTAGCGCGTAGCAGCGTTGGCGATGGCCTGGTTGGTAGAGCCAACCCACGGCTGCGGGCTGCGCGTGTTCACAAACACCACAATACGCTTATCTCCTGCATCGGTCATGATGGCGTCGATCTGGTCGTCGGTTACCAAGCCGTTGGTGCCCAGTGCAAAGACCACAATCTTGCCGGCAAGGTTCTGTTGGAGATAGCCCTCAAATGTCGCGCGGCCCGCATCAAACTGGCGGCCCTTTTCGGCATCGATATGGCTGTGCGGGAACACGCCGTCAAAGGAATCAACGGCGCGCAGCGACACGGAGTCACCGATCATCAACAGGTCGTAGGAGCCATCGGGGAAGCCGTCGTTGTCCTTGTCGGTGTCGTCGGCCGCCTGCTGGTCGGTGGGCGCGGTGTTTTTTGCTTCCTTGTTGAGGACTTCGGCGCCCTCACCGCTCAGTGCGGAGGTCTCCGGCACAAAGATCAGGCCGCCCAGCGCGATAACAAGCACGATCCCGCAAGTGGCGCACACGGGAATATGCGCGCGCACCCAGTTGGCGGGCGTGGTGGTGCCGTCGCGGAACTCGGATACGGTGTGCCCAAAGGCGCCCTTTCTAAACGGCGTCTCGATAAAGCGATATGAACATTCGGCTACGGCGACCACCAACAACACCTGCAAAATGTACTGCCACCACGGCGTATCGTTGATGTTGGCGACCGGGTTCATGAGCAACAGTAGCGGATAGTGCCACAGGTAGATGCTGTACGAGCGCTTGCCAACCCACACGAGCGGCTCGGCGGACAGTGCGCGGGCAACCATTCCCTGGGGCTGCACGCAGGCCGCGATGACCATGAGCGTGAGGATGGAGCATAGCAGCGTGCCGCCGCGATACTGGAACGCGGTGTAGCCGTTGGTGAGCGCGACCATGGCGGCAAGGCCAACCAGACCCACGACGCCCAACACATCGATGGATGCGGGCGAGGACCAAAAGCGCACGAGGGCGCTCGGCTGTGCCGGGACGGTCTCGGCTGCGTTGTCGACCTTCTCGCTAGGCTTGCCCTCGGCGTTCTTGCCGTGCTTGGCGGCGCCAGCCAGGCGATTGAGCCCCAAACGATGAGCGAGACACACCGGCGCCAGGTCGCGATCGGGGATAAAGGCCATCCAGGCGCCCAGCAGCAGCGAGAAGACGCGGGTGTCGGTGCCGTAGTACACGCGGCTGGGGTCGGCGGCGGGGTTGTAGAGCACCATCATGGCAAGGGCGGATACCGCTGCGAGTCCCAGGACCACACGGCGCGTGTTGGGTTTGCTCACATGCATGGACACCATGGCAAACAGCAGCGGTGGCCAAACCAGGTAGAATTGTTCCTCGATGGCGAGCGACCAAAAGTGCGTAAGCGGCGAGGGGTCGCCCAGGGCGTTGAAGTACGAGACGTCCTGCATAATCTGCCACCAGTTGTTAAAGAACAGCAGCGACGGCAGAATGTCGGGACGCATCTTGGTGAGCATCACGTGGTTGAAGACGGTGCACAGCGCACAGGTTACAACCACAACGGTCACCACGGCGGGGACCAGGCGACGGATGCGGCGAATCCAGAAGCTCTTAAGGTCGATACGGCCGGTCTTAGCGACTTCGTTGAGCAGCAAGCGCGTGATCAGATAGCCCGAAAGCACAAAGAAGATCGTGACGCCAAGCAGGCCGCCCTGAGCCCACGTGAGGTTGAGGTGATAGAGCACCACCGCGACGACGGCAAGCGTGCGCAGACCGTCGAGCGCAGGGATGTAGCGGGACTTGGGGCGAGCAGGCGTCTGCTCCGCGGCGGGAGTGTTGGCGCGGCCCGCGTTGTTGGCAGAAGCGCGATGGGGGCTCGCGGTGCGTCGCGGCTCGTTGGCACGGCGCTCGCCCTTCACGCGTTCGTGCGGCGCCGGCTCGTTGCCCGTGCGGCGTCGACCGCGCGAGCCCGATTGCGAGAATTGTTCCATAAAACATCATCCAATGACGAGAATAATCAGCACGTATTCATTGTAGCTGCCTGCCCCTGTGAATGCTTGCTGCTGGCGCAAGCTCAAGCGCGCGTCCACATCAAAGTGAACTAAAGTTATAGGGGGTGCGAGAGTGCACAATCGTTGGTCGACGGTGGGCGCAAAGCCTGAAGACGAGGAGGTTTCCATGGCGGATCACAGCATCGTTGCGGTGTTCGGCAGCATGAACATGGACCTTTCGGTGGCGTGCGAGCGCATGCCGCGCGCGGGCGAGACCGTCGGTGGCAGCGGTTTTATCACCAACGCCGGCGGTAAGGGAGCCAATCAGGCCGTTGCCGCTGCGCGCATGGGTGCGCGCACGTGCATGATTGGCGCTGTTGGGCGCGATACCTTTGGCGATGCGCTTGTGGCAGGGCTCCAGGATGCCGGCGTGGGCGTTGAGTTTGTGGCGCGTCGCGATGACGTGGAGACCGGTACCGCGACTATCATTCGCTGTGAGAGCGACAACCGCATCGTGCTGTCGCCGGGCGCCAACCATGCGCTTGCGGGCGAGGACGTTGCCCGCGCACTGAGGCGCTTGGTGGCCGACGAGCTCGACGGCGATGCCAGCGAGATTGCCCCGGCTGCCGGAAGCGTCTTTATTGCCCAGGGCGAATGTGACCTTGCAGCAACGGCCGCGGCGCTTTCTTGCGCTCACGAGCTGGGGTTCTATACGATCTTTAACCCGGCGCCCGCCTGCGACCTGCCGGCAGGAGCGTGGCCTGCGGTCGACCTGGTCTGCCCCAACGAGACCGAGTGCCAGGTGCTGATGGGCATTCTGCCCACAGATGATGCGAGCTGCGTCGCCGCGCTCAATGCGCTGCTCGATAAGGGCGCCGGGGCTGCGGTCATCACGCTGGGCGGCGCCGGCTCGGTTACGCTCGGCGATGGCGGTGAGCCGCTGCGCATGCCGGCGCTTTCGAGCGTGGTGGTCGATACGACGGCCGCGGGCGATACATTTATTGGCGCGCTTGCTGCAGCTCGTCTGGAGGGCCTGCCGCTCTTTGAGTGCATGGCGGCGGGCGCTCGCGCCTCGGCGGTGACGGTGTCGCGCCTGGGCGCTCAGCAATCAATTCCCACGCGTGCGGAAGTCGAGCACAAGTTTGGTTTAGACGGTTTGGATGTAGACGGAGAAGCGGAGTAGAACAATGGCAACCAAGAAGCTGATCCTTGATCTGGATATGGGTGTGGATGATGCTATGGCGCTTGCCTATGCCATCGCGAGCCCCGAGGTGGAGCTCGTCGGCATCACCACGTGCTTTGGCAACGTGCGCGTCGAGCAGTCGGCGCACAACTGCTTGGCGGTGCTCGACCTGTTGGGTCGTCCCGAGGTGCCGGTGTACCTGGGCGCCGATCGTCCCATGAAGGCGACCGAACCCTACACGCCGCCGGCGTCCACCACGCTTATCCACGGCAAGAACGGTATTGGCGGCGCAAGCGTGCCCGCCTCGCCGTACGAGCC
>CABPXT010000182.1:0-3642 GCA_902461405.1 uncultured Collinsella sp.
TCAGCACACGCCGCTTCCCGCGGGGGCGCGACCGGCCGCTCCGGCGGCATCTGCTGCCCCTGCTGCTACGTCCGCGCGCCAGGGCGGTATGCCTTGGGATCGTGGTGCTGCCGCTCCGGCGGCCCAGCCGGCGTCTCGTGCTGCGTCCGTGTCGGCTTCCAAGCCTGCAGCGCCTGCACCTCCGTCTGTGCCGGCGCCGACGCCTCGGCCCGTTGCGGCCTCCGCGCCTGCCGCCGCTGCGGCACCTAAGCCCCAGTCCAACAATGCCGCCCAGGTTGCCGCCGCTGGTGCTGCCGAGACGCCCGCGGTCGAGGATGCCGGAGAGCTGCAGCGCAAATGGGCCGAGGTTGTCGAGCGTGTCAAGGCGCATCAGGCTTCCTACGCAGGGCTTTTGCTCAACGCCCGCGCCACGGCCGACGACGGCTCCAAGCTCACGGTCTCGTTCCCCGCGGGTTCGACTTTTGCCATTAAGATGCTCGGTCGCGCCGATACGCAGTCGGTGGTCCTGCCGACGGTCTGCGCGGTCTTCGGTCGTCGTGCCGTCGACTATGTCCTGGATGGGGGTGGCACGCCGGCTCCTCAACATGAGGAGCATTCTCCATCTGCACGGGCTGCGGCATCTGCGGACCCGCAACCCGTGTCCTCGGCGGCCCCTGTGTCCTCGAGTGCCAGCGCGCCGCAGCAGCAAGCGGCGCCGGTAGCGGCATCGACCCCGTCGGCGCCTAAGCCCGCGGCGTCCAAACCGGCTGCTCCGGTCCCCGCGCTCAAGCCCGTCTCGCCCGCGCCCAAGTCGTCTGACCTGGGCAAAGCCCCCTGGCTACGCTCCGACAACCCCGCCGGCGCTCCTGCCACGGGTAAGCTCCCGACCGAGCCCGCACCCCGTGCGCTCGAGCGCTCGGCTGCCCCCAAGGCTCAGCCTGTCGCGCAGCCCGCGCCGTGGGAATCCGAGCAGGTGCCCTACGACGACGCTATGGTCGGCGGCTTTGCCGGCGATGCGAGCGGGGACGATCTTCCTCCGTTCGACGTGCCGGGTGCGGCGTCCGCGCCCAAGCCTGCTGCAACTGCCCCCAAAGAGGAGGACGCTCCTGCAGCTCCCTGGGAGTCCAACCCCGGCGCCGGCAGCCCCTTCGGCCACCAGGGCGCAGCCCCGAGCATCCCGCAGACCGAGGACGAGGCCAAAGACCTCATCCGCAGCGTCTTCGGTCAGGCCACCATCTTCAAACCGGTAGAGTAGCTGCGCAGGCGGGGATACTGCTCAAGAAGAGAACCCTTTGAACGGAGCGAGCTTATGATGTGGGAATATGTCCGCCTTGAGGACGATACGCAGGTTTCGTATTCCGAAGTCCGGGAGGACAACACGGTGAAGGTTGTTGTGGAGCGCCCGCGCGATTGGGGTTTTGACACGGCGGAGTGTATCTTGCCGGCATTCAATTGGGTGTCACACGAGGGCTTTAGCGAAGCGGACCTCAAAGAACTCGATGATTTCGTGCGTAACAATGCCCCGCTCATCCTGCGTTTTGCCTACGAAGGCGGACGAGTCTATGCCTAGCCTGTTTCGACTCGGGCCGTACATCATCTTCTTCTGGACGGGGGAGAACGGCGAACCTGTCCATGTTCACGTTGCGGTCAAGCGCCCCACTGCCGAGGCAACCAAGATATGGCTTACCCGCTCCGGCGGATGCAAGCTGGCCCATAACAAGGGCGATATTCCTGCTCGGGATTTACGCGATATCATGCAGTTTGTTTCATCTAACCATGCGCTGATTTGCAAACGTTGGAAAGAAACAACTGGCGGGCTATCGTTCTACTGTTGAGAGTCGCTCGCCGGGCTTAGGATCCCCAACTCTTCAGGGGTTTGTCCGGGCGCATCTGTATTTCGGACATGTGCAACGTGGTGCCGCGTATATCGCATTCGAGCAGACAGGTGCGTGACGGTCGGCCTAGGATGCTGAGGTCGATACGATACGCCGCATGGCTGTCCGTGTATTCGACTTGCTCGGCGTCGAGGGTTGCTCCGATTGTCAAGAAAGCGCCTGGTTCGGCACCGACAATCTTGGAGTCCTTTATCTTGACCTTGAACTCTTGGTAGAGGGACGGGCTGTTGTAGTAAATGGTTCGGGTTCCGTCGGTGCACTTATCGGTCGTCTCCCATTTGACGATGGGCTGGTCCGAGCTGGCTATCAGCAGTTCTGCTCCAAAGGCTATAGCATGGGTGATGACAACCAGCAATGCCCAGCCGACAAAGAGATAGAGAACCACATATGCAACGGGGTGTTTTGAGCGGATGTTTTGGAGCGCGTCGGGGGCATTCATGGGGCACCTCCAAATTGCTATCTATGACAATCAAATTATACCCTGCCGCCATGTGCTCCGCCTCGAGCAGCGGTTTGGCATTTAGCTATTTAGTGGCACACATGAAATGCCGGATTCGGCTCTACTAGATTGAGTATGCGATATTATGCAACCTTGCATAATTCGACCTTGCATAATCTTTGCGTGCGGTTTGTATTGGAGGACATGTATATCGACTGAGGTGGCGTGTCCGCCCCGCTCGCTGGCCTCGCGCCGTGGTACGATTTTTGAGTTTGAAAGTCCCGCCGTGCTCCGGCTGCCCTTGCAGCTCGGCGTGCGGCCGCACGTAAAGGAGCCATCATGGCCGGTATGAACATGCAGCAGATGATGAAGCAGGCTCGCAAGATGCAGGAGCAGCTTGCCGCCGCGCAGGAGAACCTCAAGTCCCAGACCGTCGACGCCTCTGCCGGCGGCGGCATGGTCAAGGTGACCGTTAACGGCGAGATGGAGCTCGTCAACCTCACCATCGATCCCGATGCGCTCGATCCCGAGGACGTCGATATGCTGCAGGACATGATTATGGCTGCCGTCAACGAGGCCGTTCGCGGCGTCAACGAGCTCGCCAACAAGCAGATGGGCGCCATCACCGGCGGTCTCAACATCCCGGGCATGCCGTTCTAAGACGCGCATATATATGAGTGCGAACCATAGCCTGCAAAAATTGCTCGATGAGCTGGGCCGCCTGCCGGGCATTGGTCCCAAGTCAGCTCAGCGCATCGCCTATTACCTGTTGGAGGCTGACGCCGAGGAGGCGCGCCGCCTGGCCGAGGCCATCCTGGAGGTTAAGCAGGAGGTTCACTTTTGCAGCCGCTGCTTTAACTACGCCACGGCCGACGAGTGCTCCATCTGCCAGGATTCGATGCGCGACACCACTCGCATTTGCGTGGTGGGCGAGCCGCGCGACGTCCAGGCGATCGAGCGCACGGGCAGCTACCACGGTCTCTACCACGTATTGGGCGGCGTGATCAGCCCCATGGACAAGATTGGCCCCGAGCAGCTGCACATTCGCGAGCTGCTGGCACGCTTGGGTCACGAGGACATCCACGAGGTCATCATCGCCACCAACCCCAATATTGAGGGCGAGACCACGGCGAGCTACCTGGCCCGCACTATCAAGCCGCTGGGCGTCGAGGTGTCGCGTCTGGCGAGTGGTCTGCCCGTGGGCGGCGACCTGGAGTATGCCGACGAGCTTACGCTCGGGCGCGCCATCGAGGCCCGTCGCACGATTTAGGTGGCGAGCCTGCTCCTGCCGTATGTTTTCCTGGCGACGCACGGGGCAGTCATAATTTC
>CABPXT010000183.1:0-3581 GCA_902461405.1 uncultured Collinsella sp.
GACTTCCAACCTAATTCTTTTCAGCCCAGGCCCCTGTGTACCGCGCTTCGAAGATCTTCAAATTCAAATAACCTGACAATCGATTCTTATAGCAGAGGCCCCTTGGCCTTTAGTTTGATACAAGTCCCGCGCGAGCAGGACTGTTCGCAGTAGCAAACTAAAGGCCAAGGGGCCCAGTCAACCTATCAGCAGCGATTACTCAGCAGCTAGTTGAATTTGAAGATCTTTGAGGCAAGACGGTATAGGCCGAGTGTGGTTTTGTCACCGGCACGACCGCGCAGATTGGTGAAGAACCCGACCACGCCGTAGCGGGCACGACGATACATGCGCTCGTCATAGGCCTTCAAATCATTCCACAGCGTCTTTAGGCGCTCGTCGGCGCAATCTTCCTCGGAAAGCTTGGTAAGCACCGAGCAGATCGCCATCATCATGGTGAAGTAGCCCATCATGTACGAACGCAGGCGCGACGACCCAACATCGCTGTACAAGTGGTACGACTCCATCATGATACGCGTAACACGGAACTGCTGGTCCAGACGCTTGACCATCGTTGCCTCGTTGACGCTCTGGCCCTCGCGACCGATAAAGTAGCGGTAGAGGTCGATGTCGGCGTAGTACATGGTCTTGCAACGCGGCAGCGGCACGTAGGCGTAGATGTTGTCCACATAGAACGTGTGCGGCGGCATGGGAAGGTTGGACTCGCGCAGCACATCCGTGCGATAGCACAGGCTGTGCATGAGAAGGTTCTGGTCCAGGCGGAAATGACCGATCTGATCCCAGGAAAAGATCTTTTTGCGCGGCAGGGCAAATTTGTAGCCAATAGCGGTATGCGTGCCCTCGTAAACCTTCTCGTACACGTAGTTCGAGATAAACAGGTCAACGCGCTGGTCGCGCTCCTCAAAGCCACGCAGAATCGACAGCATGGTCGAAAGGGCAGCGCCGTCAAGCCAGTCGTCCGAGTCGACAACCTTGTAGTAGGTGCCCTGCGCCTCGCGCAGACCCGAAAGGACGGCAATACCGTGACCGCCATTCTCCTGGTGCACCGCGCGGATGATTCCAGGATAACGTGCCTCCCACTCATCGGCCTTATCGGCCGTCTCGTCCTTGGAGCCGTCGTCCACCACGATAATCTCGATATCGGTAGCGTAATTGCTCCCCTCCAAGATGGAGGCGATGCAATGATCCATGTCCTTGGCGGCGTTATACGAGGGAATACCGAATGTTATGACTTTATGCATGGCAGGCGATAATCTCATCCGAAAGATCGAGGGCGGAATTGGTCACAGCGTCCATATCGTAGTAACGATACTCGGCCAGACGACCCACCGGGTGGAAGTTCGTCAGGTTCTGGACGCGCTCAAGATAGCGCTCATAGAGCTCACGGTTCTCGGGCTCAAGAATGGCGTAGTACGGCGTCTCGCCCGAGCCGGGCGTATAGGCCTTGGAGTACTCCTTCATGATGGTGGTCTTGCCGGGCAGGACCTGACCGGTCATGTTCTTGAACTCGGTGATGCGCGTGTAGTCCTCGCTCGTGGTGTAGTTGACGGTGCCCACGGGCTGGAACTGGTCCATATCGAGCGTCTCGAACTTCATATCGAGCGTGCGGTACGGCAACGCACCCAAGTCGAGGTTGAACAGCTCGTCGAGTGGACCGGTGTAGACGATCTCGCCACCATAGACCTTGCCGTCGATCTTGACGGTAGTCTCGTCGATCTCAAAGAGGTCACGGGCGTCCACGTCGCAGAACACGTCGATCAGGTCGTGGTCGAGCATGTGCTCAAAGAGCGCCGTGTAGCCCTCCTGCGGCATGCCCTGGAAGGGAGCTTGCGGGAAGTAGCGGTCATCATCGCCCACAAAGACGGGAACGCGGCCGGTGATCGAGGGGTCGATCTGATCGGGCGTCTGGCCCCACTGCTTCATGGTGTAATGCAAAAAGACGTTCTCGTAGACGTAATCGGCGACCTCGGCAAGATCCGGGTCGTTCTTCTTACGCAGCTCCATAATGGGCACCTTGACATCCTTGCCAAAGGTCTCCACGAGCTTCTGATACAGCTCCTCGCCGCGCTCGTCACCAAAGGCGAGCTTGAGACTCGCATGGTTGAAGGGCACGGGCATAAGGGTACCGTTGATGTTGGCGAGCACCTTGTGCTGATAATCCGTCCACTTGGTAAAGCGCGACAGGAAATTGTGCACGCGCTCGTTAAAGGTGTGATAGATATGCGGACCGTACTCGTGAATCAGGATTCCGGCCTCGTCAGTGCAGTCATAGGCATTGCCCGCAATGTGGCTACGGCGCTCCAAAACGGCAACACGATAGCCGATGGTCTCGGCAAGACGGCGGGCGCAAACGGCACCGGCATATCCAGCACCGACGACAATCATGTCGTACGCGCCGGCGTTAAAGCCTTCAGGCAGGCCTGAGGTAATCTGCATCGATACTCCTTGTCAAAAGCCACGGGCTCGTTAGCTGGGCTTTTCTCGAACATTCTTCGAGACATATTTATCAGAGCGATTATAGCGCTAATGCGTCCTATAATGAGCTTGCCACACAAGGAAAGCTCAAGCACCGCGGCGTACATTATTGAAAGGTAAACCCGCTAGCAGCGGGTTTATTCGTGAACAGCCGGGCGCCTGGAGCTTAGTGAAACGCTTGCAAGGAGTAACATGAGCGATTTCCTTAACCGTATGAAGTCTGCCGCCAAGGCCGACCTTAAGACGATCGTCCTGCCCGAGGGCGAGGATCCGCGTACCATCGTCGCGGCAAACAAAATCATCGAGGAGGGCCTGGCAAAGCTCGTCATCCTGGGCAACCCCGACGAGATCGATGTTCCCGGCGCCACCGTCATCGACCCGCGCAACGCCGAGAAGCACGAGGAGTACGCGCAGAAGTTTGCCGAGCTCCGCGCCAAGAAGGGCGTTACCATCGAGCAGGCTCGCGCCCAGGTGATGGACGCCACCTACTTTGGCACCATGATGGTCAAGATGGGCGACGCCGACGGCCTGGTCTCCGGCGCCTGCCACTCCACCGCCGACACCCTGCGCCCCGCGCTGCAGATCCTCAAGACCGCCCCGGGCACCAAGCTGGTCTCGGCCTTCTTCGTGATGTGCACCGACACCCCGCAGTTCGGTACCGACGGCACGCTGATCTTCGCCGACTGCGGCCTCAACATTAATCCGTCTTCTGACGAGCTCTCCGAGATCGCCATCGCCTCCGCTCACTCTTGGTCCACCTTCATGGGCAACGTTGAGCCGCACGTGGCCATGCTCTCCTACTCCACCATGGGCTCCGCCGGTGGCGAGGTCGCAAAGAAGGTCCAGGAGGCTGTGAAGTTCTGCAAGGAGAAGGCTCCCGAGCTCGCCATCGACGGCGACCTGCAGCTCGATGCCGCTATCGTCCCCACCGTCGCCCAGCTCAAGGCTCCCGGCTCCTCCGTCGCCGGTAAGGCCAACGTGCTCGTGTTCCCCGACCTCGAGGCCGGCAACATCGGCTACAAGCTGGTCCAGCGCTTCGCCGGCGCTGACGCTTACGGCCCCATCCTGCAGGGCATCGCCAAGCCGGTCAACGACCTGTCGCGCGGCTG
>CABPXT010000184.1:0-3520 GCA_902461405.1 uncultured Collinsella sp.
AGCCGGTGCGGATCCGCGAAGCGGATGCGCGGAATCCTATACGCCGCACCATTTGAGATTAAAGCTCCCGGCAACGGGGGCTTTTCTTTTACGCCAGCTTGAGTGCTTTCGTCCAAAGGGACGATTTCCTGTCGACTCGTGTAAGATTCCGAGTAGATGTCGCGACTTATTCGCGACCACTCCTTCTTCAAGCGACCGATCAGGGTGATATTTCGTGGCAGAGCGTCCGACATACAAGCTCAGGTTTCTCGATCCCAAGAAGCGCTTTCCGGCGATGCCCGAGCAGCCTGCGGGACGCTCATATGGCGTGGTCTGGAAACTCTTTGGCGAGGATCAGCATGAATCTTGTTATGTCGTCGAATTCGTTGGCAAAAGCCATGTGTCGCTTTTGGGCTACGTAAGCGTTTCGGGTGAGGTGTACAAGGTGGACCGCCCCGTTAGCGAGGCTCCGCTGCCCAACGATCCCGACATGGAACTGGTCCTTGACGAGTTGGACTCCGGTATTGGTGAGATTATGGTGAGGGGAGCAAACGGCATGATGCGCGCGTGCGCGCGAACCGTCGGCTCTCCCGAAGGTACCATGCGCGAACAGTCCGATCACGAGACATGGAATTCGACCCGCTCCCTTCCTTACGGTGAGTTCATGGCATCGATGTTCCTGCGCTACGTGATATTCGCTGACTCTGAAAATACCATTGCGAGCACGGCGGACGCCGACGGACTCGACGAGGGTATGCAAAACGTTGTCGACAAGATCAAGCTCGTAAAGTTGCCCGAGCCGGTCGAGGTGTTTTTGGGCTTTAACACGACACCGCTACCTGACGCTATCGAGACGCTGCTCTACCGCGTTGACCATGCCGAGAATCCGAGCGGTATCGAGCGCTATGCCGCCGCCCTTATGAGTGAAATTGACTTGCCCCGCTTGCGCACCATCGCCGCTAAGTCCGAGATGAGCCTGGCTCGCATCGATCGCTCAAAGCTTTTCTATCTCAATTTTGATCGCAGCCTGCTGGACCAGGACGAGATTGACATGCTGCTCGCCATTGAGTGCCGTCTTAACCGTCTCTCCGGCATCCTTGAGCACATCGGGGCCGGATTGGTCCCTGCGGCATCCTCGCCGAGCCTTGAGGGCTGCGCGCTCTTTGATGCGTGGCATATCGCCAAGACGACCAACGATGTTCCCCGACTGCTCGATACGGCCTCGAGCGATAACCCGTGGGGCAAACCGGGTACGGTGACTTGCCAGCCGGGCGGTGAGTGGGATGTGCGTACCCGCTTCGCGCGTATTGTCGAGGCACTTAACGTGGTCACGCGGCTCGACTATACCTATCGGGCAAACGTTGCCGAGGGGATCATGCTCGTTCGGTTTGGGCAGTCTGTCGTTGATGCTATGCCACAACGTGAATACGACGCTCAAGATGACGCCTGGCGCGAGTTGGACGAGGACACGCGCGCGATCTGGGCCGCGGAGCACGATGCGCGCGTGGCACTCACGCTTGCGGCAGCGTGTTTTGCCGCGGGCACCTGCATCACGCGCTGCTATGTGCAGATTGCTGCTCCCGACAGTGAGCAGGGCGAGCGCGTTGTCGCAACGTATTTCTTTGGGCGCGCGGCCTATCTGGCCGATTGCGTGCCTGTCGCCAAGGATCTTGAGAGCATGGACATGGACGATATGCCGTGCAAGCGTGTGCTTGAGGCATATGAGTCAACCGCTCCGGAGACGATTGAGCCGGCGGAGGTCCATGCTCGTCCGCGTGATGACCATCGCATGCTGCCGCCGGCGCTGCGCGATCTGCTGCTTGCCGATACGGCTGACGAGCTGGAGGTCATGGAGGAGGACGACGACCCATACGTGGCCCGTGTTGTTGAATTGCGCGAGCAGGCAAAAGTCGACCGTACAGGTGCTTTTGAAGGCTTTTCCCGTCTTGTTGAGGAGTTGGAGGCTAAGTGCGCCGTCGCCGAGCTTTTGGCGACAGGTCCGGTTCAAACGCAGTTTTGCGATAACCAGCTGGTGCGCATGGTGCTACCGGTGTTGGAAGAAGACCGCTCTGTGCGAATCCTACGTGCGCCCGATGCGCTGTACTTTGCCCAGCACGAGATCTGCAGCTTTTACGCCGAGCAAGAGGACTTTGAACGAGCACTGCCCGAGGTGCGCCATCTTTACGATCTGGCGCGCTCGTCCATGCAGTCGCACTTTGCGCTCATCAACGTGCTTGCGCGTCTGGAGCGCTTTGACGAGATTATCGAGGTGGCGCGCCACGGCCTACGTATTGCCAGCGATCGTTCTGCAATCGGCTACCTGTTCTATCGCTTGGCGTTTGCCTATTGGAATTGCGATCAGCTCGACCTGGCGCTGGCTTGTTACCGTCTGGTGCCGCGCGGCGAGGAGTCGGGTAGCAGCGCGCTGGAAGAAATGCAGGGCCTTATGAACGAGATGGGCGTCAGCGAGCCTCCGACGTTCGAGGAAGCGGTCGAGACCATCCACAAGGCTGGACTCGAGCTGCCGCCAGTGTCCGCCGTGACGAATCAGCTGGCAGATGCCGCTGTGCAACTGGTCGACAACGGGTTCTTTTTCCTGGCACGCGGTTGCATCTTCCAAATGTGGCGCACCATGGGCAACGACGAGCTCGGCTCCCTCAACCGCTCGCTGGGGTAGTAGCGAAAACTGCAAGGAGGAAAGGCCACTGGACAATTAGAAAATTCCCTCTTGCCCAACTTCGACTGTTTGGTTACTATAGAACGGCTGTTACGGAGAGCTGACCGAGAGGCCGAAGGTGCTCGCCTGCTAAGCGAGTATGCCCCAAAAGGGCATCTGGGGTTCGAATCCCCAGCTCTCCGCCAGTTTAAATTTAAAGAAGGGTTCCATTTGGGGCCCTTTTTTAGTTTCAAGAGCGTTAGCTGGGGATTCGAACCCTCAAAAAAAGAGGCATCCTTTCGGACGCCTCCTTTCAATGGGCTTATTATTCTTGCGCCCTACACCTCGGGCGCCTTGGCGACGGTCTCGCTTTCTGCCGTGAGCGGGCGGTTGTCGATGCGACGGCCCAAGCGATCGAGCTTCACGAGCAGCCATTCAATGGGATTCGGCCCTGCGCCTTCCTCGTCGGCAACCAGGTCCATGACGGCGATCTTGGTGCCGTCCTGCTTGAGCGTGACGCTACCCACCTTGTCGCCCACATGCACCGTGCCCGAAAGATCGTCGTAGCTAACCTTTTCGGTCACCTCGCCGGCAAGGGAAAACACGGTCGCTTGCGCCGTGGGATCGGCGAGTGTGGCGTCGATCGTCTTATCCGTCCAGTCGGTTTGGCCAATGCGCGCCATAAGCGGGTTGCCGTTGGCGGTCTTTTCCTGTGTGTTGGCGATTGCGACCGTCACCTTGTGGCCGTAGTACCAGTTGGCAAGGGTGGCGGTATCGGTAAAGCGCTGGTCGGTGGTGGTGGAGTTCAAAACGACGGTGTAGATCTCGTCGCCGTCGCGGTTGTAGGCGCTCGTGGAGGCGTAGCCCGCGGCGTCAAAACCCGCA
>CABPXT010000185.1:0-3493 GCA_902461405.1 uncultured Collinsella sp.
GGCGTTGGAGTCGGGGGGCGCCACCCCGCACGCAGCCGACGGCGTGGCGCACAACACCGTGACGCCCGTCATCCGCCGCGTCGACTCCCGCGGCAATGCCGGCGGCGAAATCTACGAGGCCTACCTGGCGCTTCGCTGCAACATCACGACCGACGAGCATCCGCTGGGCGTATTCCACCCGCATGCTGAGTACCACCACATCAAGAAGGAGAACATCGGCCTGATCGAGGTCATGGGCCTTGCCATTCTGCCGCCGCGCCTGGTTCCCGAGCTTGGCGCTGTCCGTGAGCATCTGCTGGCGGCCAAAGCCGATGCCAGCTACGATCTTGCCAGCGCGCTCGAGGGCGACGACCTTTGCCGCAGCCACGCCGCATGGGCCAAGGATGTCTTTGCCCGCCGCGGCGATGAGCTTACGGCGGATAACGCCATCGATATCCTGCACGAGGAGGTCGGCGTGGTGTTTGGCCACGTGCTCGACAACGCCGGCGTCTTTAAGTGGGACGAAGCCGGCCGCGCCGCCCAACAGCGCTTTATTGACTCGCTGTAAGGATCCCTTGGGGACGGAGGAAAACGGATCATTTCGTCTTCAAGACAACGGCGCCCGCCGGCAACATCGCCGACGGGCGCCATTTTTGAGTGTAGTCATCGGGGACGTTCTTAAACGACTAGTCATTAAAGAACGTCCCCGACGACTAATGACTCGAGCGTGGAAAATCTCCCACTTTGAGCTCGTATGGGCACCAAAAGCGGGAGATTATCCACGCTCATTCTATTAGGAGTCGCAACCGCTACAACTCTACGACTTCAACGCTGTTGTAGATCTCGTCCCAGCGGTCCATGACCAGGTGGCCGGTCTTGGGATCCATAGCGTTGAGCTTGCCGCAGGTATTGGCGGTCTTGAGCACCGTGACATCGTCGGCACCAGCAGCAATGGCATGCGCAAAGCCGGCGATGGTCGAGTCGCCGGAACCCGTCGCGTTCACAGCCGCAATCGCGGGCGTCTTGGCGCGGAACGCGCGACCCTCATGGAAGCCCACCGACCCGGCAGCGCCCATCGAAACGACAACCCAGGGGATACCGGCAAAGCGGCCATCGGCGGCAAGCGCCTCGCGCAGGGCATCGACATCATCGGTCGTAAAGGACGTACCCAGTAGGCCGTTAATCTCGGTCAGGTTGGGCTTTACAAGCTCAGGCTTAGCGTCGGACTCCAGCGCGGCCTCCAGCGATGCACCCGAAGTGTCGAGCAGCACCTTGGCGCCCGCCTCCTCGGCAATCTTGACGAGCTCGGCATAGTAGCCAGCATCGACGCCACGCGGCAGCGAACCCGAAAGCGTCACGACGTCCGCCTTCGCTGCAAGCTCGGCGAACTTTGCCGTAAAGGCCTCGAGCTCGGCAGGCGCAATCTGCGGACCGCTCTCCAACAGCTCGGTCTGATTACCCTCGTGCAGGATATTCAGGCAAATGCGCGTCTCACCGGCAATGGGCACAAAGTCATTCTTGACGCCATCGGCATCCATGAGCTCGGCCATATAGGCACCCATGTGACCGCCAAGCAGGCCGGTCGCGAGCACGTCGTCACCCAGCTGCAGCAACACGCGGCTCACGTTGAGGCCCTTGCCGCCAGCGGTCTTTTCGGGCGTCACGCGGTTCACGTCGTCGATGATCAGCTTGTCGAGCTGATAGCGCGTATCGATCGACGGGTTCATGGTAACGGTCAGAATCATATTGAACTCCTGTTTCCGGGGCACGACACGCGCGGCCCCAAACATACGATAACTCGTTAAAGGATCTCGATCTCAAAGCCACGGGTGACGGTCTCCCCCGGCTTGGCAACCAGGCAGCCGCGCTTATGCTCCAGAACATCGTCCTCGTCAGAGCAGGTGGACAGGCCGCCCCACGGTTCCACGGCCACAAAGTCGCCCTCGGGCTTGCTCCACACAATCAGGTATGGCATATCGGGGAACGTCAGGCGCACGCCCTTGTCCTCGGTTTTCTTGGTCAGCGTAACCACGCGGCTCTCGAGCACGTCAAAGATGGTCTCCGCGAAGTCGAAAAGTTCGTGGGTCAGCGACAGGTTCTGGCCGATCATGGGGTTCTTGCTGCGATGCTCAACATCAATCAGGCCCGTCGAGGGGACGGCAGTACAGAGCTCGGCGGCCTCACGCTGCTCAAAACGGAGCTCGTAATCGTCATAGGACTCGCCCTCGTCGAGCGGGCACGTAAAGCCGGGGTGACCGCCCACAAAGAACGGCATGTCCTCGGTACCCTCATTGGTCACCTCGTACGACACGGCCACCTTTTCCGAATCGATCGCGTAACGAGCAACGATCTTAAACGGATACGGGTACTGCTCGAGCAACTCGGCATGGTCGGCAGAGCTCAGGCTCAGCGCAACCATGTTATCGCCCTGCTCCTCGAGCTTCCACTCCTGCTTGCGGGCAAAGCCGTGGCGGGCAAGCTTGACCTCGCGGCCGCCCATGGTCATCGCGCGGCCGTCACGAAGGCCGCCGCAAATCGGAAAGCAAATGGGTGCCTGGCCCGACCAGACCGAAGGATCGCCCTGCCACAGGTACTCGCGACCATTGGCTTTAATCGAAGTGAACGATCCGCCAGCCGTGCTCAGTGCCACGCGAACAGAACCGTTATCAAGAACAAACTCCATAGGAGCCTTCCCTTTCTTACGCCAGCCCGCCGAGTGAATAGGGCTGATAGAAAACCGGCCCGCGCCCCCTCACAGAAACGCGAGCCGTAAATTGAAAAGCTGCAGAATGCCGGGTACCGCCAAAACGAAGCACACAAGCTCGGCAAGCAAACGTGTTATCGGAGCAACTTGCCATACCAGAACGCTTCGCAACAACAGCGGTAACCCCACAGGTCACTCAGACATCAGCGAGAAGCCAGCTGGCGAGGCAAGGTGCCGTGAAGCGAGACGGCATTGACCTTCTGGTCATGCCGTCGAAGCTGAGCGGCAGATTGCCCGCCAGATGGCTTCGCAGCGTCGACCCGTTACGCGGTTTGGCAAAACCGCGTAACCTCCTTAGTCGTGGTATTCGCCGCGGTCCCACTTCTCGAGGAACTCGTCAAAGAAGTGCGGGTCAGCCTGAGCCTCGGCGTCGGCCTTATTGCAAGCGTCGATCTTGGCGATCAGGGCATCGTGCTCGGGGGTCTTCTCGTAGGGCTCCTCCAGGAAGGCAAGCATGATGTCGGCCATCAGGAACTCACCGGTAATCTTGCCGCCAAAGCCCACGATGTTGGCGTTGAGCTCGCGACGGGCATACAGGGCAGAGGTCATGTCGCGAACCAGGGCGCAACGGGCGCCGGGAACCTTGTTGACGGCGTTGGTGATGCCGATGCCGGTGCCGCACAGGGCCACGCCAAAGTCGGCCTTGCCGCTGGCAACGGCCTCGCCCACGGCCTTGCCGTAGATGGGATAGTGCGTACGGGTGTGGCTGGAGGGGCCACCGGCCGGCACCTTGTCGCCCGTGGGCCCGGG
>CABPXT010000186.1:0-3439 GCA_902461405.1 uncultured Collinsella sp.
CGCGAGCGCAGGCTGCGGCCCAACGGTCTTTTTGGCGGGAGCCGCCGGCTCAACGGTTTTCTCGGTTTGTTCGGCCTTCTTGTCCTGAGTGGTCGAAGCCGGCTCGCCCTTCTCCTGACGCTTTGCGGGATACGCGCGTCCCGCAAAACCGCGGCCGGGACGGCACGAACCCGGAGCCCTCTTGGCAGACTCCTCAACATCGTCTGCAACCTCGGAAGGCTCTTCAACCTCACGCGCGACATCCTGCTGCGCAGCCTTAAAGTGAGCACCGCGACGACGCTTGGGCTCTTGGGCTTCCACGGGCTTTTGCTCCTTCGCGGGCTTCTGCGACTCGGCAGCAACCTCGTTCTCAACAGCCTCGGCATCCGTCTCACCCTTTTGAGCAACGGCGCGACGGAAGCGCTCCTGCTGGGCGCGGCGCTGCGCATCGCGCTTGCCACCCCCACCAAAACCGCCGCGTCCTGCCTTGGCCGTAAAGGCGCGCACGACGTTCTCATCGAGCAGCTCATCGGTATCGACATGCTCACGCGGAGTAACTTCTTCCACAGCAGGCGCGTCAGCGGAATCCTCGACGACAAAATCTTCGACGGACTCGGCAGGCTGCTCCTGGGCATCGCGGATCTCAGCATTGATGGTATAGAACGCCGGGCGCCCGTTAATGCCGCTACCCTCGATCTTGGTCACGATATTTGCCTCGATAAGCTCATCGCACATCGCCTTGGTGTCGCATTCCTTATCGACGGAGCGGAAAATCTGCGCCAGCGCACTCGACTTAATCTTGAGCGCCTTGCGGCAAAGCAGGTCGTAGGCAACCAGCTTGGCACGCTCAGCAGAAAGCGACGTCTGGCTGCTCAGGCGCTCAGCCAGAGCATCGACATTGTTTTGATTATCGGAATATACCGTCTTGGCCACGGGGCCCCTTTCATATGCACACATATACGTCCATATGGTACAACGCACGAGCCTATCCACGCAAAACATCTGCGAGAACGCCCTTGCACCACCTGTTCTCACAAGAAAAAAACCGGGTCCGCTTGATTGCGGACCCGGTCTTTCCGAGTCAAATAGATGGGAGATTCAACCCGTCCGACCGACTAGGCCTTGGCGGCCTCGGCGTCGGCAGGAGCTTCAGCGGCAGCGGCGCGACCGTACTCGGCCTTGCCCATCTCGGACCACTCGGGCTCCTCGTCAGGCATGGAGCCGGCCTCCTTGCCGAAGAACTCCTTGAGGCAGTTGACGGCGACGATGAGGCCCAGGACCATCAGCAGGACGGCGAAAACGAGCTGCAGGCCCTTGGTGGCGGCGACGGAGACGGCGGCCGTGGTGGCGGTGGCCGGGATAGTGCCGAAGAAGCCGTAAGCCTGGACAGCGGTCATGCAGCCCATGGCGCTCTGGACCAGCGAGGTGAAGGTGCAGCAGAGCAGGAAGGCGACGGGCACGTAGAGCATCCAGCCCTTGCGGCCGGTGCACTTGCAGAACACGGCGAGGGTGATCATGGTCATACCGCCGAGCAGCTGGTTGGAAGCACCAAAGAGCGGCCAGATGTTGGCATAGCCACCAAAGGCAAGGGCGAGACCGGGAAGCAGAGTGACAACCGTGGCGAACCAGGGGTTGCCGAGAACCTTCATGTAGCCGGCCTTGGACTCGATGGCCAGGGCGTCGTTGGTCTGGGCAAAGAACTCGGAGAACGAGGTGCGGGCGATGCGGGCGACGGCGTCGAGCGAGGTCAGGGCCAGAGCGGAAACGTTCATGGTCATGAAGACGGTAGCGAACGTACCGTCAACACCGAAGGCCTGCATACCGCGGGAGATACCAGCGGCGAAGATCTGGAACGGGGTGGAAGCGACGCCGGCGTTGAGGGCGCCGGTACCGGCGGTGTTCATGTCGGAGAACATGATGCCGGCGACGATGATGGCAAGGATGCCGACGAAGGACTCGACGATCATGGCGCCATAACCGACCTTGACGGCGTCCTGCTCCTTCTCGACCTGCTTGGAAGAGGTACCAGAAGAAACGAGGCTGTGGAAGCCGGAGAGGGCACCGCAGGCAACGGAAACAAACAGGACCGGGAACATCATGCCAGAAGCGCTGGAGAAGCCGGTAAAGGCCGGAGCGGTGATGGTGGCCTGGCCGTTAACACCCAGGACGACGATACCGAGGACAGCGCAAACGATCATGACGATCATCATGATGGAAGTGAGGTAGTCACGCGGGGTCTTGAGCATCTGGATGGGCATAGCGCCAGCGAAGACCAGGTAGACCATGACGACGGCGAACCACTGGAACTTATCCAGGTAGACCGGGAACTGCATACCGACGGCGAACATGAGAACCATGAGGACCACGCCGGTGACGAACTCGGCGGCACCGGTGAGGTTGAACTTCTTCTGGGCCCAACCAAAGGCGATAGCGACGAAGGTGAACAGGATGGAGATGGTGCCAGCGCAGCCAGCGGCATAGGACTTGGTGAAGTCGATGGCACCGGTAGCGGCGCCAGAAGCGTCAACGGCCGGGGTGAACATGAACGTCTTGCAGACCATGTCGGTGAAGGCGGCGATGACGATGATGCAGAACAGCCAGCAGAACAGCAGGAACAGGCGACGGCCGGTCTTGCCGATGTACTTCTCGATGAGCTGAGCGAGCGACTTGCCGTTGTTCTTCATCGAAGCGTACAGAGCACCAAAGTCGTGGACGGCGCCAAAGAAGATGCCGCCGACGAGGACCCAGAGCACGACGGGCAGCCAGCCAAAGGCCATGGCGACGATCGTACCCGTGACAGGGCCAGCACCGCAGATCGAGCTGAACTGGTGCGAGAACGCGGTAAAGGCGGAGACGGGCGAGAAGCTCTTGCCGTCCTTCATGCGCTTGGCCGGCGTGAGGGCCTCTTTGTCAACGCCCCACTTGTTGGCCAGCCAGCGGCCGTAGCCCAGATAGCCACAGGCGAGCACCGCCGCGGCCACAACCATGAGCAAAACTCCGTTCATTACATTTCCTCCTCTAAAAAGAACTTCCTAGACATAAAAAATGAGGGCCGTCGGTTGCGCTCGACGGCCCTCATCTTCATCAGCCGCCCGTTATCGTACGGGCTGGCTGTATGTGCTAACCCGCATCAGATAATTACTACGCTGATAATGTTTAGCTGATGCGTGAACATGTCTAAGAAATCCTCTTCAATCATGATGCGAACGATCCGTGCGTGTTCACATCCCCCAGTGGTTGAAAAGGAGTATGAAACTTTAGTTACCTAAAGTCAACGCAAATTTGTAATGAATTTTCAACTTTTTTCAAATTCTCGGTATAAAACGCCACTGACCTCAGACTTTACCCAACAAAAGTTTTTGCATGAGAGATGCCCCTCGGGAGCGAGCGGGCGTATACAAGGTTTCCTGCTCTACAGTCCTGCTCGCACGGAGAGCACATTAAGTGCTCTCCGGCTCGT
>CABPXT010000187.1:0-3394 GCA_902461405.1 uncultured Collinsella sp.
CCGCCGAAAGCGGCTCGAGGTAGCCGACGACGGCGACGGTCTGGACGGGCAGCTTGGCGACGGCGCTAAAGTAGAGCAGGCAACCAATACCGGTGTTGACGACGCCGAGCATAGCGACGGCGCGCCAATCAATACTGGCGGCGACGCCGGCGGACAGGAACGAGGGAGCGCCCTGCGTGATGAGCGTGAGGGCCAGCGCGGTCACAAAGGCGGCGCTCACCTGGAGCGTGGAGTTCTCGAGGCCTTCGATGTGTGGCGCACCCTTGCTAGCGATGACCATCAGCGCATAGCAAAATGCCGAGGCGATGCCGCAGGCGATACCCGCAATGGGCATATTGCCGCCTAGACCTTGTGCTGCAATGAGAAAAGCACCGCAAGCGACGGCGATAAAGCCGGCGATTTTGCCACCGGTCAGCTTTTCGCCAAAAATGAGCGGGGAGAGGGCCATAACGATGATGGGGCCGCAGTAATACAGCAGCGAGGAGATACCAACGCCGATCGTCTGATAGGCGCGGAACAGAAAAATCCAGCTGGCGCCCAGCGCGGCGCCCGAGACGATGAGCGCTGCGGCCTCGCGGGGGCGAGACGGAGCCTGCAGGTTATGGCGCTTGGTTATGAAGAGGACGGCGGCAAGGGTGAGAGCGCCCAAAAACGTGCGCAACAGTACGATATCGGAGCTCGGCAGCGCGATGGCAGCGGCGATGATGCCGTTGGAGCCAAACAATAGCAATGCTGCTAAGTACGTAAACAATCCGTTGTTCATGTGCTGACATCCCCTCTATATCCGAGCATGTTCACTATGGGTGAACTGGCTTTAGAAGAAAAGCGAATATAATGCATGGATGACATGACAAAAGCTCATGCAAGGATGGAGGACTGCCGTGGAAACGAATATTCAAAAGATGCAGGTGCTGCTCGAGACAGTGCGCGCCGGAAGCTTTACGCGCGCCGCCGAGCGCCTGAGCTTTTCGCAGTCGGGCGTGAGCCGCATGGTGGCCGATCTTGAGGCCGATTGGGGCTTTAAGGTGCTCGACCGCAGTCGCGAGGGCGTGGCTCTTTCTGCTGACGGGCGGCAGGTCATGCCGGCTGTCGAGGCGCTCTGCGAGGAATTCGTTCGCTTGCAGCGACGCGTGGATGAGATGCGTGGGCTCATGCGCGGCAAAATCTGCATCGGTACGTTTTCGAGCGTGGCGACCCACGTGCTGCCGCCGGTGATTGCTCGTTTTCGTGCCGATCACCCGGACGTCGATTATGAGTTGCTGATGGGCGATTACTCGGAGATTGAACAATGGGTGGCTGAGGGTCGTTGTGACCTGGGTTTTATCCCGCGTGAGCCACGCGGCGCCGGCATGGCGTTGCGGCCGTTGGTGCAAGACGAGCTGATGGCCGTGGTGCCAGCGGACTCCTCGCTTGCCACCGCGGAGGTCGTTTCCCTTGCCGATTTGGCCAACGAGCAGTTTATTCTGCTGGAACGCGGTAGCGACGACGAGATTACGCCGCTGTTTCGCCGCGCGGGCCTGGCGGTGCGCTCTAAGCTGTCGACCTGGGATGATTATGCGATTATGGCCATGGTCGAGGACGGCCTGGGCGTGAGCATTCTTCCGGCGCTCATCTTGCGGCGCTGCCAGTTCGATGTTGCCGTGCGCCCGCTCGAGGGACATCCCCATCGGCAGATCAACGCCATATATCGAACGGCCGATGTTTCGCTTGCTGCCGCTCGTTTCCTCGAATACCTCTAAACGTGTACACGTCATTGTCCGCTTTGGGCAAATCTCAGAGTCCGGTACATTTTCTTATGAAATTGAACTTTCAAATGAGGTGCCGCGCTATACTGCTTGCTAAATTGAACCCTGGTTCAATTCGTGTTCTATAAATTGAACTTTGCCAGCAAGGAGGTTCCTGTGGCCCAAGAGACGTTTAGCGATCGCCTGCGACAGGCTATGTCCGATCGCGACGTTCGCCAGTCGGACGTGATCCGCGCATCGGAGATGCTCGGCAAAAAACTCGGCAAGAGTCAGATGAGCCAATATGTGAGCGGCAAGACGATTCCGCGGCGCGATGTGGCTGAGCTGCTCGCCCGTATTTTGGAGGTCGATGTTACCTGGCTGCTTGCCGGCGACGCCGATCAAGGCGAGGCATCATCACCCCGCAACGATTCCAAGCCCGAACCCCATCCCTCAGCTCAAATTGCAAGGAGCACCACCATGCGTACTTTTTCTAAATCCACCAAACTCGACAACGTCCTGTATGACGTGCGCGGTCCCGTCGTCGACGAGGCCGCCCGTATGGAGGACGAGGGCGAGCGCATCCTCAAGCTCAATATCGGCAACCCGGCGCCCTTCGGTTTCCGCACGCCCGATGAGGTCATCAAGGACATGCGTCAGCAGCTGCCCGACTGCGAAGGCTATTCCAACTCGCGTGGCCTGTTCTCCGCGCGCAAGGCGATCATGCAGTATTCGCAGATCAAGGGCTTGCCCAACGTTCAGATGGAGCATATCTACACGGGCAACGGCGTATCCGAGCTCATTCAGCTTTCGATGAACGCGCTGCTCGACAATGGCGACGAGATTCTGATCCCCAGCCCCGACTATCCGCTCTGGACGGCGTGCGCAACCCTTGCCGGCGGTCATCCCGTGCACTATCTGTGCGATGAGCAGGCGGATTGGTATCCCGACCTAGAGGATATGGAGTCTAAGATCACGAGCGCGACCAAAGCCCTCGTCATCATCAACCCCAACAACCCCACGGGTTCCGTCTATCCGCGCGAGGTGCTCGAGGGCATCGTTGAGGTTGCACGCAGGCATCAGCTGATGATCTTTGCTGATGAGATCTACGACCGCCTGTGCATGGACGGCTACGAGCACGTCTCGATTGCCTCGCTCGCTCCCGATCTGCCCTGCGTCACCTTTAGCGGTCTGTCCAAGTCGCACATGATCGCGGGCTATCGTATTGGCTGGATGGTGCTTTCGGGCAACCAGCGCTGCATGAGCGACTTCATCATGGGCATCAACATGCTCTCCAACATGCGCCTGTGCTCCAACGTGCCGGCTCAGTCGATCGTTCAGACGGCGCTCGGTGGCCATCAGTCCGTCAACGACTACATCCGCCCCGGGGGCCGTGTCTACGAGCAGCGCAACTTTGTGTATGAGGCGCTCAACAAGATTGACGGCATCTCGGTGGTTAAGCCGCGTGCGGCGTTCTACATCTTCCCCAAGATGGATGTGAAGAAGTTCAACATTACCGATGACGAGCAGTTCGCCCTTGACCTGCTGCACGAGAAGAAGATCCTGATCACGCGCGGCGGCGGCTTCAACTGGGCTGAGCCCGACCACTTCCGTATCGTGTACCTGCCGCGCATGGAAGTGCTCAAAGAGTCCCTCGAAGACCTCGCCGA
>CABPXT010000188.1:0-3370 GCA_902461405.1 uncultured Collinsella sp.
TTATTTTCCGGTTCGACGAACAGCCGATCGTGTCAAATTTGGTCTAACAGAGCCATGTTTTCGCCCTTGAGGTCGGCGGTGCCCACTCGTAAGGTGTGCGTTACGCGATTGTTTCGAAACGGGTGGGAAACACAACGGGCCGGCGATGCTCCTACTATGCCTATTCAACTGACTGTCTAAATATCTAGGGGAGGATCGCGATGCAGGCAGATTCCGCTCAGCAGCAGGGCCTTTATCGCCCCGAATTCGACCACGATGCATGTGGCATCGGCGCGCTTGCCGATATCAACGGTGAGCGCCATCACCAGATTCTGGACGACGCGCTGTCCATTCTGGTCAACTTGGAGCACCGCGGCGGTACGGGACTCGAGAAGAACACCGGCGACGGCGCCGGCATCCTGTTCCAGGTTCCGCATCACTTTTTCCGTAAAGAGGCCCAAAAGTGCGGCCAGATTCTGCCGGCAGAGGGCGACTATGGCGTGGCCATGCTGTTCTTCCCGCAGGACGACAAGGGCGTAGAGGATGCCCGTCGCGTGTTTGAGGAGGGCTGCGCCGAGGCCGGCGTGCCGCTGCTCTTTTGGCGCGAGGTGCCGGTCGATCCGCATGACCTGGGCGAGACAGCCCGCGCCTGCATGCCTACCATCCTGCAGGCCTTTCTGGGGCGCCCCGACGACACGCCGGCGGGCGATGCCTTCGAGCGCCGTCTGTATGTGTGCCGCCGCACCATCGAGAAGAAGGCCGACGCCGAGTTTGCCCTGCGCGACAAGATCTTCTATGTGTGCTCCATGAGCTCGCGCACCATCGTGTACAAGGGTATGCTGGTTGCCACGCAGATGCGCCGTTTCTTCATCGACCTCAACGACGCCGCCGTCAAGACGGCCGTGGCGCTCGTGCACTCGCGCTACTCCACCAACACCACGCCCAGTTGGGAGCGTGCGCACCCTAACCGCTTTATCATCCACAACGGCGAGATCAACACCCTCAAGGGCAACGTCAACTGGATTCGCGCCCGCGAACCCAACCTGTACAGCCCCGTGTTGCAGCACGATCTTGAGCGTGTGATGCCCATCATCAACCGCGAGGGTTCCGACTCCGCGATTCTGGACAACGTGCTCGAGTTCCTGGTCATGAACGGTCGCCCGCTCACGCGTGCCGCGTCCATGTTGCTGCCCGAGCCGTGGGACCACAACGATAGTCTGAGTGAGGAGCGTCGCGCCTACGACGCCTACCAGTCCATGCTCATGGAGCCCTGGGACGGCCCGGCGGCCATCGCCTTTACCGACGGTCGCACGCTGGGCGCCGCCCTCGACCGCAACGGCTTGCGCCCCGCCCGCTACTACGTGACGCGCGATGGCCGCTTTATGCTGGCAAGCGAAGTGGGCACCATCGAGGTGAGCCCCGAGAACATCCTGACGAGCGGCTGTCTGGGGCCGGGCCAGATGCTCGAGGTCGATTTTGCCCGCGGCCGCGTGATCTACAACGACGAGCTGCGCGCCCGCTATGCCAAGGAGAAGCCCTACCGCGACTGGATTGCCGAGGAGACGCTGACCGTCGACGCGCTCGATGAACCCGCCGCGCCCGCGTCCGCCGAGGATGCCGAGGTGCCCGCCGCTGTGCGCATGGCCAAGCTCGGCTACCACTGGGATGACGTCGACGAGGTCGTGCGTCCTATGGCCCAGCAGGGCAAGGCCCCGCTCGCCTCGATGGGCATCGACGCGCCGCTGGCTTGCCTGTCCAAGAAGACGCGTTCGTTCTTTGACTACTTCTATCAGCTGTTCGCCCAGGTCACGAACCCGCCCATCGACGCCCTTCGCGAGCACATGGTGACTTCGACCACGCTCTACCTGGGCAACCACGGCAACCTGCTCGAGGATTCCCGCACGGCCTGCCAGCTGGTGCGCTTGGAGCGCCCGCTGCTCAGCCAGGAGGAGTTCGACCGCATCTGCGCCATCGACCGCGTGGGCTTTAAGCCCCGTCGCTTCCGCGCTGTGTACCGCCGCGATGCGGGCGAGGGTGCGCTGCAGGCCGCGCTCAAGCAGCTTGCCGAGGACGTTGAGGCGGCGGTGCGCGATGGCGTGAACATCGTGGTGCTGAGCGATCGCGCCGCTGCGGGCGAGGTGCCCGTGCCGTCGCTGCTCGCTGTGGGCTGCGTGCACAACCACCTGATCCGCGCCGGCGTGCGTACCTTTGCCGATATCGTGGTGGAGTGCGGCGACGCCGTGTCCCCGCATGACTTTGCGGCACTGGTGGGCTACTCCGCGAGCGGCATCTATCCGTACAACGCACATGCGTGCATCCGCGATCTGGCGGCACACGGCGACCTGGACGTGACGGCCGAGCAGGGTATCGCCAACTACAACAAGGCTGCGACCGCCGGCATCGTCTCCATCATGTCCAAGATGGGCATCTCCACGGTGCAGAGCTACCATTCGGCACAGATCTTCGAGGCCGTGGGCTTTACGCCCGAGTTCGTCAACGCGTACTTCGCCGGCACGGTGAGCCGTGTGGGCGGTATGGGCGTCGAGGACGTTGAGCGCGAGCAAAACGAGCGCTACGACGCTGCGCTCGCTATCCTTAAGAGCCCGGCTCCCGATCAGCTGCCCACGCTGGGTCTGACCAAGTGGCGCCCGCTCGGCGGCGAGGATCACCTTATCGATCCGCAGACTGTCTACCTGCTGCAGACCGCCTGCCGTGAGGACAGCTACGACACCTTTAAGGAGTACAGCGCCCGCCTGCACCGCACCGGCCGTGCCGTGCGCCTGCGCGACTTGCTCGACTTTGATGCCAGCGGCCGCACGCCGGTGGCACTCGACGAGGTGGAGCCCGCGCTCAACATCGTCCGCCGCTTTAACACCGGCGCCATGTCGTACGGCTCCATCAGCAAGGAAGCACACGAGTGCATGGCCATCGCCATGAACCGCCTGCACGGCCGTTCCAACTCCGGCGAGGGCGGTGAGGATCCGCGTCGCGAGACCCCGCTGGCTAACGGTGATTCCAAGAACTCCGCGATCAAGCAGGTGGCAAGTGCGCGCTTTGGCGTGACGAGCCGCTACCTGTGCAGCGCCTTCGAGATTCAGATCAAGATGGCCCAGGGCGCCAAGCCCGGCGAGGGTGGCCACCTGCCCGGCAAGAAGGTCTACCCCTGGATTGCCGAGGTCCGTCAGTCCACGCCCGGCATCGGCCTGATCTCGCCTCCGCCGCATCACGACATCTACTCCATCGAAGACCTGGCCGAGCTCATCTTTGACCTTAAGAACGCCAACCCCGGCGCACGCGTGTCGGTCAAGCTGGTCAGCGAGGCCGGCGTCGGCACCATCGCCACCGGTGTGGCCAAGGGCGCTGCCGACCAGATCTTGATCAGCGGCCACAA
>CABPXT010000189.1:0-3305 GCA_902461405.1 uncultured Collinsella sp.
CGACGTTAAAGTGTCGTCGCCCCCCCGGAGTCAGCGGAGCCGCAAGACGATGATCCACTCATTTGGGAAGCCGCCCATATTGTGGTGGAATCGCAGCTTGGCTCCACATCCGGCCTGCAACGTCGTCTGAAGGTTGGCTATGCGCGTGCCGGGCGTATTATGGACATGCTGGAAGAAAAGGGTGTCGTCGGCCCGCCCGACGGTTCCAAGCCGCGCGAGGTCCTGTTGGACGAGGAGGGGCTTGCCGCGCTGGAATCTGTCGACGCCGAGATGGCACGTGAAGATCGTGAGTTTGGAGGATTCTGATGGCTGCACGCTTTGGTGACATGCTGCTCGAGCAGCGTCGCCGAATGGGCCTTTCCATTCAGCAGGTCGCCAACACCATCAAAATCAGGCCGCAGATCATCGAGTTTTTCGAGACCGGTAACTTTGCTTCGATGCCGCCGCGCGGCTATGCGCAGGGCATGATTTCGAGCTATGCTCGTTTTTTGGGCCTCAATCCGCGCGAGGTCGTCAATGCCTACTTTGACGACCTGATGGCATACGAACGCGAGACGTCGCAGCAGGGCGGTCGTTTTCAGGACGCCGCCGGCTACGTCAATTCGCGTTCCTCTGTCGATAACGGGCGCTTCCTGATGGTTCAGGGTGGTCGCTCAACGCGTTATGGTCAGCGTCCGCAGCAGGCTGGCTATATTACCGAGACGGGGTCCAGTGAGGAAATCCGTTCTCAGCGCGATCGTTTCCGCAGCACGCCTATGCCCGACGATCGTGCGCTTCCCGCTGCCCGCGGTGTGGTGCGCGATCCCCGTGTCGGCTACGGAGATGGCGGCTATTCCGATCGTGGCTACCGTGGTGTCTCTGCCGGTCGTGCTCTCGGCGGCTATGCGGACGCCGATGCCACGCAGGTGACGCCGCGTCTTCGCCCTCAATCACAGCCGTATGGCCAGCGCTCTTCGGCTCCGCGTGCGGGCCAGCGTGGCTATCAAGGCCGCGGTGAACTTGCGCCCCGCTCGGGTCAGCGCAGCCTTCAGGGCCAGGGTGGCTATCTCGGCCGTTCCGACAGCAATCGTGGTCGTATGCCTCAGGGAGGCGGCCGCAGCAGTTCCAGTCGTGGACGCGGCGGTTCCCGTACTCCTCAAAACAACGGTCTCGATCCGCGTATCGTCTACGCCGGCATCGGTGCCGTGGCGTTGCTGCTGATCGTGCTCATCGTGGTACTTCTGCGCGGCTGCGCATCTTCGACGCCCGAGACCACGCCCGAGACGCCCACTGCTACCAAGACGGCGCCCAAGAAGTCTTCTAAGAAGACCGAAACGGTCGACGAGGACGAAGACACCGATGAGGCGACGGATGAGTCGACCGATTCGGACGCCACCAAGACGACGGCTAAAAAGGAAGAAAACGAGGTAACGAAGGTCAAGGTCTCCGTTGCCAAGGGAAAGACCGCCTGGATTGAGGTCAAGGTCGATGGCAAGTCGGTCTATGGAGCCCAGGCGACTGGCCCCTTTGAGCAGGAGTACACGCCTGAGTCCTCGATCGAGATCACCACGTCCAAGCCTTCCGATGTCACCGTTACCAAGAACGGCGAAAAGGTCCGTTACGATACCAAGACCTCGGGCGTGGCGCGTGTGACGATCACCGTTCCCAAGAAGGAGACGACTGGTTCCGAGAATGGTGAAAGTTCTGATGGTACCGACACCACCGATGGTGCCGACACCACCGACGGCACCGATGCCCAGTCCACGGATGGCGCCGATACCGCAACTGACGGCCAGACGCCCACCGATTCTACCGACTATTCGTACGATAGCTACTAAGCCGCTCGTACGCGAAAGGAAACATCATGGCTAAAGATTCCAGCTTCGACGTCGTGTCCGAGGTCAACATGCAAGAGGTCGACAACGCCTTCCAGCAAACCACGCGCGAGATTTCCCAGCGCTATGACCTGAAGGATTCCGGCGCCACGATCGAGCTTTCGAAGGGCGACAAGCTCTTTACGATCAACGCCCCGGCCGACTTTGTCTCCAAGCAGATTATCGACGTGCTGAGCTCCAAGCTCATCAAGCGCGGCATCGACCTCAAGGCTGTCTCGTGGGATGCTCCGCAGGCGGCAACGGGCGGCACCGTGCGCGTGCTCGGCCATATCGTCGAGGGTATCGACCAGGCGACCGCCAAGAAGATCAACAAGGACATCAAGGACCAAAAGCTCAAGGTCAAGGTGACTATCGAGGCCGACAAGCTGCGTGTTTCCTCTGCTTCGAAGGACGCGTTGCAGACCGTGATCCAGTTCCTGCGCGACCAGGACTACGGCCAGCCGCTGCAGTTCACCAACTACCGCTAATATCATTCGAAAGGACTGCTCTCCAACATGGATACACCGTTGGGCTCCGTGCTCTACATCACCCTCGGGTGCGCTAAGAACGAGGTTGACACCGACCGCATGCGTTCTCTTTTGACCGCCGCGGGCTACGAGGAGGCATTCGACCCACAGGATGCCGATATCGCCATCGTCAATACATGCTCGTTCCTCGCCTCCGCAACGTCCGAGAGCATCGAGACCACGCTCGAGCTCGCCAACGAGGTTCAGGACGGCGTTCGTTCTTGTCCCATCGTCATGTGCGGCTGTGTGCCGTCGCGCTATGGCGACGACCTGCCTGACGAGCTGCCCGAGGTCGCTGCCTTTGTGAAGGCCGACGAGGAGGACGGCATCGTGGCGGTCATCGATGGCGTGCTGGGTGTCGAGCGTGAGATCGCTGCCTATATTCCGCAAGTCAAGCGCACTGTCGAGGGCGCTGTTGCTTACGTCAAGATTTCCGATGGCTGCAACCGCTTCTGCAGCTTCTGCATGATCCCCTATATTCGCGGTCGCTATCATTCGCGCAATGCCGAGAGCATTATCTCCGAGGTACGCGACCTGGTTGCCGGCGGTGTGCGCGAGATCGTGCTGATCGGCCAGGACACGGGTATTTGGGGCACCGACTTTGCCGACGAAGACGCCACCGATGGCTCGCCGCGCAATCTGGCGCAGCTGCTGCATGCCGTCGCCGAGGCCGTGCGCCCGCACAACGTCTGGGTCCGCGTGCTCTATCTGCAGCCCGAGGGCATGACCGACGAGCTTATCGAGACGATTCGCGATACCCCCGAGGTGCTACCCTATATCGATATCCCCGTGCAGCACTGCGACGCACGCCTCCTTAAGGCCATGCGTCGCTCCGGTTCGCGCCAGGAGCTCGAGGACCTGTTCTGCGATCTGCGTGAGCGCATCCCCGACATCGTGATCCGTTCCACGGCCATGGTTGGCTTCC
>CABPXT010000190.1:0-3260 GCA_902461405.1 uncultured Collinsella sp.
TCACGCGGCGTGCCGCGCTTTCTGTTCGTTTAGACCATGCAACCGCATGGGGGATTGGAGCGTCTATGCCCACACCTTCCACTGCACGCATGCACGACTTCGAGGTCGTCTCGAACCGGGAGATCGCCGACGGCATCTTCTCGCTCGTAATCTCGGCCCCCAAGCTTGCAAGTGCGCTCAAGCCCGGTCAGTTTGTGAACATCGCCGTCCCCGGCGATGCGTCTTCTCTGCTTCGTGTGCCCTTGAGTTTCTACCGCGCCGACGCCGAGGCCGGCACCGTCGAGCTGTGGTACGCCGTCGTGGGCGACGATACCCGCCGTTTGTCCCAGATGGGCCCTGGCTCCACCTCTAACCTGTTGGGCCCCGGTGGCCGTGGCTGGATGGTACCCGAGGGCACCAGGAAGGCACTGCTCGTCGCCGGTGGCATCGGCGTTCCGCCTGTGCTGTGTCTTGCCGGCATGCTTGCCGAGCAGGGTGTTGATGTGGACGTGTGCCTGGGCTTTGGCACCGCTTCCAAGGCCGTGGGTGTCGATGAGTTCCGTGCGCTGGGCGCCACGGTTAGCGTGTGCACCGACGACGGTTCGCTCGGCACGCACGTTTTTTGCACCGATCCGGCAGCCGAGCTGCTTGGAGAGGGCGGCTACGACTACGTCGCCAGCTGCGGCCCCGCCGTCATGATGAAGAAGGTCGCCGCCGCTGCCGCCGAGGCCGGTGTGTACTGCGAGGTGTCGCTCGAGCGCATGATGAGCTGTGGCTTTGGCGCCTGCAACACCTGCAATGTCGAGACGGTCGACGGTATGAAGGGTGCTTGTATGTGCGGCCCCGTGTTCGATGCTTCCAAGGTGGTGGTCTTCTAGTGGGTACCGTGAACATGGCCGTCGATTTCGGCGGCGTCAAGATGCAGAACCCCATTAACACCGCAGCCGGTACCTTTGGCTACGGTTGGCAGTTCCAGAACTTCTTTGATGTTTCCCAGCTGGGCGCCATCACCACCAAGGGTTGCGCTGCCGAGCCCTGGCCCGGCAATCCCGCGCCCCGCATGGCCGAGATTCCCGGCGGTATGATCAACTCCGTGGGTCTTCAGAACCCCGGCGTGGCCGCCTTTGCCCGCGAGTCCGGTCCGTGGCTCGAACAGCTGTCCAAGGACGGCTGCCAGGTCATCTGTCAGGTTGCCGGTCACTCCGTTGACGAGTTTGTCCGCGCGCTCGAGATGTATGTCGAGCTGTGCCCCTGGGCTGCCGGCTACGAGATCAACGTGAGCTGCCCTAATATCGCCGCCGGCGGTGCCGCCATGGGCTCCACGCCCGAGGGCGCCTCTTCCGTTATGGCTGCTTGCCGCAAGGTGACCGATAAGCCGCTGTTCGTGAAGATGGCGCCGGTCAACGTCGCCGAGATCGCCAAGGCCCTCGAGGCTGCCGGCGCCGACGGCCTTTCGGTCATCAACTCCATCCAGGGCATGGCCATCGACGTCCATACCCGCAAGTCCCGCGTGGCCAAGCCCAAGGGCGGCCTTTCGGGCCCGCTGTGCCACCACATCGCCGTGCGCATGGTCTGGGAGGTTGCCCAGGCCGTCGATATCCCCATCAACGGTGTCGGCGGTGTCATGACTGGCGAGGATGCGGCTGAGTTTATCCTGGCCGGCGCCACCTGCGTGTCGGTCGGCATGGCCAACTTCGTCGATCCGTGCGCTTCGCTTAAGATCGCGCATGAGCTCGAGGCCTGGGCCGAGTCCCAGGGCGTAAAGGACATCAACGAGCTGGTGGGTGCTTTCGAATGCTAGAGAATGATGCCCGCGACCGTGTTATCGTCGCCCTCGACTGCGACCGTGAGCGCGCGCTCGAGCTCGCCCACGAGCTTTCGGGCCATGCCGCCTGGCTCAAGGTCGGCATGACGCTCTATTACGCTGAGGGTCCCCAGATCGTCAAGACCTTTAAGGACCTTGGCTTTAAGGTCTTCCTCGACCTTAAGTTCCATGACATTCCGCATCAGGTGCGCGGCGCTGCCCGCTCGGCCTCGCTTGCCGGTGCCGACCTGCTTTCGGTCCACGGCCTGGGCTCGGGTGCTATGCTCGCTGCCTGCCGCGAGGGTGCCGAGGAGGCGCGTGAGGACCGCGCCAAGCTCGTCGCCATCACCGTGCTCACGAGCATGAATCAGGATGCCTTGAGCGAGATCGGCGTCGAGTCTCCCGTGGCCGAGGAGGCCGCCCGCTTGGCAAAGCTTGCTCAGGCCAACGGCATCGATGGCATCGTGTGCTCACCGATGGAGGCTCACGACATGCGTGAGCTGCTGGGTCCTGATGCCCTGATCGTGACTCCGGGTGTGCGTCCGGTGGGTGCCGCCCTTGGTGACCAGTCCCGCGTGGCGACGCCTTCCCAGGCTATCGAGCGTGGCGCAAGCCACATTGTGGTGGGCCGTCCCATCACCGGTGCCGACGATCCGGTTGCCGCCTTTGACGCCATCGTCGCCGAGCTGGTCGAAAACGTCGCGTAAAAGATTCCCCTAAGTCACCACTTTTGGGTCTCATTAGCACAAAATAGCCCCTGTGCCTGCGTAAACTTTCCCATCCTTTGTGTGGAATCGCAGGTCAGGGGCTTAACTTTGGGCGCAGTATATTGCACTTTTTGCGGGTATCGTCTAACCTATGGAGCCGCGATTAGGCATTTTGTACGTTCTACGTGCTAAAATGCCAATTATTGAATCAGATATAACCCAACTATTTGGAGGTACGAATGGCACTCCCTCAGCTTACCGACGAGCAGCGCAAGCAGGCTCTTGAGAAGGCTGCTGCCGCACGTCACGCCCGCGCTGAGCTTCGCGAGCAGATCAAGAAGGGCGAGAAGTCCCTCGAGTCCGTGCTCAACTCCGATGACCCCATCGCTTCCCGCATGAAGGTTTCCACCCTCATCGAGTCTCTCCCCGGTTATGGTAAGGCCAAGGCCGCCAAGATCATGGAGGAGCTCGGTATCTCCGCTACTCGTCGCGTCCAGGGCCTCGGCGTCCGTCAGCGCGAGCAGCTCCTCGAGCAGCTGACCAAATAAGTGAGCGCTCAGGATTCCAAGCTCTTTGTGATTTCTGGACCGTCAGGCGCAGGCAAGGGTACGCTCGTCACTCGTGTGCGCGAGCGCCGCTCGAACCTGGGTCTGACGGTTTCGGCTACCACGCGAGCACCACGCAAAGGTGAGGTCGACGGCGTCAACTACTTTTTTCTGACGCGCGAGGAGTTCGACCGCCGCGTGGCAAACGGTGAGTTTGTTGAGTGG
>CABPXT010000191.1:0-3249 GCA_902461405.1 uncultured Collinsella sp.
GTGAGCGCGGGGCCCGTGCTGCCGTGCCGGCCGAGCTCGACGAGGAGCGCGCCGCCATTCGCGCCGGTGCCGCCCCGCGTTCCAAGCGCGAGCTGGCCTCGGCCATCGAGTGGCGTGCGCATCGCTCCGCGCTGCCGAGCCTGCGCCCCGCCGTCAACGCCACGGGTGTGGTCATCCCTACCAATCTGGGCCGTGCCCCGCTCGCGGAGTCGGCGGCAAAGGCAGTGGCCGAGGTTGCGCGCGGGTATAGCACGCTCGAGTACAGCGTCGACACCTGTTCGCGCGGGTCGCGCAAGGAGCACGCCGCGCAACTGATCCGCTCGCTCACCGGTGCCGAGGACGCGCTGGTCGTCAACAACAACGCCGCCGCGGTGCTGTTGGTGCTGGCGACCCATGCCGCAGGCAAGGAGGTCATCGTCAGCCGTGGCGAGCTTGTCGAGATCGGCGGCAGCTTCCGTATCCCCGATGTTATGGAGGCCTCGGGTGCCAAGCTCGTCGAGGTCGGGGCCACCAACCGCACGCACCTGTCGGACTACGAGCGCGCCATCACGCCCGATACGGCCATGATCCTCAAGGTCCATCCTTCCAACTATCGCATCGAGGGCTTTCACGAGGAGGTGGACTCTCGGGAGCTTGCCGCCCTGGCCCACAAGCATGGTCTGCTGTTCTACGAGGACCAGGGCTCGGGCGCGCTGTTGCCCGACGACATCCTGGTGCGCGGCGGTGAGGAGCCCACGCCGGCTTCGGTCGCGGCGGGGCTCGATATCGTATCATGCTCGGGCGATAAGCTGCTCGGTGCCGCGCAGGCGGGCATTATCATGGGCCGCCGCGAGCTGGTCCAGGCCTGCGGGTCGCATCCGCTTATGCGTGCCCTGCGTCCTGGCAAGCTGGCTCTGTCGGCGCTCGAGGCCACGCTGCGTATCTACATGGACGGCGCCGATGTTGCCCCTCGCGATATTCCGGTACTCAGCATGCTTACGCTGCCGCAGGCCCATTTGGAGCGACGTGCCCGCAAGCTTCGCGATCGTATGGTCGCCGGGCTCGATAAGGCCGGTTGCCCGTGTGTCGTGCAGGTGGAAATCGTCGAGGAATCGTCGACCCCCGGTGGCGGCTCGCTGCCTACCGTGGAGCTGCCCACGATGTGCGTTGCCGTGTGTCTTGTTGACGAGCGCCTGACGGTCGACGCGCTCAAACGCTCGCTCGTTCAAGACTTCGATACGCCGGTCGTCACGCGCGCCTCGCACGACCGCATTCTGTTTGATGTGCGCACGCTCGTGGGCGACCGCGATATCGAGACGGCGGCATCGACGCTCGTCGCGTGCGTTGAGAAGGCGATTGTTCGATGAGTGAGGTTCAGGCGCTGGTGGAGTGTCCCGTTATCGTTGGCACGGCGGGCCACGTTGACCACGGTAAGTCGGCGCTCATCGAGGCGCTGACGGGTAAAAACCCCGACCGCCTGGAAGTTGAACGTCGTCGCGGCATGACCGTTGAGCTTGGCTTTGGTGAGCTGGCGCTGCCGAGTGGCAAGATCGTTGGCCTGGTCGACGTGCCGGGCCATGCGCATTACTTGCGTGCCATGGTGCAGGGCGCCACGGGTATCGACGTGGCCGTGCTGGTGGTTTCGGCCGTCGAGGGCGTGATGCCGCAGACCCGCGAGCACGTGCATGTGCTGGAGCTGCTGGGCATCACACACATGGTGGTCGCGCTGACGATGTGCGACCTGGCTGATGCCGAGATGACCGAGCTTGCCGAGCTTGATGTCGATGACTTTATGTCGGACACCGTGTTTGCGGACACGCCGATCGTGCCTGTGTCGTCCAAGACAGGCGAGGGGATCGAACGACTGCTCGCCGTGCTCGACGAGCAGGTGGGTGCCTGCTGGGATGCCTGTCGCGAGCGTGCCGAGCGGAGCGATGCCGCGCCGCGCCTGCCGATTGACCGCTGCTTTACGATCAAGGGCGTTGGCACCGTCGTGACGGGAACGCTGCACGATGCGCCGGTTGCGGTGGGCGATGAGCTCGTCGCGCTGCCGTCGCGTACGGTCTGTCGCGTGCGCGGGATTCAGGTGCATGGCGATACGCCGCGGGCATTGCCCGGTCAGCGTGTGGCGCTCAACTTGGTGGGCGATGCCGTCGCCGCGCTCGATCGCGGAGAGATGCTCGGCGTGCAGGGTCGCTTTGGCCTGACGATGCGCTTTATGATGGTGTTCACTTACCTGGGCCGCGAGGGTGCCAAGCCGCGCGTGCTCGAGTCGGGCGCGCGCGTGCATGTGATGGCGGGTACGGCCGAGGTTGTCGGTCGCATCATGTTCATGGAGGGCGAGGCCCCCATGGCGGTGGGCGAGACCCGTATTGTTCAGGTGCGCTTGGAAAACTCGCTGCCGCTGCGCGCCGGCGACCATGCCGTGGTGCTGTCCTATTCGCCGGTCATGCTTATTGGTGGAGGGCGCGTGCTGTTGTCGCGATGCCGCCGTTCGCGCGAACTTACTGAGGGGGAACGCGTGCTGTACGCGGCGCTCGAGTCCGGCGATATCGCGGGCGGTGTGGGCGCTTGGCTGGCGCTGCAGACGCTGCCGGTTACGGCGATTGATGTTGCCGAGGCTTTGGATCTTGGTGTCGGCGAGGTCGATGCCGCACTGCGCGGGTTGGTGGCGCAGGGCTCCGTTCGCAAGCTTGCCGTGGGTGATGCGGACCTCTTGGCGGACGCCGTGGTGCTCGACGCCGCGATGGATGCACTGGCGGCGACCCTGTCAGCCATGCACGCGGCGGCTCCCAAGGAGACAGGCTTTACGCCCGGCGCCGTTGCCCATGCTGCGTGGCCTGCCGCTGATGAAGGCGTTGCCGCGGCCCTGGTTTACGAGGGCTGCTCGCGCGGCGTGTGCGCCGCCGAGGGCGCCGAGGTATTCGATCCGCATTCGGCCACCGCGGCGGCACGCGTGGTGCGAGAGGCTTGCGAGCGCATCGTTTCCTTGCTGGACGAAGCTGGCCTCGATGCGCCGACGTTGCCCGAGGTGGGCGAGCAGTTGCAGCTCGATCGCGACACCATGACGCGTGCCCTGCGCGAGCTTTCGCTCAACCGTTCCATCGTGAAGATCGAGCGCGACGTTGCCCTGTCCGCTGCCGCCGAGGCCCATGCGCGCGAGCTCGTTGCCGCCGCCATTGAGGCAGCCGGTGGCGCTGCCACCACGAGTGTGTTGCGCGAAGCCCCGGGTGTGGCGCGCAAGCCGGCCATCAGCCTCTAGCGCCTTTG
>CABPXT010000192.1:0-3224 GCA_902461405.1 uncultured Collinsella sp.
ATACTCATGGAAAACCTCCCATTTCCCGATGTCCAAGAAATGGGAGGCAGTTCACTGTCCCCTTTGTGGTGGTTTTGCTTGCTGTGGCTAGCCCAGCAGGTCGACTACGTTGAAGTTGGCGTTGCTCTTTGCGATGACGTCGCGGCCGCCAAAGACGCAGGTGGGCGACTCGGCTGCGATGCGCGTCACGTCGGTGCCGAGCGAGCGCAGCTCACCGGGCGTGGCGGCGAGCATCTGGGCGCGACGCTCCTCGCGCGCATGCGGATCAAGCCCGGCCAGGTAGGTCGTGTTGCGGCGCTTGGTGAGCGCGTACGGCTTCACCGGCGCGTCCATGCCGCTTACGCAGCTCACGATAAAGCCCTCAAAGGCGGCTTCGTCGGGCTCAAAGCTGCCAAGCCATGCACCCGCGCGCTCCACGCGCTCAATCGAAGGATCGATCGCCGGGTCGCGGTAGGTGTAGAACGCCGCCTGACGCTCACCTGTCGCGCGGAATCCGCAGCCGTACGCCCCGCCCTTCACGCGGATCTCGTTCCACAGGTAGTCGTAGGAGAGCGCGTTGGCAGCCACGGCCCAAGTGCCTGTCACGTCAATGCCCAGGCGACGCGGGTCGCACGCGCTTGCCGCAAAGCAGATGTCGCTGGGGATCACGAAAGCCTCGTGGCGGTCGCACGGCGCCGGCACCACGAGCGCGTCGCGGCCGGCACCATCGCCCGCACCCAGCCCCAGGTCGCCCGCGGCATCCCAGTACGCGTCAAAGTCCTCATCGCTGCCGGTAAAGCTCGCCATGCAGCCATCGGCCACAAAGATGCGGCCTGCCAGCTCGGCAAGCTTGGCGCGCAGGTCGTCCAGGCGCTCGTCAAAGTGGTCGAGCAGATCGCGCAGGAACAGGTAGAAGTCCACGCCCGAAAGCTGCTCGCGCACCACGGCCGAAGGCGAGCTGTAGCTCATCGCGCGACCGAGCGCCGCCGAGTGGCCGTTGTTGATAAAGCCCTGCTCAAGCCCAATGCGAATCTGCGTGAGCACGTCGCGCACGCGGTCGGCGTCGGCGTCGAGCAATAGCGTGCTCGACCACACCTCGCGCGGCAGACTCGCCAGCGCATCGATCTTCTCGGACAGGGCGCTGGCGCTCACCAGCAGGTAGGGGCGTAGGCCGTCCACTTCGGGCTGCGTCATGACTTCGGTCGTAAAGCTCAAAAAGCCGAGCTTGCCGGCGAGCAAGTTGTCGAGCTCTTCGGCCGAGTGCTCGCGCGTGGGCAGCTGTTTGAGCAGGCGGCAGAGCAGCGTCACATAGGGCAGGTCTTCAAACGCGACGCAGCTCAGGTCGAAATACTGCATGGCGTAGGCCAGGCGGTTGGTAGGGATGTCGTGGCGCAGACAGGGGATGGGCGCGGTCGTGTCCACGACCAGCGACGGTTCGGGGCGCACCTCGCCAATGTCGGACACGCGCAGGCGCGGCAGCGTGGCCTTGTCCTCGGGCGTGTCCTCGGCTTCCTGCGCGGCACGCAGCGCGGCCGTGCGCTCGACCACGTCGGCCAGCTCGGAATCGGTCATGGCGTCGCGCTTGGCTGCCAGCTCGATGGCCTCGGCGCCCTCCGAACCCTCGGCGGCGTCCACCGGCACCAGCTCGACGAGCGCCATGTGGTCGTTCTCCAGCACCAGCTCGCGCAGCAGGTCCTCAAAGTAGGTGCCGTCCAGCTCGCTACGCAGCTCCTCGTACACCGGGCCGTACTTGAGTGCCAGCGTCGCGGCGTCGTCATCGTAGAGCCAGGTGCTCAGCGCGTCGCACGCAATGGCCACGCCGTCGGCGATGCCGTAGTCGCGCTGGCGCAGATCGTATTCGTTGCTGCTGATGATTGCTTCCAGGCGCTCGCGCGGAACGCCGTGCTCGCACAGGTCGCGGCAGGCGTCCTGGAACACGCGGCGCAGCTCGCGCGCCACGCCGGGCTGCGCGTTTTGCAACATGATGAGCTCGTAGGGCTGCAGGCTCTCGGCCGCGGTGTAGCTCACCACGTTGCCGCCCAGGCCGGCGGCCAGAATGGTCTTCTTGACCGGCGCCTCGTTGGAGCCCAGCAGCGCCTCGAACAGGATATCCGCCGCGATCGTGCGTTTGCGGTCGAGCGCGCTGCCCAACACAAGGCCCAGGCCCACCAGGGCGTTCTCGGGTGTAGTGGCCATCTCGACGCGCTTGTACTCGCAGGTCACGGGCGTCTGCACGCCCAGCGGATTGGGCGCCAGCGTGGACGGGTCCTCGCCGGCGGCGACGGCGGCGTCCATGCGGCGGCTCGCGGCACTCGGCTGCGACAGATAACGCTCGTCCAAAAAGGCCAGTGCGCGGTCCACGTCCAGGTCGCCGTAGAGCGTGATGTAGGAGTTGGAGGGGTTGTAGTGGCGCGCGTGCGTGTCCAGGAACTGCTCGTAGGTGAGCGCGGGAATCGCGCGCGGGTCGCCGCCGCTTTCGTGCGCATAGGCGGTGTCGGGATAGAGCGCGGCGTTGACGGCGTCGTCCAGCACGCTCATGGGATCGGACAGCGCACCCTTCATCTCGTTGAACACCACGCCGTTATAGCGCAGCGTGCCCTCGCGCAGGCTCGCGGAGCTGTCGCCGCCCTCGCCCTCGACGCCCTCCGGCAGGTCCAGCTCGTAGTGCCAGCCCTCTTGCTCAAAAATGGTCGGCTTGGTGTAGATGGCCGGGTTGAACACCGCGTCTAGGTATACGTCCATCAGGTTGTACAGGTCCTGCTCGTTGGTGGTGGCAACGGGGTAGATGGTCTTGTCGGGGTAGGTCATGGCGTTGAGGAACGTCTGCATGGAGCTCTTAATCAGGTCGACAAACGGCTCCTTGACGGGGAATTTGGCCGATCCGCACAGCACCGAGTGCTCAAGAATATGGAACACGCCGGTAGAATCGGCCGGCGGCGTCTTAAAGCCAATGGCAAAGGCCTTGTTTTCGTCGTCGCACGCAAGGTACAGCAGGCGAGCGCCCGAGACGGTGTGGCGCAGCACGTAGGCGTCCGAGTCGAGCTCGGGCACGGTCTCGCAGCGCTCGACGGCAAAGCCGTGGCAGGTAGTGCCGGGCACCAGCAGTGCAGCGGCAGCGGCGCGCGGGTCGGTTGAGGTGGTGGGCATATGCAGTCTCCTTTGACGCCCCAGCGGGGGCGAATCGAGTCGAATCCCCGAGAGTATACCCATATGGGGCCGCGGCACTGCGGCGAACTGGAGCCGAT
>CABPXT010000193.1:0-3214 GCA_902461405.1 uncultured Collinsella sp.
CCCACGCTCTTTTGGGTGCCCCAGGCCCCTCGCCCGCAGCCGTTACGTGATTTCGGCCTACGACACCGAAGATGATGGCGACAGCGCGCATGACATCTATATCTATAGTGAGTCTTTTATTCACACCGGTTATCTGAGCGGCGGCGACCAAATCGATATTGACGAACTCTGGAGCCGCCTGACCAATGCCTCGTAGCGCACCAAAACCACCACAAAGGGGACAGTGAGGCGGGACTTTTTGACCGCCTGATGGGTCGAGCGTCACAACTCGTGCGTTACAGCAGCTCGCCGTGGCGGGCGATGTAGCGGCGCTTGGCCAGTTGGGTGAGCGCGATGTAGGCGGCGACAATGCCGATGAGCAGCGCGAAGAAGCTCGGCGGCAGCGACATGAGGCCCAGCGCATCGGTGATGGGGCTTGTCGGCAGCCAGGTGACGAGCGCCAGGCCCAGCACGGTGAGGACGCACAGCGCGGGCGCGGCGTGGTCGCGCGGGCTCGGCAGGCGCGGGGAGCGCAGCATGTGGACCACGAGCGTCTGCGACCACATGGACTCGACAAACCAACCGCTCTGGAAGAGCGCCGTAAAGGCCGCCATGCCTGCGACGTCGCCTATAGCGGCAAGCTCTGCCCAGCTTGCGCCCACGGCGGCGGGGCACACCACAAAGAAGAGCGCGGCGAAAGTCACGATATCAAACAGTGAGCTCACGGGACCCAACTCGAGCATAAAGCCCTTAATGGACGCGGCATCCCAAGCGCGCGGGCGGGCAGTCCAGGCGTTGTCGACGGTGTCCCACGGCAGTGCGATGCACACGATCTCGTAGACCAGCGACAGCAGCACCAGCTGCAGAGCGCTCATGGGCAAGAACGGCAAGAACAGGCTCGCGACGGTCACGGATAGCACGTTGCCAAAGTTGGAGCTCACCGTGGTCTTGAGGTACTTGAGTAGGTTGCCGTAGGTGCGGCGGCCTTCGATGATGCCGCGCTCGAGCACGCCCAGGTCCTTTTGGAGCAAGATGATATTGGCGGATTCCTTGGCGATGTCGACGGCCGAATCGACCGAGATGCCGCAGTCGCTCGCACGCATCGCGGCGGCGTCGTTGATGCCGTCGCCCATAAAGCCCACAGTGTGGTCGAGCAGCTCGCGCATGACGCGCACCAGGCGCGCCTTCTGCAGTGGCGAGAGCTTGGCGAACAGATGGGTGTGCTCGGCGCGCTCGGCAAGCTCGGCATCGTCGAGCGCATCGATCTCGGAGCCCAGCAAGACGTTGCTCGCGTCGATACCGATCTGCTCGCAGATGGTGGCGGCGACACGGTCGTTATCGCCGGTCAGGACCTTAACGGCGACGCCCTTGGCCTCGAGGGTGGCGACGGCGCCCGTGGCACTTGCTTTGGGCGGATCGAGGAAGGCCAAAAAGCCCATCAGCACCATGTCGCATTCGTCGGCGATGCCAAATTCGCCCACGCAGCGCGGATTGGTCTTCTGCGCCACGGCAATCACGCGCAGGCCCTCGGCGTTGAGCCCGGCGACCTGCTTGCGAATCTGGGCGAGCTTATCTTCGGTGAACGGCTGGGCGACGCCGTCGACCTCGACAAAGGAGCAGATCTCGAGCATTTCCTCGGCAGCCCCCTTGGTGACCATCTGGGTTTTGCCCTGGGCGTCGGCGACAACTACGCTCAGGCGACGGCGCGAGAAATCGAAGGGCACCTCGTCGACCTTGGTATAGCGGTCGCGCAGGCTCTGGCCCAGCATAGAATCGGGCACGACGGTCGAGGGCGTCGCATCGGCACGGTCGATGACGGCCAGGTCGATAAGGTTTTTGAGGCCGGTCTGGAAGAAGCTGTTCAAAAACGCATGGCGCAGCACGCGCGCATCCTCGTTGCCGTCGGTGTTGAGGTAGCGCTCGAGCACGATGCGGTCTTCGGTGAGGGTGCCGGTCTTGTCGCAGCACAGGACGTCCATCGCGCCGAGGTTTTGGATCGCCGGCAGCTCCTTGACGATAACCTGGCGGCGGGCGAGGTCCTTGGCGCCCTGCGACAGGCTCGTGGTCACGATGACGGGAAGCATCTGCGGCGTGATGCCCACGGCCACGCTCGTGGCGAACAACAGCGCATCGATGACGTTGCCCTTGGTGGCGGCGTTGATGGCAAAGACCGCCGGCGCCATAACGAGCATGAGGCGCACGAGCAGCATGGAGACGCTCGAGACGCCGCGGTCAAACGCGCTCTTCTCGCCGCGCCCGTTGAGCATCTTGGCGATGCCGCCCAGGTAGGTGTCCGAGCCGGTGGCAACGACAAGCGCCATGGCGGTGCCGTTTTGCACGGAGGTGCCGGTAAAGACGATGTTCTTGCAGGCAGAGAGTGATAGCGCGGAGCCGTCGGCACCCTCGACGACGGTGATGGCAGCGGTCTTCTCGACGGCCTCGCTCTCGCCGGTGAGTGCGGACTCGATCACAAACAGGTCGCGCGCGGTGATGATGCGGGCATCTGCCGGCACCATGTCGCCGGCAGAGAGGCGGATTACATCGCCGGGGACGAGCTCGTCGAAGGGGATCTCGACGCGCTCGCCGTCGCGCAGGGCACAGCAGGTGCTGGAGACCAGGTCCTTAAGGGCCTCGGCCGCATTGCCGCTGCGGGCTTCCTGGATAAACTTCATGCCGCCCGATACCAGCAGCATGATGCCGATGACGATGACCGTGGAGGGGTCACGCTGCAGCTCGGGCACGGCGAGCACGTCGATGTAGAGCGAGACCAGTGCGAGGGCGGCGAGGATGCCAGCGAAGGGATCGACGAACGCGTCGGCGATGCGGCGGGCGAGCGTCTTGGTCGGCGCTTCGATGGTGTTGGGGCCGACGGCGCTCAGGCGCTCGGCGGCGTGCTCGGCGGTGAGGCCGTCGGCTGTGGCGTCGAGCAGCACGAGGGCATCCTCGGCGCTATGGGTGGCGGCGAATATGGTGTTCTTGGACATGCCGGTATGAGCGGCGGGGCGCGCCGTGCGGCGGCGCTTGGAGATGGCTTCGAGTACCGTGGCGGTTTTGAGCATCAGCATAGGGTCCTCCTTGTTGAAGGGAGTTAGCGTACGTGTCGTATGTGCTTCAAAAAACCTAGATGTCGCTCACGTCATGCTTTCGAACCACCACAAAGGGACAGGCACCTTTGTGGTGGTTTTGACGATCGGCTGTTGGGGCTTTTGCGTGGGCGGGATCCCCTGCCTTCCAG
>CABPXT010000194.1:0-3188 GCA_902461405.1 uncultured Collinsella sp.
GTCGTCCACTCCCCCATCACGAGCCGCAGCCGATTCGATAGCACTCGTGGCAGGCGCATCGGCAACCTTGGGATGCTTCAGGAAGTCGGGAATCTGAGGTGCGGCCGAGACGGGATTCACGGCAAACGGCGGCTCGGACTCGTCAATCTTATCGGGGTCGTCTTCCATCGAAAGCTGGCCGGTTACCCGGCCGCGCTTTGCATGGCGACGCGGCAGCAAAGTTGTCTTTGCGGTCTCAATCGGAGCCTCGTCGTCCTCGTCATCGCCCTCGGTAAGCTCAATCTCGCTATCGGACCAAGATGGGTCGGGCTCACTCGTATTGAGCTTAGGCGCAGCCTTGCCCTTCTTGACATGGCGACGCGGCAGCAGCGTGGTCTTGGCCCGCTCGGCTTCAACCGACTCGGATACGTCGACAAACGGGTCATCGTCCTCGTCGTCATCCAAAACCGGGTCGACATCGCCACCCATGACCGTGGTCACCGCGGCGTCAGTCCCCTTCTGGCGCAAAATGCTCAGGTGCGGACGAGCGACGCCGGGAACAGACAGGGCCTCTTCATCGCCCCACGGGCTCGCATTGACATCGGCACGTCGACGCTCGGCAAAATCGGCAGCGCAATCGCGTGCGGAGCGCAAAACGCCACCCACCGAAAAGCCGATAATGACCAAACCAACGACGACAAGCCCCAGCAAGACAACCATGGCGATAGGTTTACCCAGGGCGTTTTGCAAGGCACTTGCGATAAAGGCGCCAATGTAGCCGCCCGACACGGAAAGGTTCTGCGGCGTAAACATAAGGTCGCACGAATCGCTCGTGCCCGGCACCATCAGCGAAAGAATGGAGACGACGGCGATAAAGACCAAGGCGCCGCCCGCAACAGAGCGCACGTTGAGCGGCGAGTCCTCACCCAAAAAGAGCGTGGCGGCAAACAGCAAGATGACGATCGGCAGCACGTAGGCGCCCAGACCAAAGCCCAGGTGGTAGAAACCGGCAACAGCAGCCGTCACGGGCGCTGTTGCCGGAGAGATCACGGCAATAAAAGACGCGATTGCCAAAACGGCGATAACGACACCAGCGATATCACGGTTGGCCGAGGGCTCGACCAAGGGTTCGAAATCGTCGAACTCGTCCTCGTGACCCTTATTGGCACGCAGATGGGAACCGGCACCCTTAGCAGATGCCGGTTGGTTGTTGGCCTTATTGCCTTTGGCGTTTTGTGCAGATCCGCGCGCCAAACTAAACCTCCATGACGACCGGGATGATCATCGGGCGAGTGCGCGTACGGCTCCAGATAAAGTTGGAGAGGGAGTCGCGCAGGGCCTTGCGAATAGCGTCGGAACCGCTGCTGGTGAAGCTGAACTTGCCCTTCTCGATCGTCTTCATGATGGACGCGGAGGCATCCTCGGAGAACTGGTCGTCGATGGCAAACGAAACACCGCGGCCCGAGAACTCGATAGCCTCGATCTTCTTGTGCTTGAGCGAGACGATGGCGACGGCCGTGACCATACCGTCATTGGCGAGCTTCTGACGATCGCGCAGGACGATGGGGTCGGTATCGCCGATACGCAGACCGTCGACGTAGACGACGCCGGACTCGACGGGCGTGCCGCGCTTGACGATGCCGCCACGCATCTCGAGCGTGTCGCCGTTATCGAGGATAAAGATGTGATCATCCTTAATACCCATCTTACGGGCAAGCTGGGCATGAGCGCGCAGGTGCACGGCCTCGCCGTGAACCGGCATAAAGTAGGTGGGTTTGGCCATGGCCATCAGAAGCTTGAGCTCCTCCTGGCTGCCGTGGCCCGAGACATGGACGAGGGCGCGATTCTTATCCCACACGTCGCAGCCAAGCTTGGCCAGGCTGTTGACGACCTGCTGCACGGCCTTCTCGTTGCCGGGGACGGGCGTAGCGGACAGGATGACGGTATCACCCTCGTGGATGGAGAGCGTCTTGTGCTCGCCGTTTGCCATGCGGGACAGAGCCGACAGCGGCTCGCCCTGAGAACCGGTACACATGACGACAATCTTATCGTCAGGCAGGTTGTCAATATCGAAGGCATCGATGATATCGGCATCATCGATGTTGAGATAACCGAGCTCGCGCGCCACGCGGGTGTTCATGAGCATGGAGCGACCGGTCACAACGACCTTACGGCCGCACTTGCGGGCGGCATCGCAGATCTGCTGCAAACGATGGATGTGGCTCGAGAACGATGCGACGAACACGCGACCCGGGGCGTTCTTGATGGCGTGCAGCAGGTTGGGACCAACCTCGGCCTCGGACTTGGTAAAGCCGGGAACCGTGGCATTGGTTGAGTCGGAAAGCAGCAGGTCGATGCCCTGCTTGGCAAAGCGGCTGATAGCGGCGTAGTCGGGCGTGACGCCGTCGATGGGCGTCTGGTCGAGCTTAAAGTCGCCGGTGTGCATAACGGTGCCCTGATTGGTGCGGATGAACACGCCCAGAGCGCCGGGGATGGAGTGCGTCATCGAGAAGAAGTCGAGCGAGATGCCGCCGAGGTTGACATGGCTGCCGCCCTTGACCTCGCGGAACTTAGGCGCGCGGATGCGGAACTCGGAGAGCTTGCCCTCGATAAAACCGAGCGTCAGCTTGCTCGAGAAGATGGGCACCTTGTTGTTGAGGTCCTGCAGCAGATACGGAAGCGATCCGGTGTGGTCCTCGTGGCCGTGAGTGACGATGATACCGCGGAGCTTCTCCTCGTTCTCCAGAACGTAGGTGTAGTCGGGAAGCACCAGATCGATACCGGGCTGGGAGTCATCCGGGAACATGAGACCGGCGTCGACGAGCACCATGTCGTCGCCGCACTCGAAGACCGTCATGTTCTTGCCGATGCCATCAAGGCCGCCGAGCGGGATGATCTTCAAGGGAGATGATTTTTTAGCTGCCATAGGTTAGTGTGGTTTCCTTTCTTCGAAACGGGTCTGGAACAACCGACGGGGCGCTTCTGGCAAACCGACCGCCGGGAACGTACAAACATGCATCACAGAGTCGATGCAATAACCACAGTATGATACCCATTTGCACAACAACAGACCACCCATGCATCAAAGCCCCATCTGAACTGGTCTATCCCGCCGGTTTCCCGTGGGGCGGGCGCTGATGAAGTTTCCTGCTCGACAGTCCTGCTCACGACGGAGGCCACATTAAGTGGCCTCCTGTTCGTGCGGAACT
>CABPXT010000195.1:0-3168 GCA_902461405.1 uncultured Collinsella sp.
GGACTTGCAGCGACGGACCTCGGGACGCTCTTACACCACGTCTGCGCGCGCCACCTGAAACTTCCTAATCACCGTCAGCTAGCGCCAAATTGGAAGTCGATGGTCACTCATTAACGTACAGTTCTTATAACTTTGTTCATTATTTTCCGCACCTAAAATGATACGCCGTTTGTGACAGTACTCACAAACGGCGTTTTTTGACCACTGGCGTGTCTGGCAGGCGGCAAGCACCGCCCGAATCCGCATTTTGAACGCGCCCGAATCGGTTCTGGAGCCGGTTTTCGCGCTCTTACTCGTCTTTGGGCGAGGGATGCTTGCAGACCACGCTCATGTAGATCATGCCGAGCACGGCTGCGGTGACCGAACCGGCGAGAATAGCGGCCTTGGCTGCAAGAACCTCAAACTGGGCCGTCGGGAAAGCAAGGCCGCTGATGAGAATCGACATGGTAAAGCCGATACCGCCCAGAATGCCCACGCCGGCAATCATGTGCCAGTTGACATTGTGCGGCAGCTCGCAGGCCTTAAGCTTAACCAGGGCAAACGTCATACCAAAGATGCCGATCGGCTTGCCCAGCAGCATGCCAAAGTACACGCCGAGCGTCACCGGGTCGGTGAGCAGTGTGCTCATGTCCACGCCCACTAAGCGAACCTGAGCGTTTACGAACGCAAAGATCGGCAGGATCACAAAGTTGACCGGCGTGGAGATCAGACGCTCCGTGCGGATGAGCGGCGGGGTCACGCGGTGCATGACGCGCTCGACCTTGGTAGTCGAGACGGTAAAGTCATGCTGGCCCAGGATGTGTGCCTCGTCGTCGTAGCGGTCATCGAGCAGCGGCAGGCACTCGCCCAGCCAATCGGTGAGACTATCGAGCTTGACGCCGCACTTGGCCGGAATGGTGAAGGCCAGGATGACGCCAGCAAGCGTGGCATGTACGCCGCTCTTGAACATGCAGAACCACAACAGCAGACCCAGTACCGAATACGGGGCAAGGCGGTAATGCTGCGTCTTGTTGAGCCACACGAGCGCGCAGGTCACAAGTGCGGCGGCGCCCAACCAAAACGGATTGGGGCTCTGACCGTAGAAAATGGCGATGGCGGCGATGGAAATCAGATCGTCGGCGATGGCGAGCGTCGAGAAGAACACGCGCACGCCGTTGGGCACGCGGTTGCCCAAAAGCGACAGCACGCCCAGCGCAAAGGCAATATCGGTTGCCATGGGAATGGCCCAGCCGTTGTGCGCGCCGGCATGGTTAAAGATCAGGTAGATGCAGGCGGGAACGACGACGCCGCCCACGGCCGCCAGCATGGGAAGCATGGCCTGACGCGGATTCTTGAGCTCGCCGACCGTCATCTCGTACTTAAGCTCAATGCCCACCAACAAAAAGAAAATCGCCATGAGGAAGTCGTTGACGAAAAGCTCAACGGTGAGACCGGCCGTAAGATTGCCCAGACCCACATACAGCGGGGTCTCCAAAAAGTGATGGATGGCCTCGTAGGCATCGGTATTGGCGCAAATGACGGCGGCGATGGCGGCGAAGACCATGACGGCGGCGGAAATCGTGCCGTTCTCGGCGATGCGCTCCCAAATGTCGTGACGTTCAAAGCGCTTGCGCTCGCGAACGTTGAACAGCTGCTCAGTTGCTGCCATGGGCGGCTCCTTTCACGGGAAAGCTCCCGTCTTAAAAAAGCACGGCCCGCCCAAGTGGCGGCGCCGCGCTCTAACGTATTACGCTTGCATCTAGCCTACCCTGCACGACAAGCACGCAGGCGTGGCCGAAAAGCGGAACCACAGGTTGAACATTATTTGCTCAACGGCACGGGCACGCCTGTCCAAGAGACTGCGCGGCGCCGTGCACAAAAAACGACCGGAGCGCGGGGCGTCCGCGATCCGGTCGTGGCGTTCGGTCAACTAAACCTAGCAGGCGGCCATGATGGGGGCAGCGACCTGCTTCTTACGGGAGAGGACGCCCGGCATCCAGACGCCGTCGTGCTCGTCGGCAATGCCCAGGCCCTTCTGAGCAGCCTCGGTCTCGCCCTCGAGCAGGACCTGCGAGCCCTCCTCCATGATGTCGGTGATGCACAGGACAATGCCGTCAGCACCCTTCTCGGCGGCGTAGGCACGCATGGCCTCGCGAATCTCGTCGATCATGCCGAGCGCGCGGCTCTTGTCGACGGTCTCGTACTGGCCGATGAGCAGCTTCTTGCCGGCGGGCTCGAACATCTTGATGTCGTTGCCGACCATCTCGGCTGCGGTGAAGGAGCCGGACGGACGGGTAAGGAAGACCTCCATGCCAAACTTGACCGGGTCGACGCCCACCTGCTCGCCGAGCTTGGCGGCGACGACGCGGTCGACGGCGGTGGTGGTGGGGCTCTTGAGCATGAGCGTATCGGTCATCATGGCCGAGAGCAGCAGCTTGGCCTGGACGTCGGAAAGCTCAACGCCGAGCACGTCGGCGAGCTTGGTGACGATGGTGCAGCTGGAGCCCCAGGGCAGGCAGATGTAGTGCAGCGGGCCGGCGGTCTCGAAGTCGCCGATGCGGTGATGATCGACGACACCAAAGACCGTGGCATCCTTAAGACCGGCGACGGACTGGGCGGACTCGTTGTGGTCGGTGAGGACGACGAGCTGACCGGCCTCGACGGACTCGATCACGCGGGGCTCGGCAATGCCGGCATCGGCGAGCAGCTTGGCGGACTCGGCCGGAAGCTGGCCCAGAGCGCAAGCCTCGTAGGTGTTGCCAGCATACTCAACCTGGTTAAGCAGCTGGGACAGGACGACGGCGCTCATAATGGCGTCGTTATCGGGGTTCTGGTGACCAAAGACAAGAACGTTTGCCATGGATTTCCTCCACTTGATATGTGTACTTGGACGTAGCTATGGTAGCACGCTGGCGCCGAGCCTTCTGAGACGGAAGGGCCGCGGCACAATTTGGGGCAAGCGCTGAGGCGAGGTCAGGGACGAAGCCTGTCCCCCTTTCACCACCTGCCCCCGCACCAGCTATTTACCGGCGGCGCGCAGGGCTACGTAGGCGGCACCGATGATGCCGGCGTCGTTGCCGAGCGAGGCGACCCTGACGGGCGTCTCGCGCGAGGCAGAAAGCGCGTACTGCTTAAAGTGCTCGCGGACCTTGTCGAGGTAGACGTCGGCCGAGGCGGATGCGCCGCCGC
>CABPXT010000196.1:0-3105 GCA_902461405.1 uncultured Collinsella sp.
GAGGCAGCCGAGCAGCGCGCCCTGGCCGAGGCCGCCGCTGCCGAGCAGCAGGCGTAAAGGGGCGACGCAATGACCAAGAACCGCACCGAGGTCGCGGACATCGACCGCAGCCTCTACGACTTCACCTATGGCGAGGAGGGATTCGAGCGCCTCGACGCCGGCATCACGCCCGACATCGTGCGCGAGATCAGCGCCAAGAAGGACGAGCCGCAGTGGATGCTCGACCTGCGCCTCAAGTCCCTCGAGATCTTCAACCGCTTCCCCGACCCGACGTGGGGCCCCTCCATCGAGGGCCTGGACATGGACAACATCGTCACCTACGTCAAGCCCAACACCGACCAAAAGCACGACTGGGAGTCGGTGCCCGACGACATCAAGAACACCTTTGAGCGCCTGGGCATCCCCGAGGCCGAGCGCAGCTACCTGGCGGGCGTCGGCGCGCAGTACGACTCCGAGTTGGTCTACCACAACATGCAGGACACCGCATCCAAGATGGGTATCGTCTATTCCGGCATCGAGGAGGCCCTGCACGATCCGCAGTGGGAGCCGCTCATCCACGAGAAGTTTATGACGCTCATCCCGCCCACCGACCACAAGTTTGCGGCCCTGCACGGCGCCGTGTGGTCGGGCGGCTCGTTTGTCTACGTGCCCAAGGGCACCAAGTTGGACTTCCCGCTGCAGAGCTACTTCCGCCTTAACGCCAAGGGCGCCGGCCAGTTTGAGCACACGCTCATCATTGTCGAGGACGACGCCGACTTGCACTTTATCGAGGGTTGCTCCGCGCCCAAGTACAACGTGGCCAACCTCCACGCCGGCGCCGTCGAGCTCTTTGTGGGCAAGCGTGCGCACCTGCGCTACTCGACCATCGAGAACTGGTCCAAGAACATGTACAACCTCAACACCAAGCGTGCGCGTGTGGACGAGGACGGCGACATCGAGTGGATCAGCGGCTCCTTCGGCAGCCCCGTGGGCTACCTCTACCCCATGAGCGTGCTCAACGGCCGCCGCGCCCGCTCGAGCTTTACCGGCATCACCTTTGCCGGTGCCGGCCAGAACCTCGACACCGGCTGCAAGGTCGTGCTCAACGCCCCCGAGACCTCGGCAACCGTCGAGACCAAGGGCATCTCCAAGAGCGGCGGCATCCAGACCTTCCGCAGCTCCATCGTGGCCACGCCCAAGGCCGAGGGTTCCAAGGCAACCGTGAGCTGCCAGTCGCTGATGCTCGACGACCAGAGCCGCTCCGACACTATTCCGGCCATGGACATCCGCGCCAAGAACGTCGACATCGGCCACGAGGCCACCATCGGCCGCATCGGCGACGACAAGGTGTTCTACCTGATGAGCCGCGGCATCTCGGAGGAAGAGGCCCGCACCATGATCGTCAACGGCTTTGCCAACCCGGTCTCCAAGGAGCTGCCGCTGGAGTACGCCGTCGAGATGAACAACCTGATCAAGCTCGAGATGGAAGGAGCGATCGGATAATGAAACAGACCACGAATACCGCTGCTACCACGCTCGAGCAGGTTAATGCGATGCCTGCTGCCACTTGGGGTTGGCTCAAGATGAACCAGACCAAGCTCGAGTTCTCTGACGAGCTTGCCGCCGCTCCCGCCGAGACCGTCGAGGTCGAGGGCTTGGACGAGCAGTTTATTGGCGTGACAGACGCGTTCGACGCCGCCATGGACGCCATGGCCGAGCGCTTCCCCGAGCGCCGCGCCTCCGCCCCCGGTGATGCCGCCGACCGCGCCCGCATCACGCCCGAGACCGAGCTCGACGTGCCCGCCACATCCGTCTACCAGGCTGGCGCCATCAAGCTCGAGGAGGAGCTCTCCCCTGCTGAAGCCTTCGAAACCGGCATGGGCGAGGCTGCCTACGCCTACTTGGCCGAGCACGCTACCAAGCGCATCGTCATCGATGTGCCCGCATACCAGCACGCCACGGTTACCGTGCGCGTGAGCGGTGTCGATGCAGCCGCGGCCATCGCCGCCATCGACGTCGTCGCCCGCCCTCAGTCGACGCTCGATCTGCTTATTGCCCTGGACTCCCCCGTTGCCGGCCAAGGTGTCGTGGGCTCCGTGCTACGCGTGTGCGCCCACGAGTACGCCACCGTCAACGTGACCTGCGCGCAGACGCTCGACGATAGCTGGATCGCGCTCGACGACACCGGCCTGTTCCTGGACGAGGGCGCGCGCGTCAACGTGCAGCACACCGTCCTGGGTGCCGGCGCCAGCGCCACCGGCCTTGCCGGCGACCTGCTGGGCGATACCGCCAAGGTCACCATCGATACTGACTACCTGGGCGCCCGCGAGCAGGTGCGCGACTTTAACTATGAGCTGCGCCACCGCGGTCGCAAGACCGAGTGCGAGATCGACGCCAACGGCGTGCTGACCGGCACGTCCAAGAAGGTCTACCGCGGCACCATCGACCTCGTGCACGGCTGCAAGGGTGCAACCGGCACCGAGCGCGAGACGGTGCTTTTGGCCAACAAGGGCGTCGACAACAAGACCGTCCCCGTCATCCTGTGCGACGAGGACGACGTCGCCGGCAACCACGGTGCCACCATCGGCCACGTCCGCGACGAGCAGCTGTTCTATCTCGCCTGCCGCGGCCTTGACCAAAGCGCCGCCGAGGACCTGTTCATCCGCGCCAAGCTGGAGGACGCCGCGATTTCCGCCACCGATGAGCGAACCCGCGCCGCCGTTGTCCGCCTGGGCAACAACCTGATCGATAACTTTGAGGAGGAGCTCGCATGATCGACACCGAACACGTTAAATGCGATACCTGTACCGCACCGGAGCCTATGGAGCTCGACGCCAGCGACGAGGCCTCGCGCGGCTGGCCTACCGTCGACATCGAGACCAATCCCTACAAGGCGCAGTTCCCGCTGTTCCAGCAGCACCCAGAGATCGCCTTCCTCGATAGCGCCGCCACCGCGCAGCGCCCTGCCTGTGTGCTCGACGCCGAGCGCGACTTCTATCAGCGCATGAACGCCAACCCCCTGCGCGGCCTGTACTCGCTGTCCGTCGAGGCCACCGAGGCCATCGCGAAGGTCCGCCAGCAAATCGCCGACGTCATCGGCGCCCCCAACGCCAACGAGATCGTCTT
>CABPXT010000197.1:0-3099 GCA_902461405.1 uncultured Collinsella sp.
GCGCCGGCAGGAGCATCGTTGATGTCGAGCGGCTCGAGCTCGCCCAGACCCACCGCGGCGGCCCCGGCATTGATGCGCGCCCGTAGCTCGTCGCTCGGCACGGTATCGCTCGCATCCCACAGCGCCGGATTGAGCGTGGGCGCATGCGGGTCCACGGCGCAATGCGAGCTCGTGCGCTCGTCGCCGATGGGCATGTATTCGATAAAGCGCAGGTGGATGGGGCGGTCGACGGTCAGTCGTGCGAGGGCTGCTACATCCTGGTTGAGCCGGCGCACAACAACGCAGTTGACCTTAACGGGCTCAAAGCCCCAGGCCAGCGCCGCGTCGATGCCGGCCATGGTCTGTTCGAGTCGACCTAGGCGCGTGATCTTTCCAAAGAGCGTAGGGTCGAGTGTATCGAGCGAAATGTTGACGCGGTTAAGCCCGGCATCTTTGAGCTGCGGCGCCAGCTTGGGCAGCAGGGCGCCGTTGGTGGTGAGCGAGATGTCCTCGATCTGCGGAATCGCGCGGATGTCGCGAATGAGCGGAATGATACGGCGGCTGACCAGCGGCTCGCCGCCCGTCAGGCGCACGCGGCGAATGCCCTCCCCCGCTACCAAGCGCACAAAGCGGGCGATTTCCTCGGCACTGAGCAGCTCGTCGTGCGCGCGGGGCGCCACGCCATCGGCCGGCATGCAGTAAATGCAGCGGAAATTGCACTTGTCGGTAACGGCAATGCGCAGGTAGTTGATATCGCGGCCAAAACCGTCATGTTGCACGTGCCCGTTCACGCAGCCCTCCCCTCATGCGGCGTTTTATTCTTCGGAAAACATAATACCCCACGGGAGAATCATGCCGACACCCGTACGACAGGACAGGTCGCTTCGAGCAAAACGGACTTTCCAAGCCCATCCTCAGCATAGACCATCACAACATTCGATGCTTTTCCCGATTTTGGCGAAAAACGTCGAATGTTGTGATGGTCTGCATGCCCACGGCACCCCGTAGAAGGGCCGGAACGCCCCTAAAGACCGCCGTCCCAGTGCCGAATCACAAATTCTCGCAGGTCGTTCTGCCGCTTTTGGAACGCTTCGCTTCGGTCGCACTTAAGGCCCATAGCGAGCGCGATGGCGTTCATAGCCCGGTGCAATTGCAGCTGATGGGCAAACTGAGTCCCGGTGAGGACGATCATCCTAAAGCCCAGCGCGCTCAGCACGGTCATACGCTCCGCATCCGACGCGCTGCGCTGTTTATCAAGATGGTCCGAGCCGTTGTATTCAATCCCCGTACCGCTCGCAGGCGCATATACGTCGATCTCGAAATACCCGGACTTAGCGAGATATTTGAACTCGTTGGGAACATTGACCCTATGGTTGAGCTCGATCTTGGCGTATCCCAGCCCTCCCTGGGAACGTTTTGCTACGACCATGATTGCGGTGGCCGTCTCCATGGGCGATCGCGCGCCATCGTGCACGCGCTTGAGCACGGCGGCCGCGCGTATGGCCCCCTGACGAGATCGGTTCTCATTGCAATAAGCAATCAAGTCGGCAACGGTGTGCCTCTGCCCCATCTCGATATAATCGCCTGTCGACAGATGATTCAAATGGTATCGGGCACAGATTTCGTAGCCATATTCCAGCTGCTCGGGTTCGCTCATCCACGAACCCGCTTGGACAAAGCACATGGCCTCATCAACCACTAGAAGGCCCTCTGCCACCTCGATAAGATGGCCTGGAGGTACCGGCGCCCCAAACACGTGGCACCTAAATCCAGCCGGCGTCGAGCGCTCAAAATCGAAGTTGACGAGTGTGTCGATATGATCGAGCTCTTCTCGTGGAATACCAAGCGAAACCAGATAGTCGGTAACGATCCCAACTGCCGTTGAAGCCCTCAGCCCCTTGGCATCGAGTCCCAATTTGGGCAGGCTCGTGGTCGGCTCCGCCTCGTTAGCAAACGAGTCCTCATCGTATAGGCTGCTTGCTCGCGAGAGCGGCTCGGACGGGCGCGCCACGTTGTGGTACAGCCAGGCAGTCTTATGGGACAGGACGATCGGCAGGTCCATGAGCCCTCCAATGGAGTCGGATAACCAACCTTATTCCCCTGCCCACGGGTCCGCACACCTTCGTGCGCAAGAAAGCGATTCCACCCGGTCGAGTGGCAGAAAAACCATCACAACATTCGATGCTTTTCCCGTTTTTGGCAAAAAACGTCGAATGTTGTGATGGTTTGAGACGAGGTGAGGGGCACAGAGGGGTCAAAGCATCGTACTCGAACGGGTTAATCCAGCTCTTTTAAGCCATGCGCGAGCTGCCAGTATTCGCCGTGCTGGGCGAGCAGCTCTTTGTGCGTGCCACGCTCGATGATGCGGCCGTGTTCGAGGACCATGATGGCGTCGGCATCGCGCACGGTGGACAGGCGGTGCGCGATCATAAACGTGGTGCGTCCGCGCATGATGCGGTCCATACCGCGCTCGATGAGCTTTTCGGTGCGCGTGTCGATGCTCGAAGTGGCCTCGTCCAGGATGAGCACCGGCGGGTCGGCGACGGCCACGCGCGCGATAGCGAGCAGCTGGCGCTGGCCCTGCGACAGGTTGGCGCCGTCGGCCGTGACCGGCGTGTCGTACCCTCTAGGCAGGCGACGGATAAACGAATCAGCGCAGGCGGCCTCGGCAGCGGCGCGCACTTCCTCGTCGGTCGCGCCGAGCTTGCCAAAGCGGATGTTCTGCGCAATGGTGCCGCTAAACAGGTGCGTGTCCTGCAGCACAATGCCGAGCGACCCGCGCAGGCTGGCCTTGGCAATGTGCTTGACGTCGATGCCGTCGTACGTGATCTCGCCGTCATCGACCTCGTAGAAGCGGTTGATGAGGTTGGTGATGGTCGTCTTTCCGGCGCCCGTCGAGCCCACAAACGCGATCTTTTGCCCCGGCTTGGCAAACAGGTTGAGGTCCGTGAGCACACGAGTGCCCGGCACGTAGGAAAAGTCCACGGCATGGAAGCGCACGTCACCGGCAAGCGGGACCAAGCCGCACGTGAGCTCGGTGCCGTCGGCAGCCACCACGCGGCCCGACTCGTCAACGGCAGGCACGGCATGCACAGGGCCGGAAGCGCCCCCGGCATGCTC
>CABPXT010000198.1:0-3088 GCA_902461405.1 uncultured Collinsella sp.
CGTGCGCTTGGGCTCGTGGCTCGGCTCAAAGGCCACGCGAATGCTGCCGATATCCAGGCGCGTGGGCAGCTTGTAGCTCATGAAGTTGCCGGTGCGCAGACGGCCGCGGTCATCGTGCTCGACGATCTCGTAGAGCGCGTGGCCGATACCCTGGGCAATGCCGCCCTCGGCCTGGACGCGCGCGAGTGCCTCGTTGATCACGGTGCCGCAATCCACAGCCGCCGCATAGTCCACAACAGTCACCTTGCCGGTGGCCTTATCGACCTCGACCTCGGCAATGCCGGCCATAAACGGCGGAGGCGAAACGGGCAGGCAGGCAGAGGCATGCGAGGTGAGCGCGTCGCCGCCCGCGATGTTCTTGACGCACAGGTTGGCAAAGTCGCGCAGCGTGAGGTAGCGGCCGCGCTCACGAGCGGCACGCTCGTCGGACAGGCGCACGTACTGGCCGTCGAAGACCACGTCGGCGGCGTCAACGTCCCACATCTGAGCGGCCTTGGCGCAAATCTTCTCGCGCAGCTCGGTCGCGGCGTTCTTGGCGGCAAGGCCCGTCACGTAGGTACCGGAGCTCGCGTACGAACCGGCGTCGAACGGCGACACGTCGGTGTCCACGCCGCGCACCACAATGAGCGAGCTCTCCACGCCCAGCTCCTCGGCGGCAATCTGCGCCAGGATCGTGTCGACGCCCATGCCGTTATCGGTGGCGCCGGTGCTGATGGTAATGAAGCCGTCCTCTTCCAGGCGCATGTCGATGCCGGCGATATCCACGTTGGAAATGCCCGAGCCCTGCATGGTGAGCGCACAACCCAGAGCACGCACACGGTCGCCCAGGTCGACGGCCAGCGGCTTGTCGCGCCAACCGATCATGTCCATCGCGCGCAGCAGGCAGCGGTCGAGCGCGCAGGCGTTGAGCTTCTCGTTGTAGTACTGCGGCATGATCTCGCCCTCGCGCACGATGTTCTTAAGGCGCAGGTCGGCGGGGTCCATGTGCAGCATGTCGGCGAGCTCGTTGACGGCACTCTCCACGGCAAACTGGCCCTGGGTGGCACCGTAGCCACGATACGCGCCGCCGCGGTTGGTATTGGTGTAGACGGCGTCCCAGCTAAAGCGGCTCGCCTTCACGTGCTCTTGTGACCCGAAAGGCCGATCGTCGTGGTAGCGTGCTCGCCGTACGCGCCGGCGTTGGACAGCGTATGCAGGTCGATGGCCGTGATGGTGCCGTCGTTCATGGCGCCCAGCTTAACGGTCATTTGCATCTGGTGGCGCGAGTTGCCCGCGGTGATGGTCTCCTCGCGGGTGTAGCAGCAATAGCTCGGACGGCCGGTCTGCTGGGTCACGAACGCAACGAAGATCTCGCAGCAGCCCGTCTGCTTGGAGCCAAAGCCGCCGCCGATGCGCGGCTTAATGACCTGCACCTGCGACTGCGGAATGTCGAGCGACTGCGCGACCATGCGGCGCACGTGGAAGGGCACCTGCGTAGAGGTGGTCACCGAGATGCGGCCGAACGCGTCGGTCGTCGCGAAGGCGCGGAAGGTCTCCATGGGCGCAGTCTGCGTGGCCTGGCTGGTGTAGGTGCGCTCAAAGACGATGTCGCTCTGGGCGAAGGCCTCGTCCAGGTCGCCATAATCGCTGGTACCGCTGCACACCAGGTTGCGCGGGACATCGCCGCCCTGCGGGAACATAAAGGTCACGTCGCCCTCGGGGTGGACCACGATATCGTTATCGAGTGCCTGGGTAAAGTCGAGCAGAGGCTCGAGCACCTCATAGTCGACCTTGATGAGCTTGAGCGCCTTGTCGGCAGCCTCCTCGGTCTCGGCAGCGACGATCGCCACCTCCTCGTTTTGGTAGCGCACAAGGTTCTCGAGAATCAGGCGGTCGTAGGGACTCGGCTGCGGATAGCTCTGACCGGCGATAGTAAAGCGGCGCTTGGGCACGTCCTCGTAAGTGTAGACGCCCACGACGCCGGGCACCTTCAGGGCGCGCGACGTATCGATGGAGCGGATCTTGGCGCGGGCATAGGGGCTGCGCTTGAGTTTGACGATCAGGGCCCCGGCGGGCACCATATCGCCCGTGTAGACGGGACGGCCCTCGAGCAGCGCCTTCGAGTCCTTCTTGGGCTGCTTATGGGTGATCTGCTTGTACGAGACACCGTCGCAGCTGGTGTCGTTGACCGGCAGTTCGGGCATCTCAAAGCCCACCTGCACGCCGGACTCGTTGAGGAAGCGGACAATGGCGCGCAGCTGGCTCTCGTAGCCGCTGCAACGGCAGAGGTTGCCGGCGAGCTGGCGCGACAGCTCCTCGCGCGTGGCGACGAGGCTCGGGTCCTCCTTGGCGGCGCGAGCAAGCGCCAGCACGTTCATGATAAGGCCGGGGGCGCAAAAACCGCACTGCTCGGCGCCTTCGGCAGCCATCGCGCGGGCAAGCGCCTCGGACTCAGCCTTGAGACCCTCGAGCGTGGTGATGGTATGGCCCTCGACGCGCGCGGCGGGAACTGAGCAGCTCAGCACCGGGTCGCCGTCGAGCCACACCGTGCACAGGCCGCAGTTGGTGGTCTCGCAGGCGCAGTGCACCGACGCACAGCCCTGCTCGCGCAGCAGCGCAAAGAGCATAGTGTCAGGGGCAATCTGAACCTTGACCTTGCGGCCGTTGAGCGTAAAGGAAAGATCGATGAGTTTGGCAGCCATTAGCGCACCTCGCTAGAATCGACGCCGGGCACGCGGCGGCAGGAATACTCGTCCGTGGCAAACTTGGGGACCTGCACGGTCTCGAGCTCGCGGGCAAGCGCGGCCGAAAGCTCGATGCCGGCGGCGCGGCGCACGGCCTGGACGGCGAGCGGGGCCGAGATGCGACGGCGGTAGTCGGCCGAGCCCCACAGGTTGGTTCCGTAGCTCAGGGCACGCACGGATGCAGCAAGGGCGCGAAGCTCGTCCTCGGAAGGCTGCTCGTTGGTAAGGCCGCACGCCACGCCCTGCAGCAGGGTCGCGCGCAGCGGGCGGGCGCCCACGGTGACGTGCCAAGTGTTGTTCCACCAGGCGGCGGTGACGTTCAACGAGGGGAAGTCAGTCGCGGCCTTGCGCACGGCCTCGTAGCT
>CABPXT010000199.1:0-2979 GCA_902461405.1 uncultured Collinsella sp.
CACCAGAGCGAACAAATTGGCATGAAAAGAGGACGGCATAGACCTTCTGGTCATGCCGTCCTCTTTGAATGACAAGTTGTCGCTCTGGTGCCCGCGCAGCGTCGAGCAGTTACGGCGTTTGGTAAAACGCCGCAACGAACTAGCTCAGCATTGCATCCATCATCTCGGAGTTGACGGAGTCGTCGGCAGACCACTCGCCGTCGTCGTTGCAGGTGTACTTGAAGATAACCGTGGTCTTCCTGGGCTCGGTGGCCTTGGTCACATCGACCATAACCTGACCGGCCATCTTGTACAGCTCGTCATCGGAAGGAACCGTGTCAAGCGCAGCGACCTTCTCCTGATACTGGGTGGAGAAGTCCTCGACGATCTTGTTCATAGACTTGCATGTGATAGAGACCTCGGCGGTCGCGACACCCTTGTCCTCGTCGACCGTCACGTCGCCGATCTTGTAGTCAAAGCCCTCGAGATAGGTCTTGGCATACTCCTTGGGATCGATACCCAGCTGCTCGAACTCGTCGCCCGAAGCCTCCTCCAGACCAGAGAGGAAGTCGTCGCCACCGTTTTTGACCTCGTCAAACTGCGTCGTAAGATCCTCGGTGATGAGCTCCTCAACCGAAGGACCTCCACAGCCGGAAAGCACGACCACGCATGCAACCAAGACGGCCATGAGGGGCGCAAGCAGCAGCTTCTTTTTCATGTTGTTCCTCCCAATGAGCGGCACCGCGCTTCCCGGACGCGGCGCACGTTGTAATAAGTAAGCCCATACTATCCACTTATGAACGCCCTCGGCAACGCGAAGGCGCGGTCGGTTCGTTTTAGCGTCCGAACGGTTTGCAAGCCCGCCCAACGTGCAATAAAACGCTTCCCCGCGGTGCAATAAAAAAGGTGGCCGGAAAACCCGACCACCCTTGCACATCCTTTGGATGCCGCAGTTTACTTGCGGACGACCTTAACGATGGCGTCACCGGCGGCGACAGCGGAGTCGGCCTCGACGGCGAGTTCGACATCGGCAAACTCGGCGGTGTTGGACACGGCCACGACGACGCAGTCCTTGTAACCGGCAGCGGCGATCTTGGCGCGGTCGATCTTGAGTATGGGCTGGCCAGCCTTCACAACGTCGTCGGCCTTGACGAAGCCCTCGAAGCCATCACCGTTCATGTTGACGGTATCGACGCCAACATGCACCAGAACCTCGATGCCGCTATCGGACTGCAGACCCACGGCGTGGCCCATGGTGACGGTCACCTTGCCGTCGCAGGGAGCGTAGACCAGATCGTCCTCGGGCCACACGGCGCAGCCCTTGCCCAGGACCTCGCCGCCAAAGACGGGATCGGGCACGTCGGCCATCTTGATGACCTTGCCCTTGACGGGCGAGCACAGCACGTCGGCGCCGGCAGAAGCAGAGATGGAGGACGGAGCAGCGGCAGCCGCGGGCTCAGCCTTCTTCTTGAACATGTCAAACAGACCCATACGTTTTCTCCTCTTGATTAAGCGCAACGTTATGCGCATGCCTATGGTGATTATAGTGCCAAATGGTTCAAATGCTAAGGTGGGGACTCGAATCGCGAGCCCATCCCAACGCTTTTCCCCGGTGGCACTCATATTGTCGATTAATCCAGGCCCTCGGCACCGTTGGACTTGATGATCTTCTGGTAGGCGTAGAAGCTGTCCTTGCGGCGGCGCTCGTAGGTACCGGTGCCGTCGTCGTACTTATCGACGTGGATGAAGCCATAGCGCTTGCGCATCTCGCCGGTGCCGGCGGACACCAGGTCGATGGGGCCCCACCAGGTGTAGGCGATCAGGTCGACGCCGTCGGCAATGGCCTCGCCCATGGCCTTGATGTGGCTCTGCAAGTAGGCGATGCGGTACGGGTCGTGGATGGAACCGTCCTCCTCGACCTCATCGTAGGCGCCCATGCCATTCTCGACCACCATCAGCGGAATCTCGTAGCGGGCGTAAATCTCGTTGAGGGCGATGCGCAGACCCAGCGGATCGATCTGCCAGCCCCAGTCGGTGGACTCCAGATAGGGATTCTTGCCGCCAAAGGTCATGTTGCCCTCGGTCATCTCGTGATCCTTGTGGGTGCCCACGGTGCCGGACATGTAGTAGCTAAAGGTGTAGAAATCGACCTTGCCGTCGGCGATATCCTGCAGGTCACCGTCCTCCATCACAAGCTCGACATCGTTCTCGGCCCAGAAGCGCTTGGCATAGAACGGATACTTGCCGCGCACCTGCACGTCGGAGCAGTACCAGTTCATGGTATTCATCTCCTGCTGCGTGGCGAACACGTCGGCCGGATCGCACGTGGCGGCATAGGAGAGGATGAAGCAGTCCATGTTGCCCATCTTAAACTGCGGATAGTGCTCGTGGGCATAGCGCACGACGCGGCCGCTGGCGACAAACTGGTGATGCAGGGCCTGCATACGGGCCTGCGGCGTGGTGTGGACCGCCGAAGCCGGGCCCTCAAAGCCCTGGATCATGCTGGTCCCAAAGAGGTTGCCCATGTCCTGGGTGCCGCAGTTGATCTCGTTGAAGGTGAGCCAGAACTTGACCTTGTCCTGATAGCGGTCGAAGACGGTCTGGCAGTACTTCTCAAAGAAGCCGATGAGCTCGCGGCTCGCCCAGCCGTTGTACTTCTCGACCAGGTGATAGGGCATCTCGTAGTGCGACAGGGTCACGAGCGGCTCGATATTGTGAGCGCGCAGGCAGTCGAAGACGCGGTCGTAGAAGGCGAGGCCGGCCTCGTTGGGCTCGGCGTCGTCGCCGTTGGGGAAGATGCGGCTCCAAGAGATGGACATGCGGAACATGTTGAAGCCCATCTCGGCGAACAGCGCGATGTCCTCCTCGTAGTGATGGTAGAAATCTATGCCGTCATGGTTGGGGTAGAAGCGGTCGGGGTCGATGTCGATCGTAATCTGGCGCGGCTCCTTGTAGCTGCCACCCCAGAAGTGGTCGTCGACCGAAGGACCGGCGGATCGT
>CABPXT010000200.1:0-2971 GCA_902461405.1 uncultured Collinsella sp.
CTGCGGAATGTTTACAAAACTAAAGGTCAGAGCCCCCTAAGTTAACGTTGTTCGAAACGCTGGTCGGCCGATTCCGGCGGGCCGCCGGGTCGCGGGCGATGGGGGCGTGGGTCCCGTCTTGCCTTGCGCGTAACTGGCTGAATTGATTTTGATTGGAGCTGTTCCTATGTCCCAGAAGTTGACTCGGGTGATTGTTACCACTGATATGGAAGTCGATGATATGAACTCGCTTGTTCATTTGGCTCTGTATCTCAACTTGCTTGATGTTCAGGCTGTGGTGTATACGGCTTCGCAGTATCACTTTCTTGGGGATGGGGTTCATACGCTGGGCGAGGTGAATTCGCATTGGCGGACCAAAGGGCGTCGCTCTTATGAGTGGGATGTTGTGCCTCATGAGCCCGATCCGCTGGCCGGGGAGCTTCGTGAGTATCGGCCGTTTCCCGAGCATTGGATTGAGAGCCTCTGGAGTAATGAATATGCCCAGGCTTGGCCGCAACTGCAAGCGAATGCGGACGCTGCCGGTGAGCCGTCGTTTCCCACGCCTGCCCAGATGATCGAGCGCACCTTTGTGGGAAATGTTGCCTTTGAGGGTGATGTGACTGAGGAAACTGAGGGGTCTCGCGTAATTGCGCAGACAATTTTGGATGATGATCCACGTACGTTATGGCTGCTCAGCTGGGGTGGCATGAACACCATCGTTCGCGCCCTGATGAGCATTGCCGAGCGTTATCGCGCCACGCCCGAATGGTCTGCCGTGCAGCAGCGAGTCTATCGGAAGGTGCGCGTGATGGGCGTTGCCGATGGCGTAGGGCAAGACAACTCATGGCTCGACCATGGGCGCGAGCTCTTTCCCGAGCTCGTCTTTTGGCGTGTGCCCTATATGTATGGAAACTATTTCGACGCCAAGATGGCTCAGCCCGATACGCTGCCACTGTTTAAGGCTCCCTGGCCCGAGCAGAATCTCACGCAGGGCAACGGCCCCCTCATGGCGCGCTATATGCTCTACGGCGACGGTAAGGTCTACGAAAACGAGCCCGAACGCTTTCAGTTTGGCAAGCATGCTCGTCTGGATTGGGGTCTAGAAGGCATACCCGCGATGCAGTTTGAGCGCGGCGACTTTATGGCCGAAGGCGATAGCATGACCTATATTCCGCTGCTGCCGTTTGGCCTGTGCGGTATCGATGACCGCGGCTTCGACACGCTGCTCGGCCGCATGTTTCTTGATGGGCATCCCGATGCGGACGCGCCCGCCACCTTTGCCGCCATCGGCACGCCCGCAGGCGACAACCCCAATCCCTACCTGCGCGCCTATCAGGAAGACTTTGCCGCCCGCGCGCAATGGTGCGCCCATGCGCCGGCAGTCTGCTCGCATCCGGCATATGTTGCCGAGGTCACAGCCGACCGCAGCGCCACAGCCGGCGAGCGCGTCAACCTTACAGCGACCATCGTCGACCCCGACGGCAAGGGCTTCGATGCACATTGGGATGTGGCCGTAGACCCATCGAGCTATGCAGGCGCCCAGGATCTGTCGCTGTGGCAAGAATGCACGGTAGACACCGCTTTCATCGTGCCCCCCGACGCACGACCCGGCGACCGCTTCGTACTCACCCTCACCGTGCAGACGCGCGCCGAGCGCCCCTGTACCCGCTACGCCCAGGTTGCCGTGACCGTGGCGTAGCAAGGGCAACGCCCACATTCGACAAAGAGTGTCCCCAGGCGCCAAACGAGCGAGGATTTTTGGACACCCAAACAACGAGAGTGGATAATCTCCCACTTTGAGCCTGCACACAGGCCAAAAACGGGAGATTATCCACTCTCATTCTGTGGCACTCATTGGGGACAGACTTAAATGAGTAGTTTCACTCATTTAAGTCTGTCCCCAATGAGTAGGAAAAATGGGCCATGTGTCCCAGTTGTGGAGACCTCTTGAGCCGCCTGGGTATCGCGAAAGGCTGCGCACTCCCCCATCATCAAAAGTGACACACGCTACCAGTTGATGGGAGGCAGCCATGGGCTTCTTTGACAAGATGTTCGAGAAGAAAGAATGTGCAATTTGCGGTACCGAGCTGGGACTTCTAGGTAAGACCAAAATCAACGAAGGCTACCTGTGCAAAGAGTGCGCCGGCAAGCTCTCCCCCTACTTTCACGGCTATCGCTCCAGCACCGCGGACGATATCCGCGAGCAGCTCGCCTACCGCGAGGCCAATGCCGAGCGCCTGGCGTCGTTCAATCCCACGCGCACGCTTTCTGCCGGACGTACCAACATCATGCTCGATGAAGACGCGGGCCTGTTGATCATCACTTCGCAGAGTCGCTGGCGCGACGCCAACCCCGACATCATCGAGTTCTCGCAGGTACTCGGCTGCGATATGGATATCGACGAGCATCGCACCGAGATCTATCGCGAGACCAGGGACGGCGAGCGCGAGAGCTACAACCCGCCGCGCTACGACCTGGATTACGACTTTAATCTGACCATCCACGTCAACACGCCGTACTTTACCGAGATCAACCTGCGCGTGAACGACTCCACCATCGACCAGCGCGGCTCCATCGAGTACCGCGAGGCCAAGCGCCAGGCAACCGAGGTCCGCGACGCCCTAGTGCAGCTGCGCCAGGAGACGCGCGACAGCGTCGTGGCCGCCAAGGCCCCCAAGACCGCGGTGACCTGCCCCTTCTGCGGAGCCACCACCATTCCCGATGCCAGTGGGCGCTGCGAATACTGCGGCGGCGCCATCGGCGCATAGTCTCCGGCACGGAAAGGACCGATCATGGCCTTCGAGAGCGTTAACTATCAGTGCCCTGCCTGCGGTGGTCCCCTGCATTTTGCCAGCGCCGAGCAAAAGCTTGTCTGCGACTACTGTGACTCACGCTTTGAAGTCGAAGAAGTCGAGGCCCTCTATCGCGAGCGCCAGGGCAAGGCCGACGCCAAAGCCGATACGGCAGGCGCGAAGGCCCAGGCAGCAAGATT
>CABPXT010000201.1:0-2930 GCA_902461405.1 uncultured Collinsella sp.
TGAGCATGCCCTTCTGGCGCGAGGACCTCTAAGTCTTTCCGTTTCCGGTGCGGTCCCCCTACAACCGCACCGGCTTCGCCCGTTAAACGGGCACCACTAATACTTACGTAATTCATTTCTTCGAAAGGAATCAAACCATGGGTGTTAACCTCTCCGGCCGTAGCTTCCTCAAGCTTCTCGACCTCACCACCGAGGAGATCGAGTACCTGCTCAAGCTCTCCAAGAACTTCAAGGATATGAAGCGCGCTGGCGTTCCGCACCGCTATCTCGAGGGCAAGAATATCGTTCTGCTCTTCCAGAAGACCTCTACTCGTACCCGCTGCGCCTTCGAGGTCGGCGGCATGGATCTGGGTATGGGCGTGACCTACCTCGATCCGGGTTCGTCGCAGATGGGCAAGAAGGAGTCCATCGAGGACACCGCCCGCGTTCTCGGCCGCATGTATGACGGCATCGAGTTCCGTGGCTTTGCCCAGGACGACGTCGAGGAGCTCGCTGCTAAGTCCGGCGTGCCCGTGTGGAACGGCCTGACCACCGAGTGGCACCCCACCCAGATGCTCGCCGACATCCTGACCGTCCAGGAGAACTTCAACTACGACATCAAGGGCAAGACCCTCGTCTTCATGGGTGACTGCAAGAACAATGTCGCTCGCTCCCTCATGGTCGTCTGCTCCAAGCTCGGCATGAACTTCGTGGCCTGCGGCCCCGAGGAGTGCATGCCCGCCGACGACGTCATCGAGGCCTGCAAGCCCATCGCCGAGGCCAACGGCTGCACCATCAAGCTGACCACCGACGTCAAGGACGGCGTCACCGGTGCCGACGTTATCTACACCGACGTGTGGGTCTCCATGGGCGAGCCCGACGAGGTCTGGGCCGAGCGCATCGCTCAGCTCACCCCGTATCGTGTTACCTCCGAGGTCATGGCTATGGCCAACCCGGGTGCTATCTTCCTGCACTGCCTGCCCAGCTTCCACGACACCAACACCACCATTGGCGCCGAGAAGTGCGAGCAGTTCGGCATCACCGAGCAGGAGGTCACCGACGAGGTCTTCGAGAGCCCCGCTTCCAAGGTCTTCGACGAGGCCGAGAACCGCATGCACACCATTAAGGCTGTCATGTACGCCACGCTCAAGTAAGAGCATCTAGCATCTCGCTCGGGGTGTATTGCTGCATACCCCGAGCGGTTTTATCTGGTAATAATCTCGCATCAAGCGGCAGGCACGGCACGGAAGAGCCGCTTCTGGCGAGATCAGTAAATGATTTATGAAGGGGGGATGAGAACTATGACTGAGACCGCTAAGAAAAAGCGCGGTATGCCTTCATCGTTCACCATTCTTCTTGCTCTGCTGGCAATTGTCGCAGTGATTACCGTTATCGTCTCCGGCACGTCCGGCGGCGCGGTTACTGCCGCCCGTCTGAGCGATTTCTGCACCGCCCCGATTAAGGGCTTCGCTGACGCTCTGCCCGTCTGCCTCTTCGTTATGATCCTGGGCGGCTTCCTCGGCATGATGACCGAGACCGGCGCTCTGGACAACGGCATCGCCGTTCTGGTGCAGAAGCTTAAGGGCAACGAGATTATGCTCATTCCCGTGCTGATGCTCATCTTCTCCCTCGGTGGTACCACCTATGGTATGTGCGAGGAGACCGTTCCCTTCTACGCCCTGCTCGCCGCTACCATGATGGCTGCTGGCTTCGACCCCATGGTCGGTGCCGCTACCGTCCTGCTCGGCGCTGGCTGCGGCTGCCTGGGCTCCACGGTTAACCCGTTCGCCGTCGGCGCTGCCGTCGACGCTCTGACCGGCGTTGGCATTGAGGTCAACCAGTCCATCATCATCGGCCTCGGTGCCGTCCTGTGGATTGTCACTACCGCTATGTCCATCTTCTTCGTGATGAGCTACGCCAAGAAGGTCAAGGCTGACAAGGGTTCCACCATCCTGTCGATGCAGGAGCTCAAGGACGCCGAAGAGGCTCACGGCAAGGCTGCTTCCGAGGTCCACAAGGAGGTCAAGCTCACCGGTCGTCAGAAGGGTGTTCTGATCGCCTTCGCCTTCACCTTCGTCGTCATGATCGTCGGCTTCATTCCGCTGGCCGACCTCAACGAGGGCGTCGCCAACTTCTTCGACGCTGGCGCTGTCTACGACGCCGACGGTAACGCCGTCGTCCAGGGCTGGTCTGCCCTGATCACCGGCCTGCCCATTGGCCAGTGGTACTTCGACGAGGCTTCCACCTGGTTCTTCCTCATGGCCGTCCTGATCGGTATCATCGGTGGCCTGTCCGAGAAGCAGATCGTTAACACCTTCATCACCGGCGCTGCCGACATGATGTCCGTTGTTCTCGTCATCGCCCTCGCCCGTGGTATCTCCGTCCTCATGGCTAACACCGGCCTCGATGTCTTCGTCCTCGACGCTGCCGCCAATGCGTTGGCTGGCCTGTCCGGCGTGATCTTCGCTCCCATGAGCTTCCTGGTCTACTTCGGCCTGTCCTTCCTGATCCCCTCGACCTCCGGTATGGCCACCGTCTCCATGCCCATCATGGGACCGCTGGCTGTTAAGCTCGGCTTCTCGCCTGAGGTCATGGTCATGATCTTCTCCGCCGCCATCGGTGTCGTGAACCTGTTCACCCCGACCTCCGGCGCCATCATGGGCGGTCTCGCCCTGGCCAAGATCGAGTGGACGACCTGGCTCAAGTTTGCCCTTAAGCTCATTGTCGCTCTCTCCGTCGTCTGCGCCGTCATCCTGACCGTCGCCTGCGTGCTGATCTAAGTACCCAACGGGTACCCCACGGAAACCTTGACGATCCTGTAAAGGATCACCTGGTCATCGTCTGTCCGGTGGGGTCAACCCACCGGTAGACTCCTACCTTTAGCCCCCTCCCGTTCCGTGCGCGGGAGGGGGCGCTCTTGTGTTCCGGCGTTTTACCAAACGCCGGAACCA
>CABPXT010000202.1:0-2906 GCA_902461405.1 uncultured Collinsella sp.
GGCGCTCGTAGCCGATTCCGTGCAGGGTGAATACCCAATGCCGGCCGCCTCGGCCATCTCAATTACAGCCGAGTCGCGCTCGTCGTCCACCAGCATCCGGGCAGACACGCGATCACCCAAGGGACCTGCCACCTCGCAGGTCACAATCTCACCGCCGCACGCGGCGATGGCGTCGAGCGTTCCCTCGCCGCCATCTGCCAACGGCAAAGCGTTCAGCTCGGCACCGGGCCACACACGGCGCATGCCCTCGGCAACCGCCGCCTCCGCCTGTGCACTCGACACGCTGCCCTTAAAGGAATCGATCGCCAACAGCACACGGCGGGGCCGGCGGCACGCGGGGCCAAAGTCAACCGCCGCGCCAGCATCCTCACCGGCACCTGCAAGCGCTGCGGCGTGAGCGGCGTGTGCTTCAAGATCGGCCCCACAACCGCAATCAGCGCCGCCCGCTCCGCGCAGACCGCCAAAATAGCTACTCAGCAGCTCGCGGCATTCATCCGCCAGGACCCCAGCCGTCACGCTAAACCGATGATTCAGGCGCGAGTCGGCATTCAAATCGTATAGGGATCCCAACGCGCCCGCCTTGGCGTCGCACGCGCCATACACGCAGCGCCCCACGCGCGCGTTGACCATAAGCCCCGCGCACATGCAGCAGGGTTCCAACGTCACATAGACCGTACAGTCGGAAAGGCGCCAGCGACCGAGCGCCTGGGCAGCGGAGCACACGGCCGCGAACTCTGCATGCGCCGAAGGGTCCTGGTCGAGCTCGCGACGATTATGCGCCCTCGCGACGATCTCGCCGTCGCGCACCACTACGGCTCCGATGGGCACCTCGCCCACCGCCGCGGCGGCTCGCGCCTCCGCCAGCGCCTCGCGCATGAACTTCTCGTCGATTTCGGTGATCGTCATCGTTCGCCTTCCCTGTTGCAAATTCAAAACGATGCTATCATTACGACTCACGGAGAGATGGCAGAGCGGTTGAATGCGGCGGTCTTGAAAACCGTTGAGCGCGAGAGCGTTCCGGGGGTTCGAATCCCCCTCTCTCCGCCACTTTTAGTGATGCACCGGCGTCATGGTCCGCTCAAACAGCGCATCGACCACGTCGGCCATCTCGGGTCGACGCTCAAGATCGTGGCCCGATTCCCACCATATCGTGAAAAGTCGAATAATACCGCCGGCGACAAACTCAGACGTCGTCTCGAGTGACACGGGGGCCAGGGCATCCTCGGCAAGCACGTTCATCACACGCTCGCGGATGGAGCGGGCAATACGGTCGCAAATAACGTTGGTCAGCATTCCCGACATGCTGCTCGCCAAAATGTTGTCCATGAGCTGCTCATGGGCCAGAATCAGGTCCATGGCATCGTCCAAAATCGCGTGCCGAAGCGCGCGCACGTCCTCGGCAGACACTGTGCCGGCCTCATCGGGCTGTTTTTGCGGCAAGCCGGACATGAGCTCATCGATATAAAAGGCAAAGTAATCGTTCTTGTCGCGAAAGTGCTTGTAGAACGTCGTGCGGCGAATCATGGCGCGGTCGCACAGCATGGCAACCGTCAGGTCCTCAAAACGATGCTCCTCGAGAAGCTCGGTGAAAGCATCGAACAGGGCACGGTAGGTTTTCTTAATGCGAAGGTCCACTGGTATCGCCATCCTCAAGGCAAAGACAACACTCGTCAATCTGTCGCATATCTTACACCTGTACCTCGCGCGTTTTACCCCGGTGCCGACCCCGCCGAAAACACAACGCTTACCGGAAAGTTCGGCACGGCAAAACGTTGCGGGTATACTAGTAGCGTTATACCAACGGCAGCTGGCGCATGCCGCCGCGGCCATTCGAAACGGAGACATCATGATTACCGTCATCATCGGCATCGTTGTTGTCATTGTGATTGTCTGCGCCATCGCCGGCATCTACAACAACATGGTCACCAAGCGTAACCGCATCGATAACGCCTGGCAGAACATCGATACGCAGCTGCAGCGCCGCAACGACCTGATCCCCAACCTGGTCGAGACCGTCAAGGGCTACGCCAAGCACGAGCAAGAGACGCTCTCCGCCGTGATCAGCGCGCGTAACACCGCCGTCAAGGCCACCACGCCCGAGGCCAAGATGGAAGCCGACAACGTGCTGACCGGCGCGCTGCGCCAGCTCTTCGCCGTGGCCGAGGCCTACCCCGATCTGAAGGCAAACACCAACTTTACGCAGCTGCAGGCATCGCTCGAGGATACCGAGAACAAGATTAGCTATGCACGCCAGAGCTACAACGACTGCGTGCTCAGCTACAACAACGCCATCCAGACGTTCCCGGCTGTCATCTTTGCCGGCATCTTCCAGTTTAAGGAGCGCCAGGGCTTCGAGGCCGCCGAAGCAGCCCGCCAGGCCCCGACCGTCAAGTTCTAGTAGTTTGACAGCGCATCTTTAATCGGCCAAATGCATAAACCGCCCCGTCGAATGCATACTTCGACGGGGCGGTTTCCTTTTTCGCGAAGGTCCCCCTCTAAGCGCCGTGCATTTTTAGGAGTATTCAACATAACCAAGGGCTTCGGGCGCCGCGATAAATGCCAAAGAGCGCAAATATCCCTGCAAATCAAACGCTGTCAGCCCATAACCCCGCCCATCATTCGTAGAAAACATCGAGAAATCCCGATTTTTTGCCCGAGGTCGGTATGCAGGGGCCTTCGATTGCAGAATACTCGCAAAAATGCACGTCGCCACCACCCCCACATGGCGCGAACCAAAACAAATGCGCAGCCTAAAAGGCCGCGCACCATCTTTGTTCAGATTAATCATTGCCCGTACGGCAGCGCCAGGGTGACACAGGCCCGAGGGCGACCTTCCTTTCCGGCGCACTCCACAGGACGAAAGAACCCCCGCCGCACGTAGTGCGCAGCGGGGGTTCTTTCATGTC
>CABPXT010000203.1:0-2885 GCA_902461405.1 uncultured Collinsella sp.
TTAATGTGCTTTTCGTCTTGCGCAGGACTGTAGAGCAGCAAACTTAACCCCCGCCCTCAGCCCCGGAAGCCCTCCCGGATGGCCCCAAAAAATTTTTCAAAAAAGTTGTTGCGCGCCGGACAGACTTCTGTGTATACTAATCCCCGCAGCGCACGCGAGCGGAAACAAACGCGAACGTCTGCCTGGGGAGTTAGCTCAGTTTGGTTAGAGCGCCGGCCTGTCACGTCGGAGGTCGCGGGTTCGAGCCCCGTACTTCCCGCCAACGCAATTAAAGCCACGTCTTCGGACGTGGCTTTTTGCGTTTGATGCACTTTGTTTCGATAGAACGATCGCCCTGGCGCATCTTCGCCCAGAATCCCCGCCCCTTCGGGAACGCAAGTAAAATCTAATAAGCATATCTGTCTAAACAACAGCTTTGTTGCGCAACACCTGTTCAACGAGACAGGGGGTTAGGTTATACTAAATTGTACTGTAGGCCGCATCTGATGCATTTCGCTCCAAGCGCGACACTCAGTGGATATCCGATTTACCATTTGGATGTCCTGCGGTCATTTAGCGTCTCGACACAAGCTCGGCCCCGGAGCTCGTTCGAGCTGTTCGTATTCCTTGAAAGGGGAAAAATGGACATATCGAGGAAGACTGATTACGCCCTTCGTATGTTGGCGATGCTTGCCGAGGATCCGGAGCGTTTGCTTTCTGTTCGCACCGCTGCCGAAGAGGTCAATGTTCCGTATTCGTTTGCCCGCTCGATTCAGCACGGTTTGGTCCAGGCCGGTATTGTGGAGAGCCTGCGTGGCGTCCACGGTGGCATGCGTCTCAAGGTCAGTCCGGACGACGTCACTATCCGCCAGGTCGTCGAGGCCGTTCAAGGCCCTATGGTTATGAATGATTGCACCGCGCCCGATGGTGACTGTGCGCGCATGGGCACGTGCTGCTATCATCCCCTGTGGGCCGGAGCCCAGGCGTTGATGCGCGACTACCTCGATTCCGTTTCGCTCGGCGACATCGTCGCCCACCGCCAGTTCCCGGCCGTCGATCCCAAGTTCGCCGACCGCGAAGCGTTTCCCGAGTACGCCACCTGCGCGTGCGCTTGCCGGGAGGAATAGCGCCGCATAAGGAGCATAGCCATGATTCAGGACCCCTTTCGTTCGATGATTCGTTCGGAAGGGGTTCTGCGTTATCGCGACCTTCTGTGGCGCCGCACGCGCGATCCGTACATCATTTGGCTTTCTGAGGTCATGCTGCAGCAAACACAGGTACCACGCGTGGAGACGCGTATGCCGGCGTGGCTCGATCGCTTTCCGACCGTGCAGGCGCTTGCCCAGGCCGCGCCTTCCGATGTTTTGGACGCTTGGCAGGGCATGGGCTACAACCGACGCGCTCTGGCGCTTCACGGGGCCGCTCAACGGGTCGTAGAGGATTGGGGCGGGGAGTTTCCGCACGAGACGCGTGACTTGGTCGCTCTGCCTGGTATTGGCCCGGCAACGGCGCAAGGTATCCGGTCGTTTGCGTTTGACCTTCCGGGTGTGTATCTGGAGACCAACGTGCGCACGGTCTTTCTGCATCACTTCTTTCCCGATGTACCGGCTGTTCCCGATCGCGAGCTGGTGCCGCTGATTCAGGCGGCCTGTCCGGCGGCCCCTGGTGCGTTGGCGGACGAGACCGCTCCCTTTGCCGTGCCGCTCGATGATGCCGATACGCCGCGCGCGTGGTATTACGCGTTGCTGGATTACGGCGCATATCTAAAAAAGACGTTGCCCAATCCGTCCAGGCGCTCGGCGGGCTATAGCCGTCAATCAAAGTTTGAGGGCTCACGTCGCCAAAAGCGCGCGCATATCGTGCGCATGTTGCTGGCAGCGCGCGATGGCCAACCGGCGGGGATTACGCTTGCTGATGCCGTGGTGGGCGTTAACGATATGGAAGCGGCGGCTGGGCGCGGGCCGGTCGAGCGCGAGCTTGTCGCGGGTATTCTGGCCGACCTGGAGCGTGAGGGCTTTTGCCGAGCCGAGGACGATCGCTGGCTGAGCATCTAGCCCGTGCAAATCTGAAGAACAGGATTGTAAGGTTTAGATTTTCGGCATGAGGGCATCCTAAAGACGAGGCCGCTCGAAGCCTACGGGCGGCATGCGTTGAAGGGAAGTACACCTATGGATTTTGAGAATTCTCAAACCAAGAAGAACCTCGAGACCGCTTTTGCCGGTGAGTCCCAGGCACACACCAAGTATCGCTACTATGCCTCCAAGGCCAAGAAGGACGGCTACGTTCAGATCTCGAACATCTTTGCCGAGACGGCTGGCAACGAGTCCGAGCACGCCAAACTGTGGTTTAAGTATCTGCACGATGGCGCCGTCCCCGATACCCTGGACAATCTGCGCGATGCCGCCGCGGGTGAGAACTACGAGTGGACCACGATGTACGACGAGTTTGCCAAGACCGCCGAGGAAGAGGGCTTTGCCGAGATTGCCGCAAAGTTCCGTGGTGTCGCCGCCGTCGAGAAGGCCCACGAGGAGCGCTACAACAAGCTCGTCGAGCGCATCGAGTCGGGCGAGGTGTTTGAGCGTGAGGGCGTAAAGGTGTGGAAGTGCCTGAACTGCGGGCACCTGCATGTGGGTGCCGAGGCGCCTGAGGTGTGCCCGGTGTGCAACCACCCGAAGGCGTACTTTGAGGAGCAGGTGGTGAACTACTAGCGCGTGGCGCTAGCGTGAGCTGGGCCGGGAGGGCCGGACTACCTTCCCTCCTCGCTCACGGCTTCGCAGGGCAACTGCTGGTTCCACCGCTCCGGGCGTCAGACCCGCGGCGCATCCCTTTCCCTCTCGCTCACGGCTTCGCAGAGTCGCGCGAGGCAAAGGCATACGCCGCGGGTCTGACGGCGCGGGCTTGCCAAC
>CABPXT010000204.1:0-2736 GCA_902461405.1 uncultured Collinsella sp.
TTATTTTCCGGTTCGACGAACAGCCGATCGTGTCAAATTTGGTCTAACAGAGCCAAAGAGAAACACCTCGCGTTCGCCTTGCTGGAAGAGAATGGCGTTGGCGTAGACGTCGTCATGGATGCCCGTCGCAGGCTCCAGGCGGTTGGGAAGATTGCGATAGCCAATCAGGTAGATGTCGCCCTGTGGGGTGATTTTGCGGCGCGCGTGTCCAATGTTCATGCACGTTCTCCTTCTGTGTTACGCCGCATTCAAGGCGGCAATGATGATATCGACGAGGCGCTCATGAGAGCCGGCGGCAAAACCGGAGTTCATGGCCTCATAGGTGATCTTTTCGTACGCGTCGGGGGCCGGTAGGTATTTCTGTCCGCCGTTGACGAGCGTGGCAAAGAGCACAGAGCCGGACCGGGCGACGCGCACGGTGGCGCCGAATGTACTCGAGACCTCGGGCTGCACGCCGACAAGCTCGACGTTTCCCAGCCGAAGCAGATAGACCCTCGTGTGCTGCTCACCGGCAGCATGAAACTCATACGTTCGATGCGGAGCCAAAGAGTAAAAATCGGCGCGTGTCTGAGCGGGCAGGAGGACGTCGACCGTGCGAGCATCGATGCCGGCAGCGCTATCCTCACGTGCCATGCGAGCGGCCTCAATCAAAGCATCGCCCAAGACCTGCCCCTGCTGGTGCAGCATGCGGTATCCGTCCTCATGGGCATCGACCGTCCGCTTCACGCCGGCGGCATCGAACGTGACGTTCATGGCGCGCTCCGCCGGACCTTGGTCGCCCGCGGCGCCCGGCAGCAACAGGGCAACGCCGCCCAGCTCACGCTCGAGTGACATGGCGGCAAAACCAAAGAGATCTCCGCTCGCCACGCGTCTCCCCTCGGAGTCGCGCGACCCGTCGAGCACGGAGGACTGGACGTCCGCCGCCGCAAGTACGGCAACGCACTCGCCCCCGGCATCCCTCATGGCGAGCACGGGCATCGCGTGGTCGGCAAACCCCTCGGGATTCGAGCCCAACCACCAGCCGGCCGGCGTCTCGATGTCGCGATTGACGTTCACGGGGCAGTCGCCCTCCGCCGTGGCGAGTGTGACGGAGCGAATGCCCGCAACAGCCCGCTCGACAGCCGTGCGGGCGGCGGCGATGAGCGCTGCGCGATAGCGCTCGTTGCGATCGCGGGCAGCAGCATCGGCAAGATGCCCGGGAGTGCGAACGTGAGGCATGGAAAACGTGTGGGTAGGAACCACCCAAGAGTAAGCGCCACTGCAGCCGGCGGCATCCTCGACGACCTCACGCAGATCGGCGAGCAGAGCCGGAGCAATCGATGTGACCTCAAGCGAAAGAATGCAGGCGCGTCGCCCCGCCCCCTCGATGACAAGAGCACGGGCAAAGACCTCATGGCGGAGTTCGTCGAAACCGTCAAACGGCAATACGCCCCCAAGATCGATGGCCGCACGGGCGGCCCCAGCCCTCATCTCTCCTTTGTCCATGGCAGACACCCCCTCTGATTGCCGCTCACTCGACACCGTACAGTCGCTGCGCCGTGCCGCCAAGCACAAGATCTGTGTCTGCATTGCTCAGACTCGCGGCACGAACGCAGGCGACACCCTCGGTGAGCCACTCGCGTTTAACCGGATAGCTCGTGCCAAAAACAATATGGTCTGCACCCAACACGTTAACCGCGCAGGCGAGGAGTGTCTTGCCCCAAGGCTGGGCATGGGACATGTCGAAATAGATGTTGTTCTCGAGGCGCTTGGAAACGGTCTCGGTATCGACCTGAAAACGTCCAGAGGCATCAGGGCGCTTGGGGCCGTGAGGCAGCAGCATCTCCTTGAACGCAAAGTATGCGCCACCGAGCATGGAGTGGACCATCTTGATATTAGGATAGCGCTCGAAGAAATCACCAAAGATCTCGCGGCCGATCGCCGTAGTTTGGTCGACGCAGCGACCATAAGAGCGGCGAAGGTTGTCGTACGCGAGAAGCGACTCGTTCTCGACCGGTACGGGAACATGGTGGACGTAAACGGTGACGTTGCGCTCGTTCAGGTGCTCGAAGAAGCTCGAGAAAACCCGGTCGTCGAGATAGCGCTTGCCGTAGTGAGCGCAGAGCTGCACACCCGCAAAACCATCGTCGAGCCTGCGGTCGAGCTCCTCTAAATTTGCCTTGGTGCCAAAGGGTGGCACAGCGACAAGCGGAATCAGGCGGCCATTTGACGCCTTCGCGTCAGCGGCCATACCGTCGTTGAAGCGCCGACACATCTCGAGCGACATCCACTCGTGGCAGCCGGGGAGCTTGAGGATCGCCTTGTCGACCCCCGCCTCATCCATATCGGCCAAGCGCTTCTCGAGGGTGTAGTCGCCCTCGATGTAATTAAGGCCCGGAGAACCGGCGGGCATCTCGATCACGATCTGTCGCTTGCCGGCGGAATTCACGGTCAGATAGCCTTCGGTGTCGTAGGCGCGGGGCACCTCGGCCAAAAACTGTTCGCAGAGCGTCTCGTCATGAAAGATGCGCTCGTCGAACCAGTAGGAATTTGCATCGATAATCATTGGTTGGAACCGCCTTTCATCTTGTTGAGAACATTCAAGAAAAGCGGGTACCCGGGCATCAATTCCAGCTTAAGCCTACTGTATTCCATTTTGGAATAGAACTTACCGCTCACACGCGAACCTTGCTCGCTCAAAGAGACAAAGCGTTAGCAGCACGGGCTTAGACAGAAAACGGCCGGCCCGCAACGGAT
>CABPXT010000205.1:0-2723 GCA_902461405.1 uncultured Collinsella sp.
AGACCACGCTCGTCGAGAAGGTTATCGCCGAGCTCACCCGCCGCGGCCTGCGCGTGGGTTCGCTCAAGCATCACGGGCACCACGGCTTTGATATCGACGTGCCCGCTAAGGATACGTGGCGCCATCACCAGGCCGGATCCAAACACGTGGGCCTCATCTGCGCCACGCGCTGGGCGGAGTACGCCGACACGCGCGAGGAGGACGAGATGCCCGCGCGCGAGCTGCTGTCGCGTTACAACGATGTCGACGTGGTGATCATCGAGGGCTACAAGACCGAGGGCTTCGACAACATCGTGGTCGCGCGCTCCGGTGTCGACCGTTTGCGCGGCAAGAGCTCGCTCGACCTGGTCGACGGCCACACGCTGGCCCTTGCCTGCAACGAGGCCCTGGCACGCCAGGCATTCGACGCCGGCTTCGCGACCCGAGCCATCAACATCAACGACGCCCGCGCCATCTGCGATCTCATCCAAGATCACCTGGCCTAAAACCTGCCAAAAGGGGACAGGTTTGTTTTGGCAGGTTTTATCTGGGCAAACGTCATTTCCACCACAAAGGGGCCAGACACCTTTGTGGTGGTTTTTGCTTTGGTAGATGTGTGGGACATGCCTTACAATCTACCAAGTAGTTCATGACGGGCAAAAAACGGAGAGAAGGGGCTCGATGCGTCCTTGATGTTTCATGCGGATAGATTGATTTGACAGACGGTGGCGAATGCCCGCCGTTCGCATTCGTATGAAACAAGGAGTCTCCATGCTCGCCTCTCTTTTCTCAAAGCCTCAATCATCGCTGTCCGTGCAGGCCAAGCGCCTGGTGGCGATGCGCTTTCTCATCTACACCGGGTTTCAGACCAGCTACTTTATCGGCGTCATCGGAACGCTCACCTATGCAGACGATGCCTCGGTCGTCGCGACATCGCTGGCCGTCCTGTTCATGAACGTTTTCGTGATCCTGGGATCCTTTGCGGGTGGCGCGGCGCTCGACGCCTGGGGTCCGCGCCGCCATTTCTTGCTGAGCATCGTCGGCGCTCTCGCAACTGGCACGGCAATCATCGCCTTTGGTAGCGCGACCGGCATCGTCCTGCTCGGCGCGGTGTTTCTGGGCTTTACGATGGGATTCGCCCAGCCCATCGCCACGTCCTATCCGGCCTACCTCACCGATGATCCCGTCGAGCTCAAAGACATCAACTCCGCCATCGCCATGTTTTCAAACGTGAGTATCATCGTCGGGCCCACGTTGGGCGGCTTTGTCGCGGCGGCTGCGTCGTCGCGCGCGGTGTTTGTGCTCATGATGCTCTTTACCGTGCTGGCGTTCGTCGTCGGTTGGGGCTTTAGGCCGCAGACCAGCCATGTCGCCGGGGATGCGGATGCCGATTCGGCAGAGGAAGGGGAGCGTGCGGGACAAAGCTCCAACCCCAGCACGTCCGCCCGTGTCACCTTCGCGACCAGCATCAAAACAGTCTTCACCAACAGCGTCCTCGCGCTTCTTTTCTGCATCATTTTTCTTTCGAACTTTGGCTATGGAGCCTTCGATCCGCTCGAGTCGTTTTTCTATCGCGATGTCCTGCATGTCGGCGTTGAGTGGATGGGCTGGCTCTCGTCGGCCTCGGGCGTGGGCGCGGTGCTGGGTGCCGTGCTCGCGCTCCGCTTGCCGCCGCACCTGGTCAACCTTAAAACACTGCTCGTGGCGCTCATGTCCGTGGGCCTGGGAAGTCTGCTCTATGTGGGGACACCGTACGTGGGCGTGGCCCTCATCGGCCAGATCGCCCTGGGCATAGCTTGGGGTGTCGTCAACCCGCTCCACAACACCATTGTGCAAACGACGGCTCCGCTCGAGCAGCTCGGTCGCGTGAACTCGGTCATGGGCTTTGGCAATATGTTTGCCGGCGTGGCCCCGCTGGCGATTGCCCCGTGGCTGGCGGCGACGTTTGGCGTGCAGCAGACGCTCATCGGAGCAGGCATGGTCGTGACGGCAGTCCCCGCGGCGTTGCTGCTGTTTGGGCGCCGGCATTTTGATCGTGCCGCAAGGCAGTAAAGACCATCACAACATTCGATGAAAATCGCGATTTTGCCGAAAAACATCGAATGTTGTGATGGATTGCGCCGCGGATCCGGCCACCACAAAGGGGGCACCTTTGTGGTGGTTTTTGCTTTGGCAGGCCGCGCCTGCGCCTTGGTATACCATGTACGCCGTTTGCGAATACACCCCACACCGCCGCACAACCCAGAAAGGCCCCCATGGACGCCACCTTCAGCCATATCAAAGCCGTGTTCTGCGATATCGACGGCACGCTGCTCACGAGCCAGCACACGGTGTCACCGCGCACCGTGGCGGTGATTCGCGCCCTGCGCGAGCGCGGCGTGCTCTTTGGCCTGTGCACCGGGCGCGACGCCCACGCGACCGAGGCCATGTACGAGCTCTGGGGCATCGAAGGCCTGGTAGACGTGCTGGTGGGCTGCGGTGGCGCCGAGGTCATCGACCGGGCGCACGACATCAACGAACTGAGCTATCCGCTGCCGGGCGAGACCATCGCGCGCATCTGCAAGCACATGGCGGACCTTCCGGCAACGCCCGTCTGCCCCCGAGACGGCGTGTTCTACGTGCCCGAGAGCAACGCGTGCGTCGAGCACCTGTCACGCGTCGACGGCGTGCCCTACCAGGTGGTCGATTTTGCCGAGTTTTTGCGCGAGCCGCAGCCCAAGGTGATGTTTACCATGGCGCCCGAG
>CABPXT010000206.1:0-2683 GCA_902461405.1 uncultured Collinsella sp.
GCGACCGCTGGAGTTATGGCCCCCGGCACGATGGCGGTGGCGGAGGATGCGGCTGCAACGGCCAATGGCTCGGTGACCATTGCGAACGTTGAGGGCAACCATACCGAATTCGATGGCTATCAGATTTTTAAGGCTGATGTTGCGACAGTCGAAGGTAAGACGGTTGTGAGTAATATCACCTGGGCAAACGATGATGTGAAGACGGCTGTCGAGAATGTCATTAAGGATAACGGTTACAGCGGCACAACCGCTCAGGATGCTGCAGACTGGATAACGTCCAATGTGACAAGGACCGATAAGACAACCCGTGTTGACTCTAATCACATTGCTTATAAGATTGCCGCTGCCGTAGACGATCTTACTGACAAGACGACAACGACCGAGCGCGTTGCCTCCGGCCTTAAGCATGGCTACTGGCTCTTTGTGACCAAGGCTGACACTATTAATGAGGGTGAGGCGGGCACGTCTCCCATCTTCACTGTTGTGGGAAGCACGCCCGTTGACGTCAACGAGAAAACGGGCATCCCCACCGTCGAGAAGAAGATCGTGAGCGATGCCGACGGCAAGGAGCATGATGCCGCTGACTCCCAGGTCGGCCAGGACGTGACGTACAACATCTACGGTACCGTTGCCGAGAACTTCGACAAGTACGATACGTATTTCTACAAGTTCTCCGACAAGATTTCCAAGGGCCTGACGTTGCAGAAGGGCGCTAAGGTCTACCTGTATGAGAACAGGACTGACGCGAAGGGCGATCTCGCCCGCGCGAAGGGCACGGATATCACTGCGAATTTCAAGGAGGAAACGCCCGCCGAGGCTGCCGAAGACGGCAGCAAGACGACGACGTGGACCTGCGATAACCTGAAGACGGTCAGTGACGTCACTAAGGACTCCTACATCGTCGTCTCCTATAAGGCGCAAATCAACAAGGATGCGGTCGTCGCGGGCACCGAGGGTAACGAGAACACCGTGACGCTCAACTACTCCAATAACCCCATGACCAGCACGCGCGGCGAGACCCAGCCTGACACGGTCAAGGATTACACCTACGGCCTCAAGATCAACAAGGTTGACCTGGGTACCGAGAAGGCCCTCAAAGGCGCCAAGTTCACCATCACAACCAAGGGAGACGAGAGCAACACAAACGTTAAATATGTCAAGGATGATGGCGCTTTGAGTGACACCGAGGTTGTTCTTTCGACGAACGCCGATGGTGCCATTCAACTTACTGGTCTCGACGCCGGCACCTATACCGTCACGGAGGTTTCTGCCCCCTCTGGTTACGCTAAGGTCGACCCCTTCACCTTCGAGATCAAGCGGGCCATGGCCGCCGATGGCCCGGATGCTGGTCTTACTAATCTCGCTGGTGAGCTTACGACTAGCCAGGGTGACAAGGTTATCGCCGGTCTCACCGACGGAAAGTCTGGCGACAACAAGCTGACGAAGAAGGACAAATCGGAGAAGAATGCCGATGGTACCTTCAACATCACCGTTGGCGATACCAAGCAGGTTGGCCTCCCGCTGACCGGTCTCAATGGCGTGACCTTCACTTGGATTGCTGGTGGCGCGGTGCTGTGCATCGGTGTGGCTCACCTCATCCGCAGCCGTAAGCAGGCTGAGGAGTCCGAACAGGAGTAACGCTCGCTCACCCATCCCTTTGGCAGGTGGGATGTGATGGCCATGAGACTTGCGGACACTTTTCTCGTTCATCCACGTTCTTGCTTTGCCATTCTCTTTTCGGGGCAGACTCCGCAATGGAGTCTGCCCCGTTCTTTTTGGACAACGCAGACAGCCTCCATCGTCCGATGCGAGCACGTTCGTCATCGCGTTTCTTGACTCGTATGAGGTTCGGTTTAAGGTCCGTAGGCGCACGCGCGGTGCGGACGGTAGAAGGCAGTTGCGCCGCAAGCGCAAATAAGAATGCCCGGGGTTAGAGGCCCGGGCATTTAACAACACCGGAAACTGGTCGCCCGCGCTTTCGATCACTTACGCGGGGTGCGTCGTTTCCTACAGACATTGTATCCCGAATCGCTCCGCCGATCCGGGACATTTTGAAAACTCAAATGCGGGTTCATGCTCGCGCTGCGCAATGCCGCTGGGCTGCGTTGCCAGGCGTCTGAGCTCGCTAATCGGTTATTATTTGTTTAGACAACTTGAGTTGTAGAGGAGTGACCGGCGATGGTACAGGGCGCCAAACATATGAAGAACAATAACGCCGCGGCCAACGGTGGCTCAAGCCCTCAGCCCAAACCTCAACCAAAGCCCAAGCGCCGTCGCAAGCGGCTGCCGCGCTGGGCCGACCGGCTCATCACCATCGTCATTATCCTTATCGGCGTGGGCCTTATGACCTGGCCGTGGATCTTGGACCGGCTCGAGGCCTCGGGCGTGTTCAACCAGATCAGCACCGTGTCCAGCACCGTGGACGCGCTGTCTGCCGAGGAGCGCGGGCGCATCTTGCTGCAGGCGCGCTCCTATAACGAGCAGCTTGCCGGCGAGGCCACCGAGCTCCCCGCCGACCAGATCGAGCCCTACGCTCAGCAACTTATCTTTGACCGCGACCCTATGATGAGCTGGGTCGAGATCCCCTCCATCGACGTGAGCATGCCCATCTACCACGGCACGAGCGAGGAAGTCCTCATGGCGGGGGGCCGCCCCCCGCAGGGGGCCGGGCGCGATGGTCGTT
>CABPXT010000207.1:0-2652 GCA_902461405.1 uncultured Collinsella sp.
CTGTCGCAGCGCACGAGCCGAGCGACAGCGAGGCCGGATTGGGTCGGCCGCAGGCCGTCCGAAATTGCGGGACCGTGCGCGGCATTGCCCGTCGCCTCGACCGGGACGTTGATGATTGGCTCGGGGAATCCATACCGTTTGAGCAGCAGACGCAAGTGGGTCTCGGCCGGGGAGTCGGTGTTCTCGCGAATCTGGGTGAGTGCCCTGATGCATTGTTTTTGCCCCTGGAACGAGTCGCATGGGTGGATGAATTTTCTGAGTTCGGCCAGAGTGGTCCGTCTGCGTGCGGGGTCGCGGCATACCAGCGAGTCGCCGAATTCTATGAGGTCTTCGAGGGACAGCTCTTTGGCCATTTGGGCGAACAGCGCCTCGGGGGAGGTGCATAGGAGCCCATGCACCTCGATGGTTGCGCCCGAGGCGTCCGTATTGGGCCATACGCGGGGAATGATGTCTTTCGCGCGCGTCCGCCGCGTGGTTTTGAACGTGACAGTCGCTGCGGGGCGGTTCTTCGTTGATCTCAAACATGACCGCTCTCAAAACTCGCAGATACGAGAACTGTTTTGGCGGAAAATGGCGGTTTCGGGTTTCGTATCTGCGAGTTTTGAGAGCGTGTCGCACGGATTCGAGTTATCCATATTGCGTTTTGGCGCTTCAAAATCAGTGCAAAACTTGAGTCGCGTGCGCTCAACTTTCGGGAATAGAATGGGTGCCGAATCGGTTGTGCGTATCAGACACAGACGGAAAGCGCTGTGCGGGGCGGTTCGGATGTCGTGGGCCGCGGCCGCCAAGGCGCATGAGACATACGGAGGTTGATATGGAACAGAAGTTCACCACCATGGCCCAGGAAGTCATCGGTGATGCGATTCAGAGCGCGTCTGCCGCGGGCAACGCGCAGGTCGAGACACTGCATGTGATGGATGCGCTGCTGCGTCAGGAAAACGGCGTGATTCAGGGGCTGATTCAGGCGGCGGGCGGCAGCCCGCAGGCGATTGGCGCCGCGGTGCGCAATGCTCTGGTCAAGATGCCGGCGGCGAGCGGGTCCACCACATCGCAGCCGCAGGCGAGCCGCCAGCTGACGGCGGCCGAGAAGGAGATGCAGCAGATGGGCGACGAGTACGTCTCCACCGAGCACCTGCTCATCGGCATCGCCGCATCCGCACCGAACCAGAGCGCGGACATCCTCAAAGCGAACGGCGTGACGGCCGCGGCGCTGCGCAAGGCCGTCCCCGGCGTGCGCGGCGGCGCCAAGGTCACCAGCCCGGACGCTGAGGGCAGCTACAAGGCGTTGGAGAAGTACTCCACCGATCTGACCGCCCGCGCCAAGGAGGGTAAGCTCGACCCGGTGATCGGGCGTGATCAGGAGATCCGCCGTGTGATCCAGATCCTGAGCCGCCGCACCAAGAACAACCCGGTGCTGATCGGCGAGCCCGGCGTCGGCAAGACCGCCGTCGTGGAGGGCCTCGCCCAGCGTATCGTGGCCGGCGATGTGCCGACCACGCTGCAGAACAAGAAGCTCATCAGCCTCGATTTGGGGTCGATGGTTGCCGGCTCGAAGTACCGTGGCGAGTTCGAGGAGCGCCTCAAGAGCGTGCTCAACGAAATCAAGAACGCCGACGGCCAGATCATCACGTTCATCGACGAGATTCATACGATCGTCGGCGCTGGCGCGGCCGAAGGCTCGATGGATGCCGGCAACATGCTCAAGCCCATGCTGGCGCGCGGTGAGCTTCGCCTGATCGGCGCGACCACGCTGGACGAGTACCGTGAGAACATCGAGAAGGACCCGGCGCTTGAGCGTCGTTTCCAGCAGGTGTTCGTGGGCGAGCCGAGCGTGGAGGACACGATCGCGATTCTGCGTGGCCTGAAGCAGCGTTACGAGGCGCACCACAAGGTGACGATCGGCGACGACGCGCTGGTCGCCGCCGCGACGCTCTCGAACCGCTATATTTCCGGCCGTCAGCTGCCCGACAAGGCCATCGATCTGGTCGATGAGGCGGCCGCGCACCTGCGCATGGAGCTCGACTCCTCCCCGGAGGAGATCGACGAACTGCAGCGCAAGGTCACGCGCTACGAGATGGAGGAGATGCAGCTCAAGAAGGCCGAGGATCCGGCCAGCAAGGAGCGCTTGGAGAAGCTGCAGAACGAGCTCGCGAACACTCGCGAGAAGCTGAGCGGCCTCAAGGCCCGCTGGGATGCGGAGAAGGCCGGCCACAACAAGGTCGGCGACCTGCGCGCCCAGCTGGACGCCAAGCGCGTCGAGGCTGACAAGTTCACCCGTGAGGGCAACCTGGCCGAGGCGTCGAAGATCCTGTACGGCGAGATTCCGGCGATTCAGAAGCAGCTGGACGCGGCCGAGAAGGCCGATGCGGAAGACGGCGCGACGGGCGAGACCAAGCCCGAGCCGATGGTGCCCGACCATGTGGACGCCGATTCGGTGGCCGGCATCGTCTCCGAGTGGACCGGCATCCCCGTCGGTCGCCTGATGCAGGGCGAGAACGAGAAGCTGCTGAGCATGGAGGACTATCTCGGCAAGCGCGTGATCGGCCAGAAGGAAGCGATCGCGGCGGTGAGCGACGCGGTGCGTCGTTCGCGCGCCGGCATCAGCGACCCGAACCGTCCGACTGGCTCCGTCCTGTTCCCCCAAGACTTCGG
>CABPXT010000208.1:0-2648 GCA_902461405.1 uncultured Collinsella sp.
GCGATCTAGAAGTCGATGCGGTCATTGCGGCTCCCGGCGGAACGTGGATTCCGGTCGAAGTTAAACTCAGCTCTGCTCAAATCGAAGAGGCGTCTGACAGCCTTGTTGCTGTCGAGAAGCGCATGGTTGCCGCCGGAAACAACCCGCCGGTTTCGAAAGTCGTGATCATCGGGTTTGGTTCGCAAGCCTATGTTACCGAGCGTGGCGTCCAAGTTGTTCCGCTGGATGTTCTCGCGCCGTAACGCGACGGTCGAAGCGGGACGGACGCCACCATTGCGCGCGAGGACACGGCATCATCGATGATGCGGCGGCCACATTCGGCAAAGAGTGTCCCCAACGACTAGTCGTTTAAGAACGTCCCCAATGACTAGGTAGAAAAGCGCCCGTCGGCGGTGGTGCCGGCGGGCGCTGCTGTGCGATATGTTGCGTTGTGGGCTTAGTGCCTCATGAAGTGGTATTCGATCACGTTGCTGTAGGGGTGACCCGGGCCCACGATGCCCTGCGGGAACAGCGGCTGATGCGGCGTGTCGGGATACATCTCTGCCTCGAGGGCAAAGCCGGCGCCCCAGCCATAGTTGGCATCGTCCTTGGCGTGCTCGTCGCCCAGCCAGTTGCCGGTGTAGAGCTGCACGCCCGGGGCGGTGGTGTAGTAGTCCAGCTCGCGGCCGGTCCACATTTCCTCAACATGCAGGGCACGGCGCAGATTACGGCCGTACTGATAGCCATCGATGCACAGGCAGTGGTCGTAGCCACGGGCTTGCTTAATCTGCGGATCGTCGGCCTCCATGCCAGGCGCGACGGGGCGCAGCTCGCGAAAGTCAAACGGCGTGCCCTCGACCGGAGCGATCTCGCCGGTGGGGATGTTCTGCTCGTTAATGGGCAGGTAGTGAGCAGCATTAGCAACAAAGAAGTGCTCGCAGTCCATGCCGGCGTTATGGCCGGCAAGGTTAAAGTACGTGTGGTTGGTCATGGACACGTACGTGGCGCAGTCGCTCTCGCAGCTATACTCGATACGAAAGGCGCCGGTGCGCGTCACGGTAAACACGGCCGTAAAGGTGCGGTTGCCGGGAAGACCCAGCTCGCCATCCTTAAGCGAGGTGGTCATGCGCACGGCGTTATGGACCTCGTCGAGCTCAACATCCCACACGCGTTTATGCAGGCCGTGCTCAAGATCGCTGTGCAGGTTGTTGGCGCCCTCGTTGGCGGACATATGCCAGTCCGTGCCGTTGATGGTGATCGTGGCGCTCGCGGTGCGGTTTGCTACGGGTCCGATGGTCGAGCCAAAGCAGGCAGGGTTGTCAAAGTAATCCTCGAGCTTATCGAAGCCCAGCACCACATCGCGCACGTTGCCGGGAATGTCGGGCACATCGATGCCCAACACGGTGGCGCCATAGTCCATAATGCGAACGCAGATCTCGGGCCCGTTGAGGGTGTAGCGATGAACGGGGGTACCGCACGGCGCGGTGCCGAAAAGCTCGGAAGTGATCATTTGGTTCCTAACATCGAGGTATTTCGGACAAACTGTAGCGCGAACAGGCGAGATTATCACTACACCCCACTAAAGCAGGGGGTATTTTTCTCAAAAAAGTGATGATTGGAGCTGTGTAGGCGTTCATTTTTGACGCGTACGAGTCTGATACAATTTGTTCGTTACTGTTTGAATGATATGCGCGCAAAGAACGGCGAGGATTCATCGTGATTAAGGCAGAGCGACAGGATAAGGTTCGTCAGCTGCTCGAAGAGCAGGGCACGGTCTCGGTTAAGGAGATTTCGGATGCGCTGGGCGTTTCGGACATGACGATTCGCCGCGACCTCGAAGAACTTGCGAGTCTGGGTGAGATCGAGCGCGTGCACGGCGGCGCCCGCAGTGCGCAGGGTCGTCCCCACGCTATGTTGCGCCATGAGTATTCGCACAGCGAAAAGCGCACCAAGCATGCCGAGGAAAAACTGCAGATCGCACGCCGTGCTGTGGAGCTTATCGAGGAGGGCTCTACTATCTTTTTGGGCACGGGTACCACGGTTGAGCAGATGGCCTCGTTGCTGCCGGCGTTTCGCCTGCGCATTGTGACTAATTCGCTTTCGGTGTTTAACCTGCTCGAGGCGCGCGAGGACTGCGACCTGTGCCTCGTGGGCGGCATGTACCGTCGCCGCACTGCCGCTTTTGTGGGGCCAACGGCCGAGGACACCCTGCGTGCGCTGGGCATCGATGCGGCGTTTATCGGCGCCAACGGTATCTTGGACGGTGACGTATCCACATCCAACATGGACGAGGGCCGTATCCAGCAGCTTGCCTTTAGCAAGGCGGACTCGCGCTATCTGATCGCCGACTCCAGCAAGATCGGCAAGCGCGACTTCTATACCTTCTGTCGCCTGGACAATTTGGATGCCGTGGTGTGCGAGCCGGGTATTACCGATGCGGATCGCGCCGCCATCGAGGAGCACACGCAGGTCATCTGCTAGCTTAGGTGTTACAGATTGAGATTTTCTGACCGGACGTCCTGTTTGTCTCGATCTGTAACAGCTGGGACCGAAAACCCCTGCTAGATGTTACAGATCGAGACAAACGGCCTGTTCGAATCGAGCCAAAACAAATGGCTCTGTTAGACCAAGGTTGACATAAAAACGATGTCACCGCGAGGCGGTACCCT
>CABPXT010000209.1:0-2648 GCA_902461405.1 uncultured Collinsella sp.
CGTGCCATTGGTGAACCCACCCTTCCGAAAGCGCAACGGAGGTGCGCCCGGCAAGGGAACCGGGCGCACGGGAGGGAAAGCGAGGCTACTCGCCGAGCTTGGGATGCAGCAGCGACGGCGCAGCACCGAGCAGCATCTTGGTGTAGGGGTCCTGAGGGTGCTGGAAGACCTGCTTGGCCTCGCCCTGCTCGACGATCTTGCCGCCATTCATAACGATGATGTCGTCAGAGATATAGCGGACCGTCTGGATGTCATGGCTGATGAACACCATGGCCAGGCCGAGCTCCTTCTTAAGGTCGGTCAGCAGGTTCAGAATCTGCGCGCGGACCGAAACGTCCAGAGCCGAGGTGGGCTCGTCGGCGATGATGGCATCGGGGTTCAACGACAGGGCACGGGCAATTGCGACGCGCTGGCGCTGGCCGCCCGAAAGCTGGCCGGGAAGAACCTCGGCGGCAGAGCTGGGCAGACCGGTGAGCTCCAGGAGCTCCTTGACGCGCTTCTCCTGCTCGGCCTCGGTACCCAGGTTGTGGACGCGCATGGGGTCGAGCAGCTGCTCGCGAACGACCATGCGGGGATTGAGCGCCGTAGCCGGATTCTGGAACACGACCGAGATGACACGGCCCATGTGACGACGGTCCTCGGCGGTACGCTTAGTAACGTCCTTGCCCTTAAAGTAGACCTTGCCGCTCGTTGGGGCCTGCAGGCCGCACATGACGTTAGCGGTGGTGGACTTTCCGCAACCGGACTCGCCGACGATGCCGATCGTCTGACCGGGCATGAGCTTAATCGTTACACCCTGGACGGCGTGAACCAGGTTGGGGTGCAGAATCGAGCCGGTACGGGTCCTAAAGGTGACGTGGACGTCATCAAGGAAGATGATCGGCTCGACGCCGTTGACTGCGGTCTCGCTCATCTACATCACCTCCGCGTGAGGGGTCAAACCATTTGCCTTGAGCACCTCGTCGGGGAGCTCGGAATAGAAGTGCTCGGTGCCGGGCACGCGCTTGAAGACCGGACGGGTGTCCAGGCCAATGCGCGGATGGCTCGAGCGGGGCGCGAAGCGATCGCCCTTGGGGAAATCGCGCGGGCTCGGAACGGCGCCGGGCACCTGGTGCAGACGGCCCGAACCGCTCTCGATGGACAGAACGGAGCCCAGAAGACCGCGGGTGTACTCGTGGATCGGGTTAGTGAGCAGCTCCTTGGTGGGCGCCTGCTCGATAACCTGACCGGCGTACATAACCGTGATGTTATGGGCGACCTCGGCGACCAGCGCCAAGTCATGCGAGACGAAGATCATGGCAAAGCCGAGCTTGGCCTGAAGGTCGTTGAGCAGCTTGATGACCTGCTTCTGGACGGTAACGTCCAGAGCGGTCGTGGGCTCGTCGCAGATGACCAGCTTGGGGTCGCGGGTAAGGGCCATAGCGATCAGGACACGCTGACGCTGGCCACCGGAAAGCTCATGCGGGTAGCTCTCGAGCGTACGCTTGGGGTCGAGGCCCACGAGCTCCAGGAGTTCCTCGGCGCTGCGGGTGCCGCCGCGCTTGGTGAGCTGCTTCATCTGGGCAGAGATGAGCATGGAGGGGTTGAGCGAGGACAGGGCGTCCTGATAGACCATAGCGATATCGGTACCGCGCAGGCCGAACCACTCCTTCTTGCTCATCTTGAGCAGGTCGCGGCCCTCCCAGAGGACCTCGCCGGAAAGGTGCTCGTCATCGTCGGTCAGGCCCATGATGGCCAGCGTGGTGATGGACTTACCGCAACCGGACTCGCCCACCAGGCCCATGGTCTGACCAGGACGGACGTCAAAGTTGACATGGTCGACGACGTTGATATCGCCGTGATGCTCAAACTGAATGCAGAAGTCACGGACCGAGAGAATCGGTTCGACAGACTCGTCGGGCACATGGCGATCGTCACGCTTGAGCTCGACATCGCGCAGGGCGCCAAGGCGAGCGGAGAGGGACTGGGCCTGCTCCTTGTAGGCGCGAACGGGGTCGGAGACCAGCAGGTCGGCCTCGCGACGCTTGGAGGAATCGGTCGGATCCAGGGCGGCGGAGGGGGCAGCGGCCATGGCGTCGGTAATGCCCTCGGAGAGGATGTTGAGCGCCAGGCAGGTGATCATGATGGCCAGGCCCGGGAACAGCGCCTGCCACCAACGGCCGGCGAGCACGCCGCCGCGGGCGTCGGCGAGGATGTTGCCCCAGGTAGCGGTGGGCTCCTGGATACCAGCGCCGATGAAGGTCAGCGAGGCCTCGAAGATGATGGCGTCGGCGACCAGGGTAACGGTGAAGACCATGATCGGGGCGATGCAGTTACGCAGAACATGCTTGATCAAAATCCACGGAGCCTTGGCGCCGGAAACGATGACCGCGCGGACATAGTCCTCGCCGTACTCGGACACGATGTTGGCGCGCACGATACGGGCAATCTGCGGAGTGTACATAAAGCCGATGGCGAAGATGATCGACGGCACGGAGTTGCCCAGGATGGAGACGAAGACGGCCGCGAGGGCGATGCCCGGGATGGACATGATGATGTCCAAGATACGCATGATCGTCTCGGAGACGGCCTTGCGCGAAACCGCTGCAAGGGCGCCCACGACCGAGCCGCAGACCAGAGCCATGGCAGTGGCGCCAAAGCCGATAATC
>CABPXT010000210.1:0-2638 GCA_902461405.1 uncultured Collinsella sp.
AAAGAACGGGCCGGCGCGGGAAAATGGGGCGGCCCCGCCAGCCATATTCGCGGCGTGCTGACGGTCGCTGCGATCGAACCACGCCTGCTGGTAGCTGTCGAATGCCGCCTGTTGCGAGGCATGCATCTGTTGCCAGGCTGCAAACTGCTGTTGCTGCTGGGCAATGTTCATCTGCGTGCGTTGGCGCTGCTCAAGCACCATCTGTTGCTTTTGAGCTGACGCTTCGCGTGCAATCGCCGGATTGAGCCGCAGAGTCGACGCCATTGATGCAAGCGCCGTGGAGGCCGCCTCTTCCAGGCGACCTTCTGGCGCAACCAAACAGAAGCTGTCCCTGATACGCCACTGCAGCAGGTCGGCCGCACCCAGCTCGAACGACGCTCCGTCCGGGCAACCGCCTCGACCCGTGGGCTGTTCTTGCGCGACGCCCTGTCCCGCCGCTGCCGCCGCCTTGCGCTCGCGCAGGCGCTTGCCCAAAACACCGCCGATCAGCCCACTCGAAAGGCTCGCGCCCAGCAGCGCCTCGGCCCCAGCGGCAACACCTTTGCCCATAGAACCCGCGACGCCTCCGATTGAAAACATATAGCCCTCGACTTTGGCCGCCACCGCGAGCTCGGTGGGCACCGGAGCGCCCGTGAGCCGATATCGACGCATGCGGCACTCATAGACCACATCACTCGGTTCCATCGAAAAGCCCTGGATTGCAAAGTCGTTTGCCGCCTCGCGCTTTACGCGGGCACGCTCGCGCTCGATATCGACCGCCGCGCTCGATGGGTACGGTTGCTCGGCAACAACCTCTGCCCGCGCGCCCAGCCGTGCTGCACAGGCCTGAGCCAGCTCGTCGCAAGCTGCCTCCACGTGCACAAACACCTTGCGTTCGGTTTGCGTGGGGATACGCTTGGCAACGGCGCCCGCATCCACGTAGCAGAGCTCGGAGCGGTACATAATCCGCTCACCCATCGGACCCGCCGCCGTCACGCCAACCGAAATCGGGCAGTCGAAACTGCCGCTGCGCTCAAGATGCGCTTCTTCGATATGCCAGCCCCGCGGCAGCACCACCTGCGCGAGTGTCTGGCCGCCAGAGGTATCGCATGCGGCATGAAGCTCAAGGTCACCGATGTGAGGCGCATCCGTCGTGGCTGCGTCACGAGACGACGCGACGCCGGCAGTCTCCACCGGCGCATCGGCCGGCGCGTCCACACTCGGGTCGCCGCCTTCGTCCGCATCGTCATCGGCAGTCGCCCCATCTGTAGCCCCCACGGCGCCCGAGTAGCCCACAACGCCCTCAAGTCGGACGCCGCACCCCGGGCAAAATCGCACCGGCACGCCGGCGACCCGAGGCAGCTGCGCCCCGCACGCCGGGCAGAATCTCAAGTCACTCATCCCGTACATCCCTAATTTCGTTAGCTGTTTTTGATTGCGGCAAGCTGCCGCCATAACTCATCGGCACCGTTAAGTCGATACGCCGTCTTATCGAGCACGATGTTTTTGCCCTCAAGTTCTACCGATTGCTCCGAGCCATCCGCATAGACAAAGACGAGCGTTCGGCCGGCATCGCTCGTCCGCTCATCCACCGCATCCCCCACGGTGCAGCCATCGAGCGCGGCAAAAGTCGATGCGACCAGTTCGGCATCGTCGGTCTCATAGACCGTCCGCGCCTCCCCGTCCTCGATAAGCTTGACCGCCACCGGAACGGCAGCGCAGTCGTTGAGCGACACTTGCGCGGCAGTCTTCCCCTGAGCGCCATGGTCGCCGGCAACGTAAACTCGCATGAGTGTCACCGCCGCGGCAAAGACCACCACGGCGATAAGCGCGCCCGCAATTTTATTAGACGCGCAACCCCGAGACGCCATAGGTGCACCCCCTCCGTTCTGCTCTGCTCAGCATCACATTCATATGCCTTTGAGCACCAAAACGGCAGGTGACAAATGTCTCATATTCATATTTTTGCAGGTAAAAAACCACCACAAAGGTGCCTGTCCCCTTTGTGGTGGTTAGCTAGTCTTGGGGTGTCCAGGACCAGAAGAAGTTGATGAGGGCTACGCGCGAGGAGGCACCTGTCTTTTTGTTAATCGAAGCGATGTGGCGATAGAGCGTGGAACGCGAAAGGAAGAGTGCCGCCGCCACGTCCTGCACGCTGTCGTCCGAAACGACCAGTGCCTCCAGAACATCGCGCTCGCGCTTGGTGAGCCCAAAGGCGGCAACGAAGCCATCGAGCCGATCGTCAAACGAAAGCTCCGGCGCCTCCAGGGGCACCGTGTCGGCCTGGCCGGGCTCACAGCTCACGCCAAGATCGTCGGTGGCAAGCGCCAGCCTGCCGCGCGTCGCCTCGCCCTCACCGTCTTGTCCAAACTGTCCCAACAGCGAAATCGCGATGCCGACAAACAGCACGAGCACGACGCTCACTGCCGCCAGCACGTTTTGACTCGAGATAATCGCCACTGCCGGAGCCGTCACGAGCATCGAGCAAACGTTGTTGATAACACGGCCCATGCACGGCCACAGATACGCCCAGCGGGCATACATCGAAATCGCGGCGAACTTCGCGGTGAAGAACACCACGAAAAAGCCCGTGCCAAGGTAAAAGATAAGGCTCTGTTAGACCAAATTTGACACGATCGGCTGTTCGTCGAACCGGAAA
>CABPXT010000211.1:0-2562 GCA_902461405.1 uncultured Collinsella sp.
CCTATGACGTTCTGATTCGTAGTCAGACCCTCTATCCAGCTGAGGTAACGCCGCAACGCACGGATTATTATGCACGTGACCCCTCGATGGGTCAAGCGACAATTTGGAAAAATTTTACGAAGTGATGATTAAGACGCCCGCGCCTCGACCGAGGTTCGAATCCATGCATCGTCCGCCTAAAAGAAAAGCCCCCGTTGCCGGAGGCTTTCAATTTCAATTGGTGCGGCGTATAGGATTCGAACCTATGACGTTCTGATTCGTAGTCAGACCCTCTATCCAGCTGAGGTAACGCCGCAGCGCAAGACATATAAAACCACTTTAGCTTATTGGAGTCAAGCACAATTTCAAACTTTTTTGTGGAACGCAGTCTTGTCATGCTGCTCCGCATATACCGCCATTCCCCGTACGATCGATTGGCTTTTCGATCACGTCAAACTTAGCATCAAGTTCCCTCAGGAGCGATCTCACCCGCTGGGCACAATCATAATCGGCAAACGAGATGCTCAACATGCGAGCAACCTGATTAGATGTCTGGACCCCATAGAAATGCTCTAGGGCCACAAGCCCCTCGTGCGCCACAAACGTCTCAACCACATGAGGCGACTCCTCGTAGCACCATTGCGTCAACGGCCCCTCGCTCGTCTGTCGAACCACCAGGCCACCCATGCCAGACGGCTCACACGTCACAAGCAGGTACTCCCCGCCCTCGTCGCTCTCAAACAAAACCACCCGATCATCAAACAGCTCCATCGCGTCCCCTTTCTCTCGCTCTTATTTAGCAAAAGCATAGCAGGTAGATGGCTGTATACAGAACAGTTGTTCGTGTGTTTTCTATTGAGCTGTCCGCACAGCATGGTATGGCCGCACACAAAAAGGGCACCCCAAAAAGGAGTGCCCTAGCAAATCGCTTATGCAGCCAATCTACGCGACCGGCTCGATCTTCTCGAGGCCGCCCATGTAGGGACGCAGAACCTCGGGGATCGTGATGGTGCCGTCAGCGTTCTGGTAGTTCTCCAGAATGGCTGCCATGGTACGGCCAGCCGGCAGACCGGAACCGTTGAGGGTGTGCAGATAGCGCGAACCCTTGAAGTTCTCGGGGTCGCGATACTTGATGTTGGCGCGACGGGCCTGGAAGTCACCGCAGTTGGAGCAGGAGCTGATCTCCTTGTAGGCGTTGTAGCTCGGCAGCCAGACCTCGACGTCGTAGGTCTGACGGGCGGAGAAGCCCAGGTCGCCGGTGCACAGGCTAATCACGCGATACGGAAGACCCAGCTGCTGCAGCAGGAACTCGGCCTCGGCGGTCATGCTCTCGAGCTCCTCGTCGGACTCCTCCGGCTTGGCAAACTTTACCATCTCGACCTTGTCGAACTCGTGCTGGCGAATGATGCCGCGGGTATCGCGACCAGCGGAGCCGGCCTCCTCGCGGAAGCAGGGGGTGAAGGCGGTGTAGCGGCGCGGCAGGGTATCGGCGTCGAGGACCTCACCGGCGTGCAGGTTGGTGAGCACGACCTCGGCGGTGGGGATCAGGAAGTTGTCGCCCGAGACGTGATAGGCGTCGTCCTCGAACTTGGGCAGCTGGCCCGTGCCGAACATGGTCTGACGCTTGACGACGATGGGCGGCCACCACTCCTTAAAACCACGGCTGGTGTGCGTATCGAGGAAGAAGTTGATGAGGGCGCGCTCAAGACGGGCGCCGGCGCCACCGAGAACGGTGAAGCGGCTGCCGGAGAGCTTGTTGCCACGCTCGAAGTCAAGGATGTCGAGGTCGGTGCCCAGATCCCAGTGCGGCTTAAAGTCGAAGTCGAACTCGCGCGGGGTGCCCCAACGACGGCGCTCGATGTTCTCATCCTCGTCCTTGCCGTACGGGGTAGCCTCGCACGGAATGTTGGGCAAGTGAGCCATGAAGTCGTACTGCTCCTGCTCGAGGGCGGTACGGCGCTCGGCCAGACCGTCAATCTTCTCGTTGACGGCACGCACGGCTTCCTTGGCGGCCTCGGCCTCGTCCTTCTTGCCCTCCTTCATCAGGGCGCCGATCTTCTTGGACTCGGCATTACGCGTGGCCTGGAGCTCCTCGACCTCGGTGATGACGGCACGACGCTCATCGTCGAGCTCAAAGAACTTCTCGCGATCCCAAGACGTCTGGCGATTAGCCATGGCGGTATCGATGGCATCGGGGTTCTCGCGAACAAACTTGATATCAAGCATTAGATCCTCCGGCGATATACATTCCATTTAGGTTGCAACCTTGTACATGTATGGGCAAGTATATACTTATGAGCGTTTACGACCCAACTCAACTACGCAAGAAGGCACCCAATGGACGCAGTTTTTTCCTTTTTGTTTGGCACCCGCACCGGTTTTGCCATCCTTTTCGCCGGCGGCATCCTGCTGTTTGCGATTCTTGCCTTTGTAATGGAGAAGCGCACCCATAAGATGTATGTCGACCGCGGCCCCAAATCCGAGGACGAAGAAGACAGCTTCTGGGACTAACCCGCCAAAAAGGGACAGGTTTATTTTAGTCGGTTTTATCCGGGCAAACGCAAGCGCCCCGCAACTGGAATT
>CABPXT010000212.1:0-2533 GCA_902461405.1 uncultured Collinsella sp.
GGCCGCCGCGATAAAGCGGCCGTACATGCTGCCGATGTTGAACAGCGCGCTCGAGATCTGATAATCGAAGAAACTGCCCACGCCCAGACAAAGGCACAGGACAACCGCGATAATGGCGACATCTTTCTTATAGATGTATCCGAACATGCTTTCCTTTCGGTCGGGCGAAGGGCGGTCAACCTGCAATGTGGGTGAGACGAAGATGGCTTTGTCCCGTAAATACCCTTACAGGTTGAGCATAAGTAAGCGAAAACGTTCCATTTGTGGCAAGGTGGCCCGAAGGAGGAGGGAAGCGTACTTGCGTACGCGACCGACGAGTGAGGGTCAGATTGCCCAAATGGGGCGTTTGCAGCGTCGACCCGTTAGTCGTCGTCGCTCGCACCCAGCTGTTGCAGCAGCATGAGTGCCGCGGCCACGGGGCCGGTGCCGTCGTTGGCGTCGAGACCGCGACCCAGGCCGCTGCCCGCACCGGCGCCTGCCTTGTAGGGTACCGACAGCTTGCGGCTCTTGGGGAAGTTCACCGCGCCATAGCGGGTCTTAAGCTCAAAGGCCACCTTCTTGGGCACGTCAACGCCCAAAAACGTGATGCGGCCGCCACTGAGCGTGACGCTCTCGAGCCCCAGGCGCTCGCCGCGAATGCGGATTCGTGCGCGATTGAACAGGTTGAGTCCCGCCAGCGGCAGCTCGCCATGCGCAGCCTCGGTCTCCTCCTGCACCTCATCGATGCTCTCTAGGTCCTCGGCCGCTGCGAGCTTACGGTACACGAGCACGCGCTGATCCACCGCCGGCAGGTACTCCTCGGACAAGAAGTAGTCGGCCGGCAGGTTAATACCCACGCTCGCCGCCTCCACGCCGGCGTCGTCATCGCCGCGCGCCTCAGCCACGGCCTGGCCCAGCATCTGCGTAAACAGGTCAAAGCCCACGCTCGACAGGTTGCCGTGCTGCTCGGCTCCCATAAGCGAGCCGGCACCGCGAATCTCCAGGTCGCGCATGGCGATGCGCATGCCGCTGCCCAGGTCCTGGAACTCGGAAAGTGCGGTCAGGCGCGCCGTCGCCTCCTCGGTGAGCGGCAGCTCGCCCGGGAACATAAAGTACGCGTAGGCCTGCGTGGCAGAGCGGCCCACACGGCCCTTGAGCTGGTAGAGCTGTGCCAGACCCAGGCGCTGCGAATCCTCGATGATGAGCGTGTTGGCGGTCGCGTTGTCGATGCCGCTCTCCACGATGGTCGTGGCGATGAGCACGTCGATCTTTTTGGTCGCGAACTCGATCATCACATCCTCGACCTCGCGCGGGCTCATCTTGCCGTGCGCTACGCCCACGCGCGCCTCGGGCGCGGCCTCGTGCACGCGCGCCACGGCGTCGTCGATGGTCTTGACGCGGTTGGACACGTAGTACACCTGACCGCCGCGACCCACCTCCAGGCGAATCGCCGCGCTCACCACGTCGGGGTCGTACTCCCCCACGTGCACGATCACGGGACGACGCCCGGTCGGCGGTGTGGTGATCAGGCTCATGTCGCGCACGCCGCTCGTGGCCATCTGCATGGTTCGCGGAATAGGCGTTGCCGAAAGCGTGAGCACGTCGATTTGCTCGCGCAGGTTCTTGAGCTGCTCCTTGTGCTGCACGCCAAAGCGCTGCTCCTCGTCAATGATCACCAGGCCCAGGTTCTTGGGGTTCACATCGGCCGAAAGCAGACGATGCGTGCCGATGAGCACATCAATCGTGCCCTCGGCAAACGCCTTGAGCGCGCGCTTCTGCTGCGCCGGGGTGCGGAAGCGGCTGAGCACTTCGACCTCGAGGCCAAACGGGGCAAAGCGCTCAAAGAACGTCTCGTAGTGCTGCTGGGCCAGAATGGTCGTGGGGCAGAGCACCATGACTTGGCGGCCGGAGTCCACGCACTTAAACGCCGCGCGCAGGGCAACCTCGGTCTTGCCGAAACCCACGTCGCCGCACAGCAGGCGATCCATGGGCTTGGGCGCCTCCATGTCGGCCTTGATGTCGGCGATGGCCTCCAGCTGGTCGCGCGTCTCGTCGTAAGGGAAGCTCTGCTCCATCTCGATCTGCTCGGGCGTGTCGGGCGGGCAGGCGATACCGGTAATCGACGAGCGGCGCGTATACAGATCGACCAGGTCAAACGCCAGCTTTTTGGCGTTCTTGCGCGCCTTGTTGGTGGCACGCGTCCAGTCGGCGGTGTTGAGCCTGGTCAGGCGCGGCTTGTCGCCGTCAGGACCGACGTATCGCGTGATGCGGTCGACCTGCTCCAACGGCACGTAGAGCTTGTCACCGTCGGCATATTCCAGCAAAAAGTAGTCGCGTTCCTTGCCGCCCACTTCCTGGCGCGCAATCTCGCTAAAGAGCGCGATGCCGTGGGTGGCATGCACCACGTAGTCGCCCGGCTTAAACGGGAACGTGATCTGCGTAATGTCAACCTTGCGGCGGCTGCGCGCGCGGTTGGCATCCATGCGGGCATTGAGGTCGGCGATCGAGAACACGGCCAAATTGGCGTCGGGCACCACCACGCCCTGCGGCAGGG
>CABPXT010000213.1:0-2482 GCA_902461405.1 uncultured Collinsella sp.
GACACCGCGGGGGCCTGGGCGGTTGGCGGTGTAGCGGGCGGAGCCGGTGCGGACGTTCTCGTCGGGCTCGAGCGGAGAGCTCGAAACCGTCATGTCGACAGCCGGGTTAGCGGTTAGCGTGTAGAACATTTACAGTACCCCCTGTATATGTGAGGGCCGCGTGGCCGGCCCATTCCAACCACGCGGTTACCTCTGATACCAAATTAGCGAGCTGCGGACTCGAGCAGTGCCTTGACCTCGGCAGCGGTGTTGCAGGCGAGCGCCTTCTCGGCGAGCTCGTCGCACTCGGCCTTGGTCCACTGGCTGATGGTCTTGCGGGCGCGCAGGATGGACGGAGCGCTCATCGAGAACTCCTCCAGGCCCCAGCTGATCAGCAGCGGCTCGAGCAACGGATCGGCAGCGGCCTCGCCGCACATACCGACCATGATGCCGGCCTTCACGCCGCTCTCGATGATGTTCTTGAGCGAGCGGAGCACGGCGGGATAGTAAACCTGGTACAGGTTGGAGATGGTGTCGTTGCCACGGTCGGCGCACATGGTGTAGCCGATCAGGTCGTTGGTGCCGATGGAGAAGAAGTCGGCGACCTCGGCCAGGCGGTCAGCGAGCAGCGAGGCTGCAGGCGTCTCGACCATGATGCCGACCTCGATGTTCTCGTTGAACTTGCGGCCCTCTTCGGTCAGCTCGGTCTTGCACTGCTCGACGAGCTCCTTGACAGCCAAGACTTCCTCGACGCAGGTGACGAGCGGGATCATAATCTTGACGTCACCGAAGGCGCTGGCGCGCAGCAGGGCGCGGAGCTGGACCTTGTACTGGTCGGGGTTGGCCAGACAGTAACGCACGGCGCGGAAGCCCATGAAGGGGTTCTCTTCCTTGACCATGTGCAGGTACGGAATCTCCTTGTCGCCACCCACATCGAGCGTGCGGATGATGACCGGAGCGCCCTTGAGCGCGCTGGCGACCTTACGGTAGGCGTTGAACTGCTCCTCCTCGGAAGGAAGCTCAGCAGAGTCCATGAACAGGAACTCGGAACGGAACAGGCCGATAGCCTCGGCATCGTGATCGAGCGCGTTGGGCACGTCATCGGGGTTGCCGATGTTGCAGGCAATGATCTTCTTGATGCCGTCGGCAGTCACGGACGGCTTGCCGCGGAAGGCCTCGAGAGCCGCCTTCTCGGCAGCGAAAGCCTCGGCCTTGGCAGTGTAAGCGGCGAGCGTCTCCTCATCGGGATCGGCCTCGACGATACCCTTGCCACCGTCGACGACAACGGTCATGCCGTTGCGCAGTGCGGTGCAGCTGTTGGAAACCGAAAGGACAGCCGGGATCTCGAGGGCGCGCGCAATGATTGCGGAGTGCGACGTGCGGCCACCAGTCTCGGTGACGATACCGGCAACGTGGGCCTTATCGATCGTGGCGGTCATGGACGGCGTGAGGTCGTGCACGACAACGACGGTGTTCTCGGGCAGGACGGAGAGGTCGACGACCTCCTTGCCCAGCAGCTCGGCCAGAATACCGGTGCGGATGTCGGCGATGTCGGCCGCGCGCAGACGGAACATCTCGTCGTCCATGGACAGGAACATGTTCTCGAACATGGTCGAGGTGTCCATGAGCGCCTGCTCGGCGCAGGTGCCGCCGTCAATGGCGGCGTTGATGGCGTCGGTCATGCCCGGATCCTGAGCTAGGACAATGTGTCCGCTCATGATCTCGGCCTCGGCCTCGCCCACCGTCTCCTTCATGTGGTCGGCCTGAGCCTGGGTCTTCTCGCAGAAGACCGAAAGAGCGGTCTGATAGCGCTCCTTCTCTGCTGCCGAATCAGCAACCTCGTGCGGCTCAAACGTCAAGTCGGGATCGACGGCGACCATAACGGTGCCGATTCCGATGCCCTCGGATGCGTTGACTCCCTGATACATTCCCATTCCTCTCTCCGTGCCATGTGATAAAGCGTTTTGCCATATCCATGACAAAAGAGCGCAGCTACCTTGATACAGGTCACTGCGCCCCCAAGTATGAACTTAATTGTTCAACATGCGACCCGTTTGAGTTCTACTCGCCAAGACCGCTCTTAATGAGCTCGATGGCAGCAGCCAGAGCCTCGGCCTCGTCGGCACCGTCGCACTTGACCTCGACCTCGGTACCGCAAGGGATACCAGCAGCCATGAGGGCCATCGGGGACTTGCCGTTGACCTCCTTCTCGGGGGTGACGACCGTCACGTCACAGGCGTACTTGCCCATGGTGGAGGCGAACAGACCAGCCGGACGCATGTGCAGACCCTGAGGATTAACGAGGGTAGCCTTCTCAGAAACCATAGTTGACTCCTTTTTTGTGTTTAACCCCTGTCATGCATGTGGCAGGAGTCAGATTCACGACGTTGTTTATATTAACTCACATCAAACGGTTTTTCATTGTGTTTCGCACGAATTGTTGGACAGATGTCGTTCGCTGTCCGCTCGCCTGCCGGGCGGGGCGGTTAAGTTTGCTGCTCTA
>CABPXT010000214.1:0-2412 GCA_902461405.1 uncultured Collinsella sp.
CAATCGCTGCCGAAGATCCGGGCCATGAAATCGGTGTAGCCGGTGATCGGCAGGTTTGCGATCAGCAGGAAGATCGAGCCGACGAGCGTGATCGGCATGGACAGCACGAAGCCGTCCTTGAGCGCGGTGATGGCTTTGGTGCTCGCGAATTTCACGAACACGTCAAGCGTCTTCTGCGCGACGTTGGTGAACCTTTCCTTCATCACAGGAGTCCTTCCTTGGACATCTGCGGACTTCGTAGTCCGCATCTTCTGTTGTACTTCCAGCACGGCTTTTCAGCCTTCAGTTATTCGATATACTTTTTGTTGTTCGAATAACTTGTGCTTTTAGTATACGGATTATGGGAATCCTGTCAAATATGGTCACATCGCTGTTATTACACCGATTATCGGCATAATTCAGCCATTGTCAGCGCTCACTGGTCAAGATTGCGACACACCGGTGGTCAAAATTTATTCGAATAAATTAATCGTTTTTACTTCGACGGCTCACATCAGGCCGAGCCGTTCGAAAGCGCGGGCGAGCCCGTCCTCCTCCACATCGCCGGCGACGATGCCGGCCATCGCCTTGATGTCCTCCGACCCGTTGCCCATCGCCACGCCGACCGCGCAGTACTCCAGCATCGGGATGTCGACGGCCGCGTCGCCGAACGCGACGGTGTCCTGCCGATTCGCGCCGAGATGCGCGAGCAGCCGGTCAATCGCATGGGCCTTGGTGATGCCCTTGACTCCGAGATCGCCGAACAGCGCCGTCGCTCCCCTACCGCCCCACGTGCCCGATTCGAGGTCGGGGAAACGCCCGCGGGTGTCGAGGAAGTCCCGGTACGAGCCGAGCACGTAGCTGATCTTGTTCACGTCGTGCCGGTACAGCTCACCGTCGAAGATCATGTCGGGGAACGCCTCGCGCACGGTCAGGCGATTGACGTTCTCCTTGCCCTTGCGGGCGGAATACTCGCGGATGGCGTCGAGCGCGCCCTCCTCGAAGCCCTCGCTGGCGAACAGGCCGTTGTTGCTTTCCAGATAGAATTCAAGGCCGCGCGGATGACCCTCACGGCCGAGTCCGGCAGGTTGTTGTCGTAGTCGACCAGTGTGCCGTCCACGTCCAACAGGATGATCTTGGACATCGTCGTCCGCCTTTCGTCGATGGTCGTGGCGGCCATGCGGCCTTACGAGCGGAGCCGGCTGCCGTGCGTCAGCGCATCGAGGTCATCGTGAAGAACCTCGCGTTGACGTAATGGTATGCGATGAACGAGGAGTTGAACAGACGGCCGTTGGTCAGGAACGAGTCATCCTCCAGGTACAGCGCGGGATCACCCTCGTTCAGACCAAGCACCCGGGCCGCGTCCGCCTCCAGCTTGCCCGCGTACAGCACCTTGTCGACGAAGCCGAAATTCAGACCGAGGTCGTTGCGCGCATACCCGAACAGCGACCCCTCGGCGATCTGCTCATTGATGAACGGCACGAATTCCTTGAGATACCACGCCGTCTCATATGCCAGCGGATTGCCGTCGACCTGCCGCAGACGCACGACACGCCACACCTGATCACCCTCGGCGCAGTGCATGCGCTTGGCCAGCACGGAGTCGGCCTGCAGCAGCGACAACTCCTGCACCACGGACGTCACCTTGCGATGCGGGTACTCCGCGGAAATGCCGCGCGTGGTGCCGATCGACAGGTAATCGCCCTCACGGTCCTCGCGCACGAACACGCCGCTGCCCCGCACCGGGAACACGTCGCCGGCCTCGGCGAGCACCGCGATGGCATTGCGCACGCGGTACCTCGTGGTCTGGTACTCCTCTATCAGCTGGTCCTCGGTGGGCAGCTTCCCGGTCTGCCGGAACTCACCGGCATCGATACGGCCTCTGAGAGTCGTGGCCAATTCGCGGTAATCCTGAGCCATCATTCCTCCTACCGTCTGATTCCGCCCGATGCAGCGGCCCCCATCACCGCCAGAGACACCGCATCCCATGACATCATGATTTTATCGCACAACACACGGTTATTCGAATAACAACATGTACAATCGTACATGATAATCGTAATATCGTGCGCCTCGGCACCCCTTATACGACAATGGCGCTTGGGCGACATGCCATGCCACCCAAGCGCCATACGAACCGACATGCGATTATTGAATCGAGGCCTCCTGCCGCGCGACCTCCAACGCCTTGTTGAAGGCGTCCGACGTCCAGCTGGCTCCGGCCACCTTGTCGACCTTCAGGTCCTTGAGCGGCTTGCCATCGACCACGCCATTGATTGCCTCGGCGAAGTCATTCTGGTGGTTCTTGGAGATCGTCGTGAACGGATGCCCCACGATCTCGACCTTCTCGACCTTCTGGTCGGCGATGGTCAGGTGCACGTCGATGGAATCCTCTCCGACCGGCCCGTACTGGCCGTTGATCGAATAGGTGCC
>CABPXT010000215.1:0-2386 GCA_902461405.1 uncultured Collinsella sp.
ACGGTCGTCAAGCGAGTGGACGGCGACCTTGGAACGCTGGCCGGGCTCGCGGGCGATCGACTTGATCTGGACGGTACCCTCATAGATCTCGGGCACCTCCTGCTCAAACAGACGACGCATAAGCTCGGGGTGGGTACGGGAGATGACAATCGGCGGACGGCTGTGCTCGCCACGAACCGGCTGCAGGTTGGAGTTGGGGTCGCGTACGTCGATGATCACGGCCTTAATGTGCTGGTTGTGCAGGTAGCGCTCGCCCATCGGACGCTCGTTGCGCTCGTTCTCGTAACGGCGCTGATCGAAGTGCGGCAGCTCGGCCTCGACGCCTTCGCGGATCTTGACGATCGTGAAGTCGGGCGTGGACTGCAGCACGGTACCGCTGATGAGGTCACCGATGCGGCCGGAGAACTCCTCGTAGATCTGCTCGCGGGCGGAGTTACGCACGATGGCGTTGATCTCAGCCTTGGCGTGCTGGGCGGCGATGCGGCTCGTGTTCTTGGGGGTGACGTCGATCTCCTCGAACTCGGTGAAGTTGCCCTCCTCGTCCATGGAATCGTCGATCGGCTCCAGGCGGTAGACGTAGATCTTGCCGGTGGTACGGTCGATGGTCACCTTGGCGCCCCACTCAAGATGCAGGATCTCGGCATAGCTCTTGGCGAGCGACTGCTCCAGGCGGTCGATCAGGTAGAGCTGGTCGATGTGCTTCTCCTGGCAAAGCTCCATCAGGGCGGACATCATGTCGGATGCTGCCATCTTACTTTCCTTCCTTCGCGGGCTTGAAGTCATAGGTGGGCTTCAACTTGCACTTTTTAACATCAGAGAAATCGAGGGTAACGGACTCGCCGTCCTCGAACTCGAGGGTCACGTTCGTCTCGGTGGCGGCGGCAATCTTGCCGGCGTACTTGCGACGGCCCTCGGTAGCGGTAGAGGTGAGCTCACAGTTCTCGCCAACAAAGCGGGCAAAGTCGCACGGGCGGCGCAGCGGGCGCGCCATGCCCGGGCTCGACACCTCAAGCGTATAGCTCGAAGAGATGGGGTCGAGCTCCTCAATCACATCGCCGACCCACTTGGTGTTGGCCGTGACGTCGTTGAGCGACAGGCTCTGACCCTCGGCACCCTCGATACGCACGCGCACGCAGGGGGCCTTGGTGGCGCCCACGAGCTCGACGTCGACGATGTCGACATCGTGCTGGGGAGCGACGGCCTCGAGCGCGTCGATGATCGCCTGCTCGGTCTTGGTCTTGACCATTGCGGCACCTCCATCCATACAAAAAAGAAGCGGGGCCGAAACCCCACTTCTTTCAATTACAACTTCATTTGCAAGCAAACTATACCAATAGCTGCGGAAACGCGCAAGCACAGTACGAATCTGCAGGTCAGCGTGCGCACAGGTTCTCCACAAGAATAGGACAATTAACCGAGGAGCCCCATGCGGCGCGCCCTCAACAGTCCCAAAACGGGCCATGCGTCCCAGAGCGCCGACCGAATCGGGCCCTATGGGCATTCCATCCCTGGGCGCACATCGGCCAGACTAAAGCTGAGAGGCATTCTGTAGCGAGAAAGCCTGCCGCACGCATTGACCACACAACCTTCCAGTATCTCTACGGCAAGGAGGATCCATGGAACGCCTAGGCACCCTCTGCGCGACCGCGCTCGTCGTAGCTGCCTGTTCGTTCGCTCTGACGGCCTGCAACAACATCGATGACAAAACCGGACCATGCGAACCGGATCTCGGCAGCACAAAAGCCATCGAGAAAACGACGTCATCGGAGAGCTTCGACAAAATAAACGAAGACATCGTCGATCCCCAGGGCCTGAGTCCAGACCCACAAGAACAGTTCCCCATCGACCTTGAGGCAGACGAAAACGTCCATGTTACCTGCGTGGGCAAGGACACCGACGGCTACGGCGACGCCGCGCTCGTCTTTACGGTGACCAACAATACCGGTGTCGACATGATGTTTGGCGATGTGGACTCCTATGCCTACGTCAACGGTGTCGTCCGCGACGTACGCATGCGCCAGCCCGTCGCCGCAGGCGAAGAAGCGACCGCCATGCTCACCTTTGTAGGCACCTTCGACGACCCGGACTTTGATGTGAACAACGACCTCAACGACATCTACCTCAACATCTGGATGTTCGAGGAGCAAACGGGCAACGTTTACTTTAGGGACCTGGTACACATCCCGTAGAAGACGGTGCGACGCACTGACTAAGCAGGTCATACAACACAAAACGAGGGACGACCCAACCGGATCGCCCCTCGTCTTTTATGCGTCAGTTAAGCGCGCAGTGCTTACTTGACCACCAGGTTGACCAGCTTGCCGGGCACGCAGATGGCCTTGACGACCGTCTTGCCCTCGAGCCACTTGGCGACGGGATGTGCTAC
>CABPXT010000216.1:0-2379 GCA_902461405.1 uncultured Collinsella sp.
CTTCGGCCTTCGGAGAGGAGCCCGCCCCCCCCCGGCGTGGCAGCCGTCACAACGGACGGAGCCATGAGGGCGCCACCGAGCAGCATGCCGAGCACGGGGCTGGCGCCGAGCTTCTTAGCCGCGGCATAACCCAGGTAGATGGGGATAAAGGTGAACGTGGCCTCGTACAGCGTGGTGTAGAGGAACGTATAGGTCGGGTCGTCGGCCGAGAGCACACCGAGCATGGTGGGGCCGAGGACGGCCGCGATGGTACGGAACAGACCGCCGGCCATGAGCAGCGGGATGAGCTGGGTCATGGAGCCGGACAGATAGTCGAGGATGATGTTCGGCAGGTTCTTGAGCTCGAACTTCTCCTTGGGAGCATCGAGGTTCTCGTTGACGGCCTCACCCTGCTTGACGCCGGAGATGGCGACGAACTCGGCGAGCACCTTGGGCACGTTCTGGCCGATGATGACCTGGAGCTGGCTGCCGGCGAACTGGCAACCCAGAACACCCTTGACCTTCTTGATCTTCTCCACGTCAACCTTGTTGTTATCCTTGAGCGTCAGACGCAGGCGCGTCATGCAGTTGGTGGCGACGGTGACATTCTCCGCACCGCCCACGAGCTCGAGGACATCGGTGGCAATCTGCTTGTTATCTACTGCCATGGGACCCCTCCCCATATCTTCGTGTGCCAGCCCCCTTGGGCTTAGGCACGCCTTTGGCCCGGCGACTATAACCCCTTACGGTTGCCGGACCCTTGGATACGCTGTCGTAAACAAAGTGTTTACTGAACGTTTACGAGCTTTAGTTTACACGGAGCGCCTCATTTGTGGCAATTTTACCGTGCAGAGTCCGGCGAACGGTAGGAAATCGGGGGTGAACGTATTCCAATGGTGGGAGATGGTCTCTTTGACTGTCTATTGATATATGGCTCTTTACGTGGGCTTTTATTTTGATTAACACCTCTATGACCTGTTAACTCATCAACAGAAGCCCTGCTAGAAGCTAATAAACATATGTTTAGTAGTTCATGGCGTGTTCAATTTTGCCGTTTACCGAGTTCATCTGGTTATTCTTCAATTCTAGATTACACTAAACATGTTTAGATTGTATTGCCGCTTTTGTTTCCCACTAGCGGCGCAAGGGAGGCAGCTCATGGAACTCAAATTGTGTACCTACGCAACCGTCACCACCTTGGGCGACTTTGGCCCCTGGATCAGCAAGGTCGTACTCGACCTGCCCTGCACCGTGCGCGCCAACGACATCGACACGAACACCTTCCATATATATGTAGAGCGTCACGAGCGCTCGGGCGAGGTTCTGATGCGCAAGGAGCGCGGCGCCGACCATGCCGCGCCCTCCGTGGGTTACATCGACATTCTCGCCGCATATCCGTGCGACGAGAACGGACGTAAGCTCGCCGTGGGCACCCATGTGGCACTCGAGGTCACCGAGCAGCGCCTGACCAAAAAGATCGAAGGCGGCGTCATGGGCTCGCGCATGCTCGATGACCAGCTGCGCATCACGCAGCTCGCGGCTCTTCCCGGCAATGACGGCGACGATCCCACCTGCGGCCTGGTCTTCGACACCTGCCGTGGCGATATCTGCCCCGCGCTCAAAGGCTGGAGCAACGCCACGCAAAAGACCGCCGTCGACGGTATCGCGCTCGAATACGGCTTCTTTGAGCCCAGCTTTAAGGCCGAGGACTCGGCATGCTTCAACCCCTTTGCGCCCGAGGCCACGGCCATGCCCCAAAAGGCACCGCTCGTGGTGTATCTGCACGGCGCCGGTGAGGGCAAGGGCGCCACGCAGGGCGAAGGCGCCACGCGCGCCTATATCGGCAACCGCGTGACGGCCATCAGCCAGGCGCAGATCCAGCGCTACTTTGGCGGCTTTGCCTGGGTGCTCGTGCCGCAGTCGCCCACGTTTTGGATGGACAACGGCGTCGAGCAGCTTGGTCACTCCAACCAGAGCATCTACTCCCCCGTGCTCAAGGCACTTATCGATGAGTTTGTCGCCGAGCATGCCGACCGCATCGACACCGACCGCATCGTGGTCGCCGGTCTTTCCAACGGCGGCTTTATGACCCTGCGCCTGTGCGCCGACTACCCCGATTTCTTCGCCGCGGGCCTTCCCTGCTGCGCCCCGTGGTACAACGCCACGGACGAGGACGTAGCCGCGCTCGCCAAGACGCCGCTGTGGTTTACGCACTCCAAGGGCGACGAGCTCGTGCACCCGCAACAGACCGTGCTGCCGCTGTTCGCGCGCCTGCGCGATGCCGGCGCCAACGTGCATCTCACCTACTTTAGCCATGTCGAGGACCTGACCGGCGTGTATCGCGAGGCCGACGGCTCGGCCAAGAAGACGTTCAACCACGGCGTGTGGATCCACCAATTC
>CABPXT010000217.1:0-2326 GCA_902461405.1 uncultured Collinsella sp.
GAACTCGGCGACTCCAGCGAGCCCGCCGTGGTCGCCGTCGCCGGCCGCAAGGGCGCCGTCACCGTCGCCACCAATATGGCCGGTCGTGGTACCGATATCATGCTCGGCGGCAACGTCGAGTTCCTGGCCGACCAGAAGCTCAAGTCCGAGGGCTATTCCCCCGAGGACACGCCGGACGAGTACGAGAAGCGCTGGCCGGGCACCTTGGCCGAGGTCAAGGAGCAGGTCAAGGACGAGCATGAGGAGGTCGTCGAGCTTGGCGGTCTGTACGTGCTCGGCACCGAGCGCCACGAATCCCGCCGTATCGACAACCAGCTGCGCGGCCGTGCCGGCCGTCAGGGCGATCCTGGCGAGTCCCGCTTCTACCTGTCGCTGGAAGATGACCTGATGCGTCTGTTCAACACGCAGCTCGTCGCCCGCGTCATGGCCAAGGGCATGCCGGAAGGCGAGCCGATCGAGGCGAAAAGCGTGTCGAAGGGTGTGCGCACCGCACAGAAGACCGTCGAGGCGCGCAACTTCGAAATCCGTAAGAACGTCCTCAAGTACGACGACGTGATGAACAAGCAACGTACGGTCATCTACTCCGAGCGTCAGGCGGTGCTTAAGGGCGAGGACATTCACGGTGATATCGAGCGCTTCATCGCCGATACCATCGACAGCTACATCGAGGGTGCCCAGAAGGGTTCCAGCAAGCCCTCCGACTGGGATTGGGACGGCCTGTTCAAGGCCCTCAAGACCGTGTTCCCGTTCGAGCTTGACCAGGACGCCGCCAAGAACGCCGCCGACAAGCTCAAGGGCGACAAGGCCGTTGCGGCCGTGCGCGACTCCCTCGTCGATCAGGCCAGGGAGGAGTACGCCGAACTTGAGGAGAAGGTCGGTGAGGAAGGCCTGCGCCAGCTGGAACGCCGCGTGGTCCTCGCCGTGCTTGACCGCAAGTGGCGTGAGCACCTGTACGAGATGGACTACCTCAAGGATGGCATCGGCCTGCGCGGCATGGGTCAGCGCGACCCGCTGGTCGAGTACCAGCGCGAAGGTTACCAGATGTACAACTCCATGATCGAGGCGATCAAGGAGGAGTCCGTCCAGCTGCTTTTCCACGTCGACGTGCAGCAGGTGTCCAGGAGCGAGGAAGCCGGCATCGAGTCCGATGACGCCGCCGTTGATGAGGCCGAAGAGGCCGTCGGTGCCGCGAGCTCCGAAGTCGACAAGGCCGAGGATGCCGGTGAGGCTGAGACTGCGGAGGAATCCGACGAGAAGGTCGCCATCGCCCAGTCCGCCAAGGAATCCGCCGCAGGCGAGGCCACTGCACCGATCACCGGCCCGGCTCCGATCAGCCATGCCGAAGGCAAGGTGCCCGCCAACAAGCGCCCGAAGAACGAGGAGCTGAAGACCCCGTGGTCCGACGGCCGTACGTTCCCCGGCACGTCCAAGAACGCGCAGTGCCCGTGCGGTTCCGGTCGCAAGTACAAGATGTGCCACGGCCAGAACGAAGAGTGAGATAGGCTCTCCGGACTAGACGAGTAAGTGGCTCCCCTCGATGTGAGGGGAGCCACTTGCGTTTTCGGGGGGAGAGGAAGGGCTTGTCCGCGGGTTGAGCCCGTCGATTATTCGCGGGGCCGCGGAATCGAGGTCCGCCGAGCCTCATTCGCTGTACAACGCACGATTTTGATGGATTCGCGCGTGTTGTACAGCGATACCGCAGGACAACGCGTGCATCAATCGGTTGACGCGTGCGTTGTCCCATGACGCAAATCGCGAAATCGTTGGAATTCTACCGTTTGTAAAATGCCGCTATCTGGGGTTCCCGATATCGTCTCAGGACAACGCGCGCATCAATCGATATACGCGTGCGTTGTCCGCCATATTCTGTGCCCATCAGTGCAAAGGCCTGGTACGCCCGCGGCGATCTCATTGACCCTGCAGCGAGTCCGATCCATTGCCCGGCAAAGCCTTGGGATACTGCATAACGTTTCAGTCGGGACTCCCGTAGCGGCATCGTGGAGTGCCTGCCGCGTTGCCTGCCCTGATTGTCGGCACGCTGTCCGGGCCGGACAAGCAAGTGGCTCCCGCTGACGGGAGCCGATGATGTTTTGCAATATGGAAGATTACGGGCGACGAAACGACAAGCCATTACAATGAGGCGACGAATACATATCACACGGCGTGACGAAACGCCAAGGAGGGCATCATGGCCGAGATCACATGGAAGTCGATTCTCACCAAGCTGGTCGGGGGAGACCACCTGAGCGCTGAGGAATCGGAGTGGTTCGTCGACGACCTGATGCAGGGCAACGCCGATCCGGCCGCCGTGGGGGCCGCGCTCGCC
>CABPXT010000218.1:0-2325 GCA_902461405.1 uncultured Collinsella sp.
TAGGTATTGGCAAACGTCAGCAAAAAGATGTAGCCCGCCGACGAGAACACCGAGAGAAAGACAATCAGCGGCTGCGTGCGCGTCACACCCCAAAACCGCTGCAGCGTGCGGCGCACGGTGGAGCGGCTGAGCGGGCTGGTGCTTCTCTGAGACATGGGCTTCCTTTCGCATCTGATAGGGCGAAACGCCATTGTTGCACATTGAAGCGCACTTCAGGCAAGCGCGATGCGAAAAGCGCCCGCGCCGTGCTTGCACAGGCGCCCCGCCGTCAGATGCAGCTAGTCCTCGTCTTTTTGGTCTGCGAGCAGGCCTGCGGACTCCAAGCCCAAAATCGCGTCGGCTTCCTCAGCATCCTCCAGCGCGTCGATGTCCTTGAGCTTGCGCTCCATGACGTTGGTGCGCGTGGTGATGATGCCCTCGACCGTTTTACCCGCGGTCTCGATCTGCTGCTGGGCGCGGCGCAGCGCCGCCTGATAGCGCGGCAGCTCGGCCTTGACGGCAGAAAGCACGCGCAGCACGTCATCGGTGCGTTTTTGCAACTTAAATGTCTGGTAGCTCATCTGCAGACTATTGAGGATGGCCGCCATGGTGCTGGGGCCGGCAACGTTGACGTGATAGTCGCGGCCCAGGGTCTCGATAAGCCCGGGGCGACTGACGACCTCGGCGTACAGTCCCTCAAACGGCACGAACATGATGCCAAAGTTGGTCGTTGCCGGCACACTCAGGTACTTTTCGCAGATGTCCTTGGCCTCGCGTTTCACCATCATATCAAGCGTCTTGCGCGCTGCGGCGACGGCCTCAGCATCACCAGACTCCTGGGCGTCGAGCAGATGCTCGTACGCGTCGCCCGGAAACTTGGAGTCAATCGGCAGCAGCACGGGGTCGCCCTCGTCCACCGGCAGCCTGACAGCAAACTCAACGCGTTCCGAGGCGCCGGGCTTGGTGGCGACGTTTTCCAGATACTGATCGGGCGTGAGGATGTCCGCCAGGATTGCACCCAGCTGCACCTCGCCCAAAATGCCACGCGCCTTGACATTGCCCAGCACGCGCTTAAGGTCGCCCACGCCGGTGGCGATAGACTGCATGTCGCCCAGGCCCTTGTACACGGCCTCGAGCTGGTCGCTCACCTGCTTAAACGATGCCGACAGTCGGTCGTTGAGCGTGCGAGAGAGCTTCTCGTCCACCGTCGCACGCATTTGGTCGAGCTGCACGTTGTTGTCTTTGCGGATGGCGCCCAGCTGAGCATCGACCGTCTCGCGCACCTTGTCCAGGCGATGCTCGATGCCTTCGCGGTTGGCGCCAAGCTGTTGGGCCGTCTCGCGGCGCAGGTCATCCATACGGTCGCCGGCCTGCGAGAACTCGCGCGCAATGGTCAGGTAGCGCTGCTGCTCTACGGCGGCGTCGGTCGTCTGCTGCTGCGCGATGGCATTTGCCGTGCGGCGGGTTTCGGCCAACGCGACGTTCAGGGTGTCGAGCGCGCTGTTGGCCTGCTCGAGCGCTGCCAGCGTTTCCGCGCTACTGTCGCCACGCTCCCGCAGCTCGGCACGCAGGCTCTTGAGCTGGAGGGCGCAAGCCACAGCAACCCCCACCGCCACCAAGGCGATCACAACAAGCACAATATCAATAGCAGACATAAACTCCGCCCAACAAACCCAATCGAGCACCAATCAAAACCGCGATCAATCTTACCCCGCCACACGCACCGGGCGGCCGGCCCCTTCTTGGGTGTCCCTCTCCTCCGCATATTCCATAATGCGGCGCGCCGTCTCCCTGCTCACCTTTGAGTCATCGCCGGCCAAGTATGCGTATACGTTTCCTTTATTCAGGTGCAGAGCACGGCAGAGGCCATAGCGCGTTACGCCCGATTCCTCCAATGCTTCCAGTATTCTTTTTCGCATCAGGGCGTTGATCCTTCTGTTCGCCACCGGCTTTTCCTTCACCGCTCTATACGCACGCCAAACGTTGGCATAACGATTAGGAAGTTCACTTTTGGCGCATAAAGATATTATGTTACCCGCTTGACCGTACAAGGACAAAACGTCTCGGTAATCCTCTTCCATCCACGAGCCCTCGGATAAACCCAGAACGTATTCGGCTTTTCCTTGCGCCAAAGCAAGCAAAAACAGAGGCTCCGCCACGCGCGGCGCAACCGTCGTCGCCTGCTCAACCAGCTTTCTAAAACTCAGTGACTGCTGTCCGGATAGCTCTCGGCAATAGCCTTTTAAGAATCCCTCAAAGGTCAGATTCAACCGAGCACCTCCTTTTTGTATGGCTCTGTTAGACCAAATTTGACACGATCGGCTGTTCGTCGAACCGGAAAATAAT
>CABPXT010000219.1:0-2307 GCA_902461405.1 uncultured Collinsella sp.
GAACATGATAGGAACGAATAAAACAGCTGCTGATAAAATACCATCAGCAGTCAAACCACCCAACAGCATGAACGAGGCTTGTTTTGTGACTATTGCAGCGCTTTTGCTACACCGTTCCACGCTCCACTGCTACAGCGCTCCATGGCAGACTGCCACACCCTAACAATCTAAATTGCCACGCGCCCCGAAAGGGGCGCTTCCTTTTCCGCCACAATTCCGATGGGCACAAAAGTGCCCATCGGACCATTGCGAGAAAGGAAGAAAAAATGGTCAAGTACAGAGAAATACTTCGGCAAAGGGCGATGGGGGTGAGTGTCAGGAACACAGCGTTCTCGTGCAGGTGCTCCACCGCAACGGTAAGGGCGGTGACCACCCGCGCGAAGGCGCACGGCCTCGAGTGGCCCTTGCCGGAGGAGATGAACGATGCGGCGATTCGAGCCGTCATCTATCCGGCAAAGGAGCGATCCGATATGTCGAAGGCGGAGATCGACCATCCCCGCATCGACAAGGAGATGAACCGTCCCGGCATGACCATGCTGACGCTTTGGAGGGAGTACTGCGAGGACGCCCTGGCATCGGGCATGGAACCCTACCTGTACTCCGCCTTCTGCCAGAAGCACCGCGCCTGGGCGGCCGCCAACAAGGTCTCCATGCGCATCGAGCGCAAACCCGCCCAGGAGATGCAGGTCGACTACGTCGGCGACACCATGGAGGTGCTCGACGCCGACACCGGCGAGGCGCGCAAAGTCTACGTCTTCGTGGCGTGCTTGCCCTATTCGGGCGAGATGTTCGCCGAGGGCGCCTACAACATGAGAGCGGAGTCCTGGGTCGAGGCCCACGTCCACGCCTTCGCCTTCTTCGGCGGCAGCGTGCCGATAGTGGTTCCCGACAACCTCAAGCAGGGCGTCGTCAAGAACACCGTCGAAGAGCTCGTGATCAACGAGCAGTACCGCAGGATGGCCGAGTACTACGGGTGCGCCGTCGTGCCCGCGCGCCCCAGGAGGCCGAGGGACAAGGGGGCGGTGGAGATGAGCGTGAGGGTCATCGAGCAGCGCGCCATCGCGCCCCTTCGCAACCAGCTGTTCACCTCTCTCCGGCAGCTGAACGAGGCTCTTTTGGAGAAGGTGCGCGAGATCAACGCCCGTCCGTTCCAGAAGCGCGAGGGCAGCAGGGATGAGGTCTTCGTCCGCCAAGAGAAGCCGCTGCTCATCCCGCTGCCGGGCAAGCCCTACGAGATGGTTACCCGCAAGGTTGTCACTGTTAATTTTAACTACCACGTCTCGTTTGACGGATGCTGGTACTCGGTTCCGTTCAGCTACGTCAAGCGCGAGGTGGAGCTATGCGCCACCAGATCCGCTGTTTGGGTGGCCTGCGACGGCGAGCGAATCGCCATGCACGAGCGCATCTACGGCCCTAGGGGAAGCTACCGCACCAACCCCGACCACATGCCCGATTCCCATCGCGACTTTGTGGAGTGGGACGCGAAGCGCTTCCGTAAATGGGCGGCCGGGATCGGCCCGTCCTGCGGGGAAGCCGTCGATGCCATCTTGAGGTCGCGCAAGATCGAGCAGCAGTCCTACCGCTCGTGCCGCGCGGTGCTGGCGCTCGCGAAGAAGCACGGAAGGGAGATGCTCGAGCAGGCGTGCGCCAAGGCCTGCTCTCTAACGCCCAGGCCGAGCTACAAGACGATCAAATCGATTATCTCGGAGATGGGGGCCGCAGGGCCCGAGGACCAAAACGCCGGAGCGTATCTGCGCGGAGGCGACTACTACCGGAACTTGAGCGAGGGGGACGATGAATAATGACGGCGAGCCAGACGACGATGGACAAACTCTATGGCATGAGGATGTCGGTGATGGCGCAAGCGTATCGCGACCAGGAGGAATCGCAAGGAGTGGCAGAGATGACCTTCGACGAGAGGTTCGCCATGATAGTCGATGCCGAATGGGACGCGCGCCGCATCAACAGGAGGACGAGGCTGTTGCGCCAGGCCGGCTTCTCCGATCCCGAGGCGAACATTGCCGATGTCCGCTACGACGCGGATCGCAAGCTCGACCGCACGAAACTGATAGAGCTGTCCAACTGCACATGGATAAGAGGCCACCGCAACGTCGTGATCACGGGCGCGTCGGGCGCCGGCAAGAGCTGGATTGCCTGCGCGCTCGGGGTGGCGGCCTGCAACGCCTTCTTCAGCGTAAGGTACGTCCGGTTGCCCGAAATGCTCGACGAGCTGAACGTGAGCAAGAACGAGGATTGGCTCAAGGCGAAGAAGCGCTACACGAAATGCGACTTGCTGATACTGGACGA
>CABPXT010000220.1:0-2272 GCA_902461405.1 uncultured Collinsella sp.
ACTGCGGGAACGGCCTATCCGCTCAAAGTGTTCGGCTGAGATCGGAAATCAACCGTAAAGGTTTACCTTGGGTGACTGCCGGGAGCAAAATGATCCCTTGGTGACGGAGGAAAACGGATCACCGAAGAGGTGTTCGACCTCGGTGATCCGTTTTCCTCCGTCCCCAAGGGACCATTTGGCGGGACTGGCTAGAGGGCACCGAAGAGGATGGCGTAGGTAGTGGATTCGCCGAGCTTGAGCTCGTCGCCGGGATTGAGTTGGGCGGAACGGCCGGGCTCGACCTGAATGCAGACGCGCGTGGCCCCGTTTACCACCACGGTTCCGTTGGTGGACGACAAGTCCTCGACGTGCCAGATATTTTGAGCATCGCACCAGATATGGGCATGGCGGGCCGAGACATCGTCGCCGACGTCGGTAATATCGCCCTCACCAGTGGCCAGCGCGCCAATCTCAACACCCTGCTCGCTCGGCTGAATCCAGCGCGGGGCGCTCACGACAAAACTGTTTTGTACGCGCAGCAAGCCCAAGGGGTGCGCCGGGGCGGGTTCGCGTTCGCCCGCGGTCATCGACATGCCAAGCGAACGCGGCGTGGATGTGCCTCCGCCACAGGTCGCGTGCGCGTAGTCGATGGCATAGTTCACCGAGGACCGCACATCCGCCGAACAACCGACGGCGACAAACAGCACCAGCACGGCCTCGGCGCGCTCGGCGGGCATGAGTTCCGCCGCCTGGGACAGGCGATCGAGCGCGTTGCGATAGAGATTCGTGTCCTGGTGGCACTCTTCGAGCGCGCGTACCATCGGTTCACCTGCAGGACCGCACACCATATTGATCACAGCCGTGGAGTCCATGGGATTGCGCTGGCGCAGGGCCAGTTGCGACATAATACGCGCAGCCGAGGTACCGTATTCGGCAAAGTAGCGCTGCTGAAGCGTGCCGACCGGCGCGCGAACGATAAAGCGGGAAACCCAAGAGCGATCGGCGGCTCGGCTCTGCGGGCTGCGGCCGTCGGCGAGCGGACGGGACGAAAGCACCAAGCCGCACAGCTCGATATGGCTCAGATGCGCCGCGCGCTTAAAGATGTCAAACATGGCCCCGCATGGGGTGAGCTCAACTTGAGATGCCATGACCTAGGCCTCCTTGGTCGTAGAAATAGAATCGGACGATACTTCGACAGGTCCGCCAAAAGTACGGGCAGCTGCGGCTCCACCGGCAAGCGGAGTCGCCATCTGGGCTTTTGTGCGTCGCGGTGCCGAAACGGGAAGTTCAAAGGCAAAGCCCATCGCAAGCAAAAACCACGTAAGCGTATAGGTTGCAACCAGAGCGGCAACAAGGCCGCCCATCACGGCGCGTTGGGAAAATACGCTACATGCAGCCACAACCAGCACCGGAACCTCGCAGGCAGAAAGCGCAAGCACACCCTGCAGGAACCCCGAGCGCCGATCGCGCGCAAGTGCCCCCGCGGCAACGCCGGCTATGCCTGGCAGTGCCAACGCCAGCGCGGCAATAACACCCGGTAGCGACCCAGACCACACGAGCGATCCCAAAGTCGCCGTCACGCGAGCGCCCGACGCCAGCAGCGCGGCCGAAACCACGACCACAGCCCAAACCACGCCACAGACGACCGTCGCGCCGACCATCAGCGCGCGACGAACCGCGCGGCCAGACGCATCCATGGGGCACGGCGTGAGCGGCTCGCCGCGGAGCGAACGACCGACATTTTGCGCATAGTGGTCACAAAACGCCGAGAGCGCCGCCTCGACCGCCGCCGGCTCGGGACGATCTTTTTGATGGCTGGACAGACAGGCCATCACCACGTCGAACAGCTGGGCATCGACAAACGCCAGCGCATCGCGTAGCTCCTCGGAATCCGGCTCAAGCCCCAACTGCTGGGCCTGCTCAGCCGCGGCGAGCGCCACATCGGGCTCACGACGAAGCAGCTGAGTCAAATCGCAACCGGGCGCATGGGCACCAATGGGATAGTCGGGCCGCGTGTCCATCTTGAGACGGTAGGGGCTCGCGATGTCGCGCGTCTTTTTGCGCGAACCCGAGGTGCCCGAAGTGCTCGGCGCGGCTTCGTATGGCGCGACGCCGGCAATGAGCTCGTAAACCGTGCTTGCCGCGGCATAGACGTCGATCGCCGGCGACATACGCAAAGCGCGCAGGTCGGGAATATCGTCGGTGAGCATCTCGGGCGGAGCGTAGGCCACCGTCGCGCGACGCAGCGTGGCATAGCGCTCGGTAAAGGATGCCTTGCCGCCGGTACCGGCCA
>CABPXT010000221.1:0-2268 GCA_902461405.1 uncultured Collinsella sp.
AGGGGCCATGCGGCATAGCGCCGGGACATGGTCCGGAAAAACGTCCGAGGTCCCCGCTTTCCCAATGGGGCATACTGCGGAAACTGCATCCCAGAATATTGGCCCAGAATGGGATGCAGTTTCCGAATCGACGCCCAAAGGGAAACCGCATCCCGCTTTGGAACGCCAAAACGGGATGCGGTTTCCGCTGTCAGTCTAAGTTACGCCTAAGCAGGCGGCCGGAGCTTGGGCCCCGTGCTCGGCCTAGCGCTTCTTCTTGTTCTTCTTCTGCTTGCGCTGCTTGCCCTTGGTCTCCTGGGGCTTGTCGCCCTGCTTGGCCTCGGCGGCGGCCTTCTCGGCCTTCATTTTCTTCTTCTTGGTCTCGATGCGGAGTTTTTTGTTGATGCGCGCCTTGAGGAAGGGACCGAACTGCTCGGCATCGCCACGGACGAAGGTGTCCTTGGGGATCGTCACGCCCTGGTCGGCGAACATAGCCACAAAGAAGCGCTCGCCGTCGAGCACGTGGTCGAGCTTTTCAAACGGGAAGAACTGCGACTTGCCGCTCTTGCCCCAAACCATCAGGCCGTCCTCGTTGGCGGCGACGCGGCGATAGCGGCCACCCATGGACTCGTCGGCCTCGACGGCGTCGATAAAGTCGCGGGCGAGGGTGTGGTGCAGGTTTTTGCTCCACCAGGCCAAAAAGGCGCCGAATACGATCAGGACGACGCCAAACTTGATCCAGTTGCCGCCGGCCACCAGCATGCCGATACCGATGAGCGCGGCAATCGCGGCGGCGACGTACAGGGAGCCGCGACGCCTGGGCGAGGCGACCAGGCGGGCGAAGTCGGTGACCAGGTCGTTTTCGTACTGGTACTCGTTGAGGTACAGGATGCCGTCGTCGGCTGCGGCCTGCTCCTCGAGCGCGACCTCGACCTGGTCGGCTGCTTCGGAGGGAACGAGGTTGCTCTCTGCGTCTGCCATGCTCTTTGGACTCCTATCGCGGCGGACTCGCCGTACGGGTTATTATGAATGCAGTATGCCGTGCGACCGCATGGCCGTCGCGGCAACAAGTCTCAGTATACCCGGGGGAGCACCCATGGAATCGTTGTACCGAAAGTATCGCCCGCTCACCTTTGACTCCGTGGTGGGCCAGCAGCATATCGTCTCGACGCTCGAGCACGCTATCACCGAGGGACGCCTGTCCCACGCCTACCTGTTCTGCGGACCGCGCGGCACGGGCAAGACCACCATGGCGCGCATCCTTGCCAAGGCGCTGCTGTGCCGCAATGCCGAGGCGGCGCGCGCCGAGGGTGCAAGCGGCTGCATGCCCGACGGTACTTGCGAGGAGTGCGAGCTCATTGCCGAGGGCAACCACCCCGATGTCTACGAGCTCGATGCCGCAAGCCGTACCGGCGTGGACAACGTGCGCGAGGAGATCATCAACTCCGTCAACTTTGCCCCGGTGCGCGGCAAGTACAAGATCTATATCATCGACGAGGTCCACATGCTCACGACGGCGGCGTTCAACGCGCTGCTCAAGACGCTTGAGGAGCCGCCGGCACACGTGATCTTTGTGCTGTGCACCACCGACCCGCAAAAGATTCTGGAGACCATCCTCTCGCGCTGCCAGCGTTTCGATTTCCATCGCATCGGCAACGAGGATATTGAGCATCGCCTGGCATACGTATGCGAGCAGGAGGGCTTCGATTACGACGACGAGGCGCTCGCCATCGTGGCGCGTCATGCCAAGGGCGGCATGCGCGACGCGTTGTCCACGCTGGAGCAGCTGAGCGTCTTTGGCAACGGTTCTGTGCATGCGGACGACGCCCGCTCGCTTTTAGGCGAGGTTTCGGACCAGATTCTGGGCGAGTTTTCCCGTGCCATTGCCGATCGCGATGTTGCCGAGCTCTATGGACTGATTCGTGCGCAGGTCGAGGAAGGAAACGACCTGCTGGAACTGACGCGCGACCTGGTGGCGCATGTGCGTGACGTGTACGTTGCCTGCGTTGCCGGTGCCCGTGCCGAGCTGTTTGAGGGCGGCTCCGAGCAGGCCGAGGCGCTTGTTGCCGAGGCCGCTGCCTTTGGCGAGCATCCTGCCGACCGCCTGGCCCGTGTGCTGACAGTGCTCGACGATGCCGCACTGGAGATGAGGGGCGCGAGCGATGTGCGCCTGGTGCTCGAGATCGCCTGCACGCGCCTGGCACGTCCCGAGGCTGATATAACGATTGAGGCATTGGCCGAGCGCGTGGCACGCCTGGAGGCCATGGTTGCCAATGCCGCGGTGCCGGC
>CABPXT010000222.1:0-2246 GCA_902461405.1 uncultured Collinsella sp.
GCGAAGCTCGGGGAGATTCTCTCTATTAAGACGCCGGGCGGCAGCCGCTTCGATCGCACCATCGAGCCGCACGCACATATCATCTGCACCTCGTGCAGCCGCGTCATCGACGTGCCACTCCCCTTCGATGCCCAGTTCGACGCCAGGGCATCCGAACAAATCGGATGGAGCGTCAGCTCGCACTACACCATCTTTGAGGGACTCTGCCCCGACTGCCAGTAGCCTTTGGGACATGCCTGCAAATCTACTTGCCCATCCGCTACAGCAAACAGTACATTTCTAGGCATGTCCCAAATATCTACTCGGCGAGCAGGCGACGCAGCTCCTCTTCGACCGTGCGTACGTAACGGACGCGGTCGTTGATGCCACACATAGAGGGATTGCAGCTCTCCATTAGATAGGGATGGCCCACTACGTTGAGCATGTCGCGGTCGTTTTCGTTATCGCCAAACGCCATCATCTCATCGGGCGAAATTCCCAGGGCACGACCGTAATCGGCAAGCGCGGAACCCTTACCCGAATCAAAGCCGATAAAGTCCGTCCACTCGGTTCCCGACGTCATCACGTCGACACAGTCGCTAAAGTGGCGCTCGAAATACTCCAGCGCCGCCGGCTGCTCTGCCTCGGGCGTCTGGAAGGCAATCTTAATGACGTCCTCGTCGATGTCCTCGGGACGGTCGACCACCGCCACATCGCAGTGGACCTCATAACGCAAGTGTTCAACAAACGCGTCGTTGCCGCTCATGGTGTAGAGGCGCCCCTCACACGAAAGGGTCACGTCGGCATGGGGATACGCAACCACGGCATTCGCGATATCCATAGCAAGGCAACGCTCCATGGAACGCTTGACAACGGCACGCCCCTCGCTCATCACCAGGGCTCCGTTTTCGCATACGTAGGCGAGCTCATCGGCCACCGGGGCAAACAGGTAGCGCAAGCTCGCATATTGACGGCCGCTCGCCGGCATAAACACGATACCGCGACGATGCAGCTCATCGATAAGCTCAAAGGCCTCGGAACGCGGCTCGCGCTCCCCCGGATGCAGCAACGTGCCGTCCAAATCGCATGCAATCAGCTTGATTCCCTCAAGACCCATATGCTTTCCCCCAAAGCCTCTTATCAACAGCAAGACGGACTTTGATTGGTCGCCCCTCAAAGCCCGTCTTGCGCATACGCGCACTTAGCCGCGCGTCTTTTTTACGATGGCAAAGTCGGGAGCTATGCTCACGACGACCTCCGCCGCGCTCGACGCAAAGCGCCGGTCCGCATCGAGTTCACGGGTAACCACCGAGAGCCGAACACCCTCGACACCCCGAAGCATGCGGCCCAAAACAGGCTGCACCGGCGTATACATGCGCACGGTATGCTCGTCCGAGTCGCCCCGGAAGAGCGGCGCATGCATGTTGCCGATCTCCCAGCACGCATGCGCGAGTGCAATCGGATCCATGCGGTCGACTTCGACCAAATAGACCTCGGCGCTGCGCAAGCGCACGACAACCGCCACGGGCACCATGCCCGAACGGTCAATGGCGAGCACGTCGCCATCGGCAAGACGACCGCCGTCGGCAGTATCCAGCCGAACATCGATCGTGCGTCCCAGCTCCGTCACGCCCACAAACGTGCGCGCATCAGCCTGGTCCCAATCGAGCAGGAGCTCGTCAACTTCAAAGACACCGCCCAGCTCCCGGCGAAGTAGGAGTTCATAGGACGGATCGTTGAGATTTCCCAAGCATGTCGTCGAAACCAAGCGTTCAGGCATACTCTAGCCCTCGACCTCGACGAGCTCGATATCAAAGTTGAGGTCCTTGCCGGCCAGCTCGTGGTTGGCGTCGAGCGTCACGGCCTCGAGCGTTACGTCGATGACCACGGCGGGGACGGGCATACCGCTCGGCGTGGACAGGAAGAGCTTCATGCCCTTCTCGATCTGCTCGATGTTGGGAACCTGTTCGGCCGGGAAGGTCAGGACCATCTCGGGGTTGTGCTCGCCGTAGGCATCGGCAGCAGGAATGTGCACGGTCTTCTTCTCGCCCACCTGCATGTCGACCACGGCGGCATCGAAGCCCTTGATCATCTGACCGGCGCCGCAGGTGAACTCCAGCGGCTCGCCGCGATCGTAGGAGCTATCGAACTGCGTGCCGTCGTCGAGCGTGCCGCGATAATGAGTCTTGACCTTCTTGCCCTGGTTGGACATGGAAACCTCCGTGATAAGGGCGGCGCACAACGCGAGCAGCCATGAACATATGGCG
>CABPXT010000223.1:0-2234 GCA_902461405.1 uncultured Collinsella sp.
GTACCGCCTCGCGGTGACATCGTTTTTATGTCAACCTTGGTCTAACAGAGCCTTTTGTATTGCCTGTATGCGCAGACCATCTCTTGATAACTCCGCTCCGAAGGCGACGACGCCAGTGCCTCCCCCTCGTCGAATATAAGCCGTTCGAGCAGCCCCCAATCAAGTCGATCGACGAATGCCTGACTATGAAGATCGACGATGTCGTTCGGACGGTAGGCATAGAGCTTCATCACCGCCGGGTCCTCCAAGGATGGCGTAAAGTACCTGATAAAACGCGCCCCAATATCCAAGGGAATCAAACGATCTTCGTAATTGAATGGCATCTGATCACAATATGCCACCGCCATACCATTCACCTCGGGGTATCGAGCTATGATCTCGCGGAGGCACCTGTCTGCCTCAAACACATCAATGTCATGTGTAACCGACCGATTCGTCACATCGTTTAGCATGAAGGCGCTTCCTCCCACCAATACAACGCTCGGCCTATCGTCTCTTGGACCTATTTCCAGCTCTGCCTCTTCGTCAATGCCCAAAAGAGTCTGCTCTAAATCATGCTTATACATAGCAAATCCTATTATTATTCATCTTCGATAATACTATCAATCGCACGACAGGACCCACGGGATGCAAGAGTTTTACTCGTGGCGATAATCCCTACACCCTAGAAGTCCTAATGTGACAAACGCTAGCTCTCCCAGCCGGCGCGGATAGTTGTTATGACGTCACCTAGGCGCTGGCCCAGGGCCGCTAGATGTTGGAGCACCTCGTTGGGCGATGCGCCGTTGAGGATGCACGTGAGGGCATACGACGCCAGAAAGATGGCCGCAAGCCCCAGCGGGATGAGCACGATCATCGCCAATGTGCGCAGGCGCTGGCCCAAACGGCGGCGGCGCGCGCGGCGTTTGTCGAACGCGAGCTCCTGCGCATATGAATCTTGCTGTACGGAATAGGCCTCTGGGGCAGCCTCACCCGCAGGCGAAACCGCGGGCGCGGCGTTTTGCACGGGAGGCTGGGCGGCCGCCCCTTGCATTTGCATCTCCATAAGCCGTTGCTGCTGACGCAACATGCGCTCGGCTTGTTGCTGCGGGGTCTCAAGAAACAGATCCATGTTGGCCTCCAAAATCGGAGCATTCGACGCTTACGACCAGCATCCCGCACCGCCATGACCGCGACAACGCAATCGCCGGCAATAGCCACAAAGTTTCTTTTGCTCAAAAGCTGTCGAAAAGCTCAACAACTCCCCTACCAGCACTTTCTCTGAGCTTTTTTCGCCAGCAATCTTTTGGCCTTCCGCCCTTACGCCAACTGACCAAAATCTAACCAAAAGCTTGACGAAAATTGTGAAGACAGGGACCCCACACACAAAAACGTGCCGCCCCAAAAGGGGCGGCACACAAACTTATTATCAGCTTTTCTGTAACGAGCATGCGACGACTCAACGCCGGAGCGCAGGGCGGGGAAACCTTTGCCTCGCGCGACCCTGCGAAGCCGTGAGCGAGAGGGAAAGGTTTCCCCGCCCTGCGCTCCGTGGTCGGTTAGGACAGACTACATGCCCGCGAGACCGCGGGCGGCGGTGGCACACATAAACGCCAGGACTAGGATCACGAGTGAGCCCGCGATGTCGACCAGCACGCCCATTGCGCGACGCTCAAACAGCCAGCTCTCAAAGTGCGGAGCGACGTTGCGCCAAACACGCCACAACAAGATGCCCATGCCGATGACGCCGGGAATATTGAGCAGCAAAATCTCGGAGCACAAGAGGCCAATCAGGTTGCCGGCGGCAAAGCCCGCATCGCCCTCGCAGTATTTGCGATAAATCATGTACAACATGTATGCCACAAACGGCTGCAGGCACGCAGAGATAAACGTAACCACCATCGAGGGGTCCTGAGAAAAGACATCGGTGAGCTTATCCACGCTCGTGGCATCCTTAGAGGCCAGGAACAGGCCAATGACCACCACGGGCACCACGCCCAAGATGACCTCGACCAGAGTAAACAACTTGGCAGTCAAATCCTCACTAGCCGAATTCAAATGAGGCGCCCACTCAGGATGAGCATGCGCACCGGCTTTCTTCTTATCGGCACGCTCTGCCTTGCCGCCCTCAACAACCCGACGCTCAGGATCCTTACGAGTCCCAGCAGCAGCCACCCGAGCCCGAGATTTCTTACCCATAACCAACACCTCACAAGAGGAAACGAATAGCCAACGCTACCCAGTGTACCCCCTAA
>CABPXT010000224.1:0-2226 GCA_902461405.1 uncultured Collinsella sp.
ACACCGCCGCTAGAGCTGCCTCGCAACCGCGTCGGGCGCGGACTTGTCGAAGGCCACGTTGGCGTCGCCGGACTGGACGAGCTGCCACACGATACGCCAGGCGCGCTTGATGAAGCGGTTGGCGCCCTCAACGGCCTTGGGATCCCAGTCGAAGTCCTTCTCGGGCGGGGCGATAAACAGGATCGCCAGACGCATGGTGTCGGCGCCGTAGGGTTCGATGACCGAGCTCGGGGGCACGACGTTGCCCTTGGACTTGGACATGGTGTCGCCGTTCTCGTCCTTGACCATGCCCTGGCACAGCAGGTTGGTGAAGGGCTCGTCCACACTCAGCAGGCCCAGGTCGCGCAGTGCCTTGGTAAAGAAGCGGCTGTAGAGCAGGTGCAGAATGGCGTGCTCGATGCCGCCGATGTAGTTATCGACGGGCATCCAACGATCGGCGGCCTCGCGGGAGAAGGGCAGCTCGGTGTTGTGCGGGTCGGTATAGCGCAGGTAATACCAGCTGGAGCAGGTGAAGGTGTCCATGGTATCGGTCTCGCGCTTGGCCGGGCGGCCGCAGACCGGGCAGGTGGTCTCGTAGAACTCCTTGCACTCGGCGAGGGTCTCGCCGGCGCCCAGGTCCAGGTTCTCGGGCAGCGTCACCGGCAGCTGGTCCTCGGGTACGGGGACGATGCCGCAGTGCTCGCAGTGGATGGCCGGGATGGGGTTGCCCCAATAGCGCTGGCGGGAAATGAGCCAATCGCGCAGACGGAACTCGACCTTGCGACGACCGCAGCCCATGGCCTCGAGGTCGGCCACGATCGCAGCCTCGCCCTCGGAGTGCTTACCGCCGCGCATGCCGGTGTACTTGCCAGACTGGACGAGCGTGCCCTCGGCAGCGTGGGCGCAATCCCAGTCGACGGTCTCGGCATGGAAGGTATCGATGGTCTCGCCGCTGGCCTCGACGGCAGTGCGATCGTCATCGTCCAGGATGATCGGCACGATCGGCAGGTCGTACTTACGGGCAAACTCAAAGTCGCGCTGGTCGCCACAGGGAACGGCCATGACGGCACCGGTACCGTAGTCGGCAACGACGTAGTCGGCAACCCACACAGGGACCTTCTCGCCGTTGACGGGGTTTACCACATAGCGGCCGGTAAAGGCACCGTGCTTCTCGAGGGTGCCCTGGGCACGCTCGACGGCAGAGATATGCTTGGAGTCCTCGACGATCTTGATGACGGCCTCCTCGTACTCTGTGCCCTCGACGAGCTCATGCAGGCCGGCGTACTCGGGAGCCAGGACAAAGAAGGAGACACCGAAGAGCGTGTCGGCTCGCGTGGTGAAGACGGTGATCTTACCCTCGTCGCCCTCGATGGGCTCGCCATCGGCGTCGCACAGGGTAAAGTCGACCTCGGCGCCCTCAGAGCGACCGATCCAGTTGGCCTGCATCTGCTTGACGCGCTCGGGCCAGCCGGGGAGCTTCTCCAGATCGTCGAGCAGCTCCTGGGAGTACTCGGTAATCTTGAAGTACCACTGCTCCAGGTCGCGCTTCTCGGGCTCGGTGCCGCAGCGCCAGCACTTGCCCTCGGTGACCTGCTCGTTGGCCAGAACGGTCTTGCAGGTGGGGCACCAGTTGACCGGGTTCTTCTTGCGGTAGACCAGGCCCTTTTCCCACAACTTCTCAAAGATCCACTGACCCCAGCGATAGTAGTCGGGGCTGCAGGTCTTAACGGTGCGATCCAGGTCGTAGGAGAAGCCCATGCGCCTCATCGTGGCGAGCGCCTGGTCCATGTTCTTATACGTCCAGGCGGCAGCCTGCGTGTTGTGCTTGATGGCGGCGTTCTCGGCGGGCAGGCCAAAGGCGTCAAAGCCGATGGGGTGCAGCACGTCAAAGCCGCGCATGCGGGCCTGACGGGCCATGGCATCGCCGATGGTATAGTTGCGCGCGTGGCCCATGTGTAGGTCGCCCGACGGATACGGGAACATCTCGAGCACATACTTCTTGGGCTTGGTGGCGTCGGTGTCGACGGCAAAGAGGTTCTCGTCGTCCCACGCCTTCATCCACCGGGACTCAATGGCCTGCGCGTCGTAGGCAGGGATCTCATCCTTATGATCTGTGCAATCGCACATATCAGCTCCTTTGTTAGCTGGGTTGGGGCGGGGCGTTCTTACCTTTACTCGCTGCTGCGGACAGTCCTGCTCGCACGAAGAGCACATTAAGTGCTCTTCGGCTCGTGCGGAACTTGCAGC
>CABPXT010000225.1:0-2218 GCA_902461405.1 uncultured Collinsella sp.
TCCCCGGGCGCCCCTCGTCGACAAGGGCGAACCCCTCGGCGGCCGCCGGCGATGCCTCGATCAGGTCGACGCCCATCGCGGGGTGCTGGGCGCCCTGGCCGGCAAACAGAAACGCTACGCCACCCATGCGCACGCACCCTTCAGGACGTGCTCGGCGCCATCGACTAGGTCGTCAACGATTTCACGTGCACTTTGGCGCTCGTTGACCATGCCGGCAATCTGTCCACACAAAAACGAGCCCTCTTCGTAATTGCCGTCCTTGGCGGCCTTGCGAAGGGCGCCCGTGCCCATGGCCCCGAGCTCCTCGACTCTTACGCCCGCCGCCTCGCTCTTGGCGTAGGCGTTAGTGAAGGGGCTCTTGAGGGCACGCACCGGGTGTCCCGTCGAGCGGCCGGTCGCACGCGTCGAGGTGTCGTTGGCCTTCAGGACCATCTCCTTGTACTGCTCCGATACGGTGCACTCATCTGCGATCAGAAAGCGCGTACCCACCTGCACGCCGGCGGCGCCCAGCATAAAGGCGGCCGCCACGCCGCGGCCATCGGCGATACCGCCAGCCGCAACCACGGGAATATCGACCGCATCGACAACCTGTGGCACCAGTGCCATCGTCGAGGTCTCGCCAATATGGCCGCCTGATTCGGTACCCTCGGCAACCACGGCAGTGGCTCCACGACGCGCCACGAGACGCGCCAGCGCCACCGAGGCAACGACCGGGATGACCTTGATGCCCGCCTCGTTCCACGCCTTCATGTACTTGGTGGGATTGCCGGCACCCGTCACGACGACCGGCACCCGCTCGTCAATCACGACCCGCGCGACCTCGTCGGCAAACGGGCTCATGAGCATGACGTTGACGCCAAAGGGCTTATCCGTCCTGGCGCGCAGCTCATGAATCTGGTCGCGCAGCCAGTTGGCGTCGGCGTTCATGGCCGCGATAATCCCTAAGCCGCCCGCCTCGGACACTGCGGACGCCAGCGAGGCGTCGGCGATCCAGGCCATACCGCCCTGGAACACGGGCTTTTCGATGCCGAGCAGATCGCAGAGAGGAGTCTTGAGCATCTCTACTTCTCCAATGCCGCCTCGACCGTATCGGCGAACTCGCCGACCGTCTTGGGGTTCTCCTCGGTATCGAGCTGGATGCCAAACTCGTCCTCAACGGCGACGAGGATCTCGACGGTGCCCAGACTGTCGAGACCAATCTCCTCGAGCGTGGACTCGGGCTTCATCTCGACGTCGTCAAGACCAGCGGTCTCGCGGATAACATCGCAAACGCGCTCGAAGGTCTTCTGATCTGCCATGGTAGTTCTCCTTTGTTTGTGCCCTAGGGGCGTTTTTATTTCCTATGTGCGACTACTTCCAACGAAGTAGATAGCCACCTATATCCAGACCGGCGCCAAATCCAACGAGGGCGATGGTGTCGCCCGTGTGAAGTGCACCGGCGTTTGCCAGCCGGTCGAGGGCAAGCGGAATGCATGCGCTCGAAATGTTGCCGGTCTCGCGCAGCGTTCGAACCACGCGCTTGTCTGGCACACCGAGGCGCTTGACCGCCTGACTCAGGATTCGTTCGTTAGCCTGATGGAATACAAAATGGTCGATGTCCTCGACCGAAATGCCCGCATCGCTCGCAAGCTTATGGACCGTGTCGCAAATCGCGTTGACGCCGAACTTGAACACGCGGCGGCCATTCATGGACAGCACGCTCTCGCTATCTGCGGAGGCCTTAAACGGCGAGGTGCCGACCAGACCGGGAACGCACAACGTCTCGACGTCGGGCGCCATCGAAAGCTCAACGGCAAGGGGGCTGTCTCCCCCAGCCTCAATCACCGCGGCGCCTGCCCCATCGCCAAAGAGCACACAGGTGGCGCGGTCGGTCCAGTCGAGCGCGCGCGTCATCTGCTCGGCGGCAACGACAAGCACATGCTTGGCTCGTCCTCGGGCGATATAGCCCTCGGCAACATCGAGCGCAAATACGAAGCCGGCGCAGGCAGCCGAGACATCGAAGGCAGGGCACGTCACGCCCAGTCGCTCAGCAACGGCACACGCCTCGGCGGGAACAAGGTGGTCACCCGTCGTCGTCGAGCAGACGATCAAATCCAGCTGGCTCGCGTCGATTCCGGACACCTGGAGTGCCCGCTCGCTCGCCGCTACGGCAAGGTCGTCAAGTGACTCGGTGGTGCATACATGGCGGCTCTTGATACCTGTGCGGGGAAAAATCCAC
>CABPXT010000226.1:0-2193 GCA_902461405.1 uncultured Collinsella sp.
GGCTCGCACGAAGAGCACATTAAGTGCTCTTCGGCTCGTGCGGAATCTACGAAAACCTTGCGCCTGGCCTTTGGCGGCGCGGCCTGCGTTGACTTTGGGCAGCCCGGGTTTTCGTTGGCTGACGCCCCCACTCATAATGCTTGGGTCGGTGGGCTGATGGTTTTAGTCCCGTTGGGCTACAACGTTGACACGAAGCTTGACAGGCGGCGGAGACCTTCGTCCAGATCTTGGTCGGAGACGCAGTAGCTTAGGCGGATGTGGCCTTCGGTGCCGAAGCAGTCGCCCGGGACTAGGGCTACGTTTGTCTCTTCGATGGCTTTGATGCAGAAGTCTTCGCTGGTTAGGCCGAACTTTTTGATGCTCGGGAAAGTGTAGAAGGCTCCTGCGGGCTCTACTACGTCGAGGCCCATGGCGTATAAGGCTGCGAGTACGCGTTCGCGGCGGGCTCTGTAGACTTTGAGCATGGGGGTTGGGTCGACGGTCAGGGCTCGAGCTGCGGCGTCCATCTCGAAGGAGACGGCGCTCGATACTAGGTATTGGTGAGCTTTTGCGATCTCGGCGATGACGGGTGCCGCTGCCGCGAGCCAACCCAGGCGCCAGCCGGTCATGGCCCAGGGCTTGGAGAAGCTCTCGATGACTACCGTCTGCTCGCGCAGCTCCGGGTGTCGCTGGGCGAAGCGCTCGTAGCCGTCCACATAGACGAGGCGGTTGTATACGTCGTCGCAGACTACGTAGATGCCCGCCTGCTCCGCTACGCGCGCCACGGCGTCGAGCGATGCCGCGTTGAGAATGCAGCCCGTGGGATTGTTGGGCGAGCAGATAACGATGGCCTTGGTCGCCGGGGTCACACAGGCGCGAAGCGCTTCCTCGTCAATCTGGAATTGCGCAGGCTCCGTATCCAAAAAGACCGCTTTGGCGTGATTGGCCACGACAATGCTCTCGTACAGGCCAAAGGCCGGCGTGGGGATAATAACCTCGTCGCCGGGGTTGAGCATAGCCATGAATGTTGCCGACAGGGCCTCGGTCGCGCCGTCGGTCAGGATGACCTCATCGGCGGAAAACGCCAGACCCGCGTCACCCATATATTCGGACAGTGCCTCGCGCAGGGCGGGGCGACCGTTGTTGGGCGGATAGTGCGTGTCGCCGCGGTCCAACGAAGCAGTCACCTCGGCGCTAACCACATCGGGCGTGGGAAAATCGGGCTCACCGAGCGCAAGCGCAATGCACCCCGGGTGCTGGGCGGCGAGCGCGTTAATCCGACGGATGCCGGAGGGCTTAAGCGTGGCAAGCGAGGTATTCATGGACAGACGCATGGCGTTCCTTTCGTAAGGGTTGCACTAGGATAGCGCGGCGGGACGCCGCCGGACGGTGTAACCTAAACGGAAACGAGCCGGAAAGGAGATGGCATGGAGACGGCCGCGCGCGGCGATGTACCAAAAACACTGCATAACATCGCGTTTGTCAGTATTCCCGAGAGTGCCGATCTTGAGTTTTTGCTCTGGGACCTGCAGGATGCCATCGCCGCCTATGCACAGCTTTCCGGCACTGTACTCCCCCGCCCAGTCGACTTGAAGGCGGATGATGCCGGTGCAGTCGATGGTATGGTGCTCGCTGTTGACGATGCATTTGACGATGAGGCTATGATCGCTGTCGAGCAGATACTCGATCGCCTTGGGAATACAGAGGCACGAGTCTATGTCGTCGTCCAGACCCTGTCCAAAAACAACAAGCAGGCGGACGAAGTCCTCGACCGCCTGTACCGGGCATGTATTCTACGTGACCTGCCATGGTGCGGCGGCATTGTCGTCTGCACCGGCGCCGGCATCGCAGCGCTTCGCCACTCCCCGCGCATGGGGCTCTTGCGTCGGCCATTTTCGGAAGCAATGGATAAGCTTGTGGGCGCTGCGCGCATAGGCTGCTCCATTGAGCATGCGCAGCTGCTTGGCGGTGGCAATGCCGGTAGCGTCGATACCGACGGCATGGTGCGCGTCAAGCCCGCGCTGCCCGCGCCGATCTGGCGCACCATCATCAAACATCTCGGCGCCCACGCTCAATCAAATATCTAAATTAGAGAGCGGCCCAGTCAACGGCCTCGCGCCAGCGCTCAACAAGGAGCTCCAGACGCCAGGCGGCATTGGCGGGACTTGTCGAGGGCCGGACGACGGCCGGCAACCCCGGCCCCTAGGGAGACTT
>CABPXT010000227.1:0-2155 GCA_902461405.1 uncultured Collinsella sp.
CCATGGACCTCTGGGTTATGAGCCCAGCGAGCTACCGAGCTGCTCCACCCCGCGCCGGCTGTTTTCAAACAGCTCTATCTAAGATAGGGGAGAATGCGAGATTGTCAAATCGGCGTGTCGGATTTTTGCGCTGAGTGAAATGCCGGGATTGATAACCGGTCATAACTCATGGCGATAACCTGACGGCGTATCAATATCCCGGCCATTGCCATAATAAGAACATGCCTATCAAGATCCCAAGCGGCCTGCCCGCGCGTGCCATCCTCGACTCGGAACGCATCTTCGCCCTGGAGAAGCCCGAGGCGGAGCGCCAGCGTGTGCGACCGCTCAAATTGGTGATCCTGAATCTGATGCCCAAGAAGGTCGAAACCGAGACGCAGCTGCTGCGCCTGATCTCCAAATCGCCGCTGCAGGTCGAAATCGACTTCATGAAGACATCCACCCATGAACCGACCCATGTCAGTCACGATCATCTGGTCAAGTTCTATGAGACGCTGGATGCCTTCCGCGACAACTACTATGACGGTTTCGTCGTCACCGGAGCCCCGGTCGAGCACCTGCCGTTCGACCAGGTCGATTACTGGGACGAGTTCAAGTCGATTCTCGACTGGGCGAGCACCCATGTGTTCTCCACCATGTACCTGTGCTGGGGCGCGATGGGGGCGCTCAACTACCGGTATGGCGTGCGCAAGGTTGACCTGCCGGAGAAGATATTCGGGGTGTTCCCGCAGTACCTGCAGGACGAGTACTGCTTCCTGACCAATGGTTTCGACGAGATTGCACTGCAGCCGCACTCCCGTCTGGCGGGTGTGAACGAGGCCGACGTGGCGGCGAATCCCGACTTGCAAGTGCTCACTTGGGGTCCGCAGTCCGGGCCTGGCCTGATCGCCACTCGCGATTTCTCCGAAGTGTTCGCTCTCGGCCATTGGGAGTACGGCAAGACGACGCTCCAGGAGGAGTACGAGCGCGACATGGCGAAGGGGATGAGCAACGTCCCGTTCCCGCACAACTACTTCCCGCATGACGATCCGCACCTTGAGCCGTTGTTCGCATGGCGATCGCACGCGAATCTGCTGTGGCGCAATTGGCTGAACTGGGTGTATCAGACCACGCCGTACGATCTCACCGAAGTGCCCGGATTGCGGGCGGAGCGCCGGCTTGGCATCGATCGTTTCCGCCACGCGCCCGCCGGCCCGCGCAAGGACGATTTCTCACCGTTCGTCCATGACGACTACGGCGTGATACGTGGCGAATGATGGTTCTCGCCTGCGCTGCGGTCGTTTGACGGGGGTCTGGGACCATCCCGGTCGGCTCCCGTTGATGGTCTTTCGGATCTGGAGGGTGCAGATGACCTCGGAATCCCGCTGTAATTGGGCGGAGATTCGAGATTTGTTGCATTAGCACGGTTTGGTGTCCACATAGCGTACAAAAGAGGGCCATCGCCGTGCTCAATAGGTGGAATACCGCCTCTTTTGTCCATGCCTTATGAGCGGTGTTTAAAAAACAGTCCAAATAATGAGACAATGACCAATATGTTAACGCTCACGAATTTGGCGAAGAAACGCCGTACAGCCCTTGAAAAGTAAGGCGTGTTGCGTGTTGTCCAAGGTGGTCATAGGATAATCACTTAGTCATTCGGAGCGGAATGTCTGGGCAGGAGCTCCGGTTGGTCGGTCTTATGCCCGGGCAGCTTCGATAACGGCTGGACGGACGATATCCAAACGTCACATTCGCCTCAACCGTTGGGCTAAACTGACAGCTGATAATGAGAGCAGGAGGCGCGATATGGTAGATGCGGTCGGTACGGGCGCACTATTGGCGGCCGACAGCGGTCCCGAACTGCCAACGGTCAATGATTTTCTTCCTCCCGAGATCCTGTTCCAGGGGACCCCCTTCGCGATCAATCGCATCATATTGATCCGCATCGTGGCGACCGTGGTGCTTCTCGTGGTGCTCGGTATCACGGCGAAGCGCGCCAAGCTCATCCCCGGCCGCTGGCAAGGCGTGGTCGAGATGGGCATCGACTTCGTGCGCGACAGCGTCGTATATCAGGTCATGGGCGAGCTGCGCGGCAAGCGTTACGTGCCGATGATTTCGACGTTGTTCTTCACGATCTTCGTGTTCAACCTGTGCGGCATCATCCCCGGCATGAACA
>CABPXT010000228.1:0-2089 GCA_902461405.1 uncultured Collinsella sp.
CCGGCGGCATCGCCCTCGGCGGCACGCGCCTCCTCAACGGCCGCATTGGCCTCGACGACCTGATCCGACACATGCTCAAACACAGCAGCCAGATCGGGTTCCAGGCCCTCGAGCTCACGGATGCGGCGCTTGCGCTCCAAGGCACCCGAAGCCTCGCCGGCATCGAGCCCCACGCGCACCAGACCACCACAGCTCACGCGGGCGCCATCGGGAGTCACGTAGGTCACACCGTCAACGACAGGGGCAGCCAACGCGGCAGCCAAGTCATCGACCACGTAATAGCCGCCGAGAAGGGCCTCGACAACCGGGCCATAACCGGAGCGCACGGACAGACGATCGACCAGACGCGTACCGGCAGCGCCATTGGCAGCAGCACCACCGCTCACGCCGCGCGCCCCCAACAGCGCCTCGCCCGAAGCCTTCTTTTGGTCCAAAGCCGCACGACCGGCGCGCTCAAGCGTAGCGGCATCATCAAACAAAAGAGCATCGATATCGCCGGCAAGTAGTTGCTCAACCAGGCCCTCAAGCTCACGAGGGGCGTCGAGCACGTCGCCCAGACGGCCTGAGACATCATCGCCCAGTGCGCCCATCAGACGGCTCACCAGCGGCGAGCTGTCTGCCATGCGGGCATCAAGCTTCTTTTGGCTGGCAAGCTCCGAGCGCACCTCGGACAGCTTGTTGCGCGCCTCGCTCTCACGATTACGCAAGTCCTTCAGGGCAGCGCGTGCCGTCTCGGTGGCCTCGCGCGCATCGTTCTGGGCCTGACGAGCCGCCTCAAGGGCACTCTCAAGCTCCTCAGCACGGTCGCGACGGCTCTCGAGCGAGGCCGTGACCTCCTCGAGCTGTTCATCGATCTGCTCCAGGCGCGAGGCGTACATGTTGTCCTCGACCTCGGCGTTGCTCAGCGAGTCCTTCACCTTGGCGAGTTCGAGCGCCGCGTTATCGGCCACACGCTGCACATCGCGTTGCTCACGCGTAAGCTGCGAAATCTGATTGTCGAGCGCCACGCGCCGCTCGTGGAGCTCAGCGGCGGCAGGACCAGCGGCGTCAACGTCCTCCTGGGCCTGCATGTGCGCGCCGGTCACTTCCTCAAGCTGTGCACGCGCGTCCTCGAGCTCCTCGACCACGCGACGACGCTGATGCTCGGAGCTCGAGATCTGGCCACGCATGTCGGACAGGCGCGACACCATGTTGTGGCCCTTTTCCTCGAGCAGGCGCATATCGGAGTTAATGCGGCCGACCACGTCTTGCATATGGCGGCGCTGCTCGCCCAGGTCGCCCACAAACAGGCCCTTTTCCTCGAGCATAACCTGGAGCTTCTCGAGCTCGCGCTCCTTTTCGCCCATGCGGTACTGCGCAAGCTCCAGCTCGGCGGCGCCTTCCTTGGAGCGGCTCTCCAAGTCGTTCCACTGCGACTGCAGCGAACGAAGCTCGTCGACGGCCAGCATCTGCGTAAGTTCGTTCGCGCGCGAGGACAGCTCTTTGTACTTGCGCGCGCGATCGACCTGACGCTCCAGCGGCCGCAGCTGACGGGCGATTTCCTTATTGATGTCGCGGGCACGCGTCAGGTGCTCGTCCATCGATTTAATCTTTTTGAGCGCACGCTCCTTGCGGCGTTTGTGCTTGGAGATGCCGGCGGCCTCCTCGATGAGGGCACGGCGCTCCTCGGGGCGGCTCTGCAAAATGGCGTCGAGCTTGCCCTGGCTGATGATGGAATGCGTATCCTTACCCAGGCCCGAATCGTGCAGGATGTCCTGAATGTCCATCAGGCGGCACGGACTCGAGTTGATGAGGTACTCGCTTTCGCCCGAGCGATACATACGACGGGTGATGGCGACCTCGTCAAAGTCGACGGGCAGCATATGGTCCGAGTTATCGAGCACCAGCGTGACCTCGGCGACACCCACCGGCTTGCGTGCCGACGAGCCCGAGAAGATGACGTCCTCCATGGCCTGGCCGCGCAGCTGCTTGGCGCTCTGCTCGCCCAGGACCCACAGAATCGAGTCAGAGATGTTCGATTTTCCCGAGCCGTTGGGACCGACGATGACGGTCAGGACCGGCTCAAACGTCATATGGGCGCGGTCGGCAA
>CABPXT010000229.1:0-2072 GCA_902461405.1 uncultured Collinsella sp.
GTGCAGGCTCAGGCGCAGACTCGGGCGCGGGCTCGGGCGCAGGTGCCGGCGAAGCATCCGGAGCGCTGTAACCCGAAGGAGCGGACTTCTTCTCAAACGGCAACACAAAAGTCAGGACGTCATCCTTGTCCTCGTCGGCCCACTCGCTTGCATAACGCGCAACCCAATAGCCAACGGCACGATGCTTGAGCATGTTGCCAAAGACCGTGAGGAATACCGTGACAAACGCCGTCAGCACCAAGAACAATACGAGCGTAATGCCACCGCCGGTAACAAGCGCCTCAATAGCCGTAGGACGGTAGTAGTAGCTATACATACCGACAGAGGCAATGGTGCCAAAGACGAGCGTCAGGATCCATGTGATAACGTTGGCGACCAGACCCGTCAAAAACTCGGGAAGGAACGATGCGCAGAACAGCTTGGTCTTATTGTTCTTAAAGGCCGCCCAGACCTTATCGAGCGAAAACGCGCTCTCGACGCGACCGGTCACCGCAAAGTGCATCACGGCGATGTCGGCGAACATAGTAAAGAAGACACCCAGGACCGCCGTGGCAATCATAGCCAGAACAAACAGGCCCAGCGAGCCAAATAGAGCGGCCTCAAGCGCATAGGAGCCGAAATAAGAGTACGCACCCGCGGCACCAATTACCACGCTCTCCACCAGCGAAAGCGCTACACCAATAACGGGAATAGCCGCGATAACCTTGAGCACGCTCGAAATAACGCCCGAAAAGACGCCAAGGCCAAACGATGTGGAACGCATCAACGGACGATCCATGCCGTCATCGACCTTGAGCGACAGGTCGCGACCCCATTCGATGCCAAAGCCAGAACCGCACGCGCTTGCCGCACAGGCAGCCAAAAAGCCGAAGGCAGCCGCGATACCGCCGATAACGGGAATGAAGAGCACGAGCACCGACACGACACAGATGAGCGCCGGCAAAAAGGCAATCTGGCACACGCGCTGCAGCACGCCCGGCGTCTTGGTCATGTCTTCAAACGCCTGAGCTACACAGCCCTTGGGCACGTTCACGTTAGGCTGAGGAACAAACTGCTGAGGCTGAGACTGCCCCTGAGGAGCAGAGGTTGCAGCACCGGCATTAGGAGCGCCACACGCGCCACAGAACTTGTCGTTATCGCCCATGGGGGCGCCACACTGCGAACAGAACATCGAAATCATCCCTTCGTATCTAGAGCGAATCACCTGGATCGCAAACGATGTCTTTGGCAACATTATCGCCCAATGTGGGGACAAATACTCCAAGATGGCCGATTTGCAACGTAGGCGGCTTTATTCAATGATTCGAAGGGTGCGTCCGCGCTAGTTCGTGCCGCGGAAGCCCTTGCCCACGATCTCGGAGCTATCGACGATGGTGATGAAGGCGCCAGGGTCAATCTCGCGGGTATAGCGGCGCAGCTGCACTGCCTCGCGACGGCTCAGCACGCTCATAATCACCGTGACGCACTTGCCCGAGAAGGCGCCATAGCCACGGCTGATCGTTGCCGTGCGGTTGAGATGCTTGACAATAAACTCCTCGACTTTGCGCGGTTCGGCGCAAATGATCGTACAGACCTTGCGCAGGTGGATACTCTCGATAGCCTTATCGACCACGAGCGTCTTGGCAAACAGGCCAAGCACGCAGTACAGGCCGACGCGCGGGCCATACAGGAAAGCCGCGATGGTTACGATGCCGATATCGACCAGCAGCAGCGCGCGGCCAATCTCGAGCGTGGTGCGACGTTTGAGGATCATGGCAAGAATGTCCGTGCCACCCGTCGAGGCGCCGATGTCAAAGACAATAGCGCTGCCGAGCGCCGGCAAGATGACGGCAAAGCACAGGTCGAGCCACATATCACCCGTCATCGAAACATCCGTCGGAATGAAGAGCTCAAACAGCGAGACGTAGGCCGAAAGCGCAAACGAAGCGAAGACGCTCCACAGAATCGCCTTGCGCTCCAAAAAGATAAAGCCCAGAACGACCAGGACCGCGTTGATAATCCACATAAAGACGCCGACGGGCAGGGTCGGGAACAGCGTGGAAAGAATGACCGACACGCCCGAGGTGCCGCCG
>CABPXT010000230.1:0-1979 GCA_902461405.1 uncultured Collinsella sp.
CATTCAGGACAAAAGCGAGTAAGAGTTGTTCGATTTCCCCGAGCCGTTGGGACCGACGATGACGGTCAGGCCCGGCTCAAACGTCATATGGGCGCGGTCGGCAAACGACTTGAACCCTTTGAGCGTGAGGGACTTGAGATACACGGTTCCTCGCTTAAACAGGCTTCTTGTTGAGAATCACGCCGTTGGTGGTGTAGCCCATGCGGTCGAGTGCCTCCAGCGCAGCGGCTCCCTCGGCCTCCTTCTTGGAGGAACCGGTGCCGCGGCCTTGACGAATACCGTCGATGAGCACCACAGCGGTAAAGGTGGGCGCATGCGCGGGGCCCTCGGAGCCGACCAGCTTATACGCGGGAGGCTCGTGGCCGTCCGCCTGCACGCACTCCTGCAAGAACGACTTGGGGTTCGCAGGGTGCTCGGCACGCTCGGAAGCCAGGTGCGGCTTAAGCGTACGGTGGATAAAGTCCGCCGCAACATCCCAGCCGGCATCCAGGTACAGCGCACCCACGAGCGACTCGTAGACGTTCTCGAGCGCCGAGTGCAGGCCACGCGCGCCGGTACCGGTCTCGGAGGCACCAAAGATGATGATGTCGTCGATACCCAGCTCGTGCGACACCTCGGACAGCGTGGCGCCCGACACTAAGGATACCTTCAGGCGCGTAAGCTTGCCCTCGTCAAACTCCGGATAGGACTCAAAGAGCGAGCGGGCAACCACGGCGCCCAAAATGGAATCGCCCAAAAACTCAAGGCGTTCATAGCTGGCAGAAACCGGCTGGCCTTCGACGGCCGAAGGATGCGTAAGGGCCGCGCGCAGCAGCACCTTGTCATTGAACTCGTGGCCCAGAATCTCCTGGGCGCGCGTAAGTCGTTCGGATAAAGCCAAGACCTAAGCCTCCCTGGCGTTTTCGATCGCGTCGACGGCGTCGGCGACAGAGTTGAGCGAGAGCAAGGTCTCATCATCGATCTCGAGATTGAACTCGTCCTCGATAGCCGTAACCAGCTGCAGGCGCTCGAGCGAGTTGGCATCGAGATCGTCAAAGGTGGTCTCATCGCTAATTTCGGCAACATCGACGCCCAGAACGTCAGCAGCGACCTCGGCGATCTTGTCGAAGATTTCGGAGCGGTCCATAGCGCTTCCTCTCATAGTGCATGAATACCAAAAGATTGGCACCGCGCGGGCGGCACCAAGACACGGTTTTGATTCTACCCCACGACGTGCGCCGCGAGGCACATAACAGCGCTCTAACTCGCTCTTATAAAACGATGCCGTCCATGGAGTTGGCGACGTTCTCGACCAGCCCCGCGCGCACGGCTTCGGCCGCCGCGAGCGTACCGTTTTTAACAGCCTCGACCGAGGTGGCGCCATGGCCGATTAGGACCACGCCACGCAGGCCCAAAAGAATCGCACCGCCCTTGGCATCACCAGAGAGCTTGGCCTTAATCTCGCGCATCTGCTTTTTGATGAGCAGCGCGGCGATCTTGGTGCCGAGCGAGGCCATAAAGGCACCCTTGAGTTCCTGCAGCAAAAACTTGGCAGCGCCCTCGGTGGCCTTGAGCGCAATATTGCCCGACATGCCATCGGCAACGACGACATCGAAATTGCCCGAGGTGAGGTCGGTGCCTTCGCAGTTGCCCACAAAGCCGGGAACGGCGGCTTTCATGGCCGGGAAGCAGGCCTTGGTAAAGTTGGAACCCTTCTCGTCCTCGGTGCCATTGGCAAGCAGGCCCACGCGGGGATGCTCGATGCCCAGGACGACGCGGGCATAGGCGCTACCCATCTGGGCAAAACGCACCATGTCATCGACCTCGACATCGGGGTTGGCGCCCATATCGCACAGCACCGTCAGACCGCCGGCGCGATTGGGCAGCGCATTGGTCAGACAGGGACGCACCGGCTGCTTCTTGCCTTCGGCCATATATCTAAACGGCGTCACATAGGCGGGGGCGGGCGGGGGCATGGGCCCGGGCGGGGCAGGTTGTTC
>CABPXT010000231.1:0-1975 GCA_902461405.1 uncultured Collinsella sp.
TGACGGATGTGGGGGGGGCTTTTGTAGGCCTGCCGTAACGGTGCCGCCGCCCAGGACGATGTCGCCGCGGTAGACTACAACGGCTTGGCCGGGGGCGATGGCTCGCTGCGGCTCGTCAAAGGTCAGCAACATTTGCCCGTCTTCGCCGCGCGTAAGGGTCGCTGCCTGGTCTTTCTGACGGTAGCGGTACTTGGCGCCCACGCGAATGCCGCCGGACGTGAGCTCTGCCTCCATGCGGTCGGCAGGGGCGCTCCAAATCCAGTCGTTGGCCGTGAGTGCCGTGGCCGTCAGGTCCTCTGCCTCGCCCAGATGCACAGTGTTGTTGACGGCGTCGACACCCGTTACGTACACGGGATGCGCCATCGCGACGCCCAGGCCCTTGCGCTGGCCGATGGTATAGCGCAGCGCGCCATTGTGGCGCCCGACCACGCTGCCGTCGCGCCACACAATGTCGCCCGGTGCAGCGGGATGTCCGCAGCGGCGCTCGATATAGCCCGCGTAGTCACCGTCTGGAATAAAGCAGATATCCTCGCTTTCGGCCTTCTGGGCGTTGGTAAAGCCCTGCTCGGCGGCTATGCGGCGCACGTCGCGCTCTTTGTCTAGGCCTGCCAGCGGAAAGATCGTGTGCGTCAGGCGTTCCTGCGTGAGCGAATACAAAAAGTAACTCTGGTCCTTTTTGGGGTCCTCGCCGCGATGCAGCTGCCAGGTGCCGTCTGCCGCCTGGCTTGTTTTGGCGTAATGTCCCGTTGCGATGTAGTCGCAGCCCATGTCCAGCGCCGCATCGAGCAGCGCGCCAAACTTAATGTGGCGGTTGCAGATAATGCACGGATTGGGCGTCAGCCCCTCCTGATAGGCGCTCACAAAACGCTCGATAACGCTGTGGTCGAAGGTCTGCTGCAAGTCGAGCACATGGTGTGGAATGCCAATGCGATCGGCAACGGCCTTCGCGTCGGCGATGTCGCGGTCGACTTTGCTCATGCCCGTGGCGGGGTCGGGCGCGGGGCAGGTGAGGCGCATGGTGGCACCGACACATTCGTAACCCTGACTTTTGAGCAGATACGCGGTCACGCTGGAATCGACGCCGCCGCTCATGGCGACGAGCACGCGCTTGTTGTGCATGGGGAGGTTCTCCTTGGTGGCATGTGGCCAAAAAAGAAAAGCGGCGCGGGAGGCTGGTTCCGCGCCGCAGACATTGTAGCAAGTTCGGGCGTCCTGTGGGACACCCTGTTGGGATGAGCTAAGGCTGCCAGAAGAGAGGGGAGACCGGCGTGCCCTGGGCTCGTTCTAGGAACGAGAGCTCTAGTCCTGGAAGAGTGCCGTGGACAGGTAGCGCTCGCCGGTGTCGGCGAGCAGCGCCACGATGGTCTTGCCCTCGTTCTCGGGGCGCTTGGCCAGCTGCAGTGCGGCCCACACGGCGGCGCCGGACGAAATGCCCACGAGCACGCCCTCCTTGTGGCCCACGGCGCGGCCGGTGGCAAAGGCGTCGTCGTTCTCGACGGGGATGATCTCGTCGTAGACCTGGGTGTCGAGGACGTCGGGCACAAAGCCGGCACCGATACCCTGGATCTTGTGCGGGCCGGCCTGGCCCTTGGAGAGCACCGGGGAGGTGGCGGGCTCGACGGCGACGACCTGAATCTCGGGGTTTTGCTCCTTGAGGAACTCGCCCACGCCGGTCACGGTGCCGCCGGTGCCGACGCCGGCGACGAAGATGTCGACCTTGCCGTCGGTGTCGTCCCAGATCTCGGGGCCGGTCGTGGCCTTGTGAATGGCGGGGTTGGCGGGGTTCACAAACTGGCCGGCGATGATGCTGTTGGGAGTCTCCTTCTGCAGCTCCTCCGCCTTGGCGATAGCGCCCTTCATGCCCTTGGAGCCGTCGGTGAGCACGAGCTGCGCACCGTATGCCTGCATCAGCTTGCGGCGCTCGACGGACATGGTCTCGGGCATGGTGATGATCACCTTGTAGCCGCGGGGCGCC
>CABPXT010000232.1:0-1960 GCA_902461405.1 uncultured Collinsella sp.
GGCTGGGGTGCCGCTGCTCGCGATTCGATCTGGCACGCCGGTCTGCCGCTGGAGCTTGGCCTTGCCGAGGCTCAGCAGACGCTGCTGCAAAACGGCCTGCGCTCGCGCGTGGTGCTCGAGGCCGACGGCAAGCTCATGGACGGCACCGATGTTGCTGTCGCCTGCCTGCTGGGCGCCGAGGAGTTTGGCTTTGCGACCATGCCGCTCATCTCGATGGGCTGCCTCATGCAGCGCGACTGCCAGCAGGATACCTGCCCCGCCGGCATCGCCACGCAAAACTGCCGCTTGCGTCGCGGCTTCCGCGGCAAGCCCGAGCACGTCGAGCACTTTATGCTCTTTGTTGCCGAGCAACTGCGCGAGGTCATGGCGAGCCTGGGCTTCCGCACCGTCGACGAGATGGTCGGCCATCCCGAGTGCTTGCGCCAGATCGAGGTCCCGGGCAACCGCAAGGCTAACCTGCTCGATCTGACGCCCGTGCTGGCAAGCGCGACCTGCGAGTTCGGTGCCCACATCCCGGGTGCCGACGGCCGTCACTTCCTGCCCCAGATGGCCGCGGACAGCGAGCTCGACAAGACGCTCGACTCCACGCTGTTTGTGCCCTACACGGCCGACGCCCGCGCGCACCTGCGCCCGATTCGCTTCCGCGCCGATATCGCCAACGTCAACCGTTGCGTGGGCACCATCCTGGGCAACGCGGTGACCAAGGCGCATCCCGAGGGCTTGCCCGCCGGCTCCATCACCATCGATTGCGATGGTTCGGCCGGTCAGAGCTTTGGCGCCTTCCTGCCGCGCGGCATTACGCTCAACGTGTGCGGCGACGCCAACGACTACTTTGGCAAGGGCCTTTCGGGCGGCGAGGTGTCGGTGCGCCCCAACCCGCATGCGACCTACAAGTTCGACGAGAACATCATCGTGGGCAACGTTGCGTTCTTTGGTGCCACGAGCGGCCGCGGCTTCATTAACGGTCTTGCCGGCCAGCGTTTTGCCGTGCGCAACTCCGGTGCCACCGTGGTGGTCGAGGGCTGCGGTAACCATGGCTGCGAGTACATGACGGGCGGTCTGGCGCTCATCCTGGGCGAGGTCGGGCAGAACTTCGCCGCCGGCATGACGGGTGGCGTGGCCTATGTCTTTGACCAGTACGGCACGCTCGATGCCCGCGTGAACCACGAGAGCGTTGAGCTCAAGGCCCCGACTGCCGGCGAGCTGGCGCAGATTCGCGAGCTCATCCAGGAGCACGTGGACGCGACGCAGAGCCCGCGCGGCATCAAGCTGCTCTACAGCTTTGAGACGATGAGCAAGCACTTTGTGAAGGTCATTCCGACCGAGTATGAGCGTGTGCTGGCGATTGTCGCTGCGAGCGAGGCTGCCGGCAAGACACATGCGCAGGCAGAGGAACTGGCGTTTGACATTGTGACCGGTCGCGCGAGCGCCGCGGATGTCGCTCGCTTCGATATTGCGGGCGGTGCTGCGGGTGCTGCGTCCGTGGCCGCCAGCTCTGTTGCTTCGACCAAGAAGGAGGCGTAAGTGCCATGGGTAAGCCCGGTGCTTTTCTTGATATCGATCGCGTGACCCACGAGCTTCGCCCCGTGGAGGAGCGCAGCCGTGATTTCGATCCGCTGTACGTGGAGCTCGACGACGACGCACGTCGCGCCCAGGCGAGCCGCTGCATGATGTGCGGCGTGGCGTTTTGCCAGATGGGCGCGAGCTTTGGCAAGGCACGTCCGAGCGGCTGCCCGCTGCACAACTTGATTCCCGAGTGGAACGAGCTGGTGTACCGCGGCCGCTGGGATGAGGCTGCCGAGCGCCTGTCGCTCACCTCGCCCATGCCTGAGTTCACGAGCCGCGTGTGCCCGGCACTGTGCGAGGCCGCGTGCAACCTGGGCTCGGTCGACGGCCAACCCACGACGATTCACGATAACGAGCGTGCGATCAGCGACCATGAGTGGGCCAACGGCGGCCC
>CABPXT010000233.1:0-1947 GCA_902461405.1 uncultured Collinsella sp.
CCGCCACGGACGAGGCCGAGGGTTGCGGCAACTGCAGCAATTGCCTCACGAAGTTCGAGGTCGAGGACGTTACCGATATGGCCCGCGCCGCCGTGCGCTATGTGGCCACGCGCCCCATGCGCTTTGGCAAGTCGCTGGTCGCCGACGTGCTCCACGGCGGCGACACCGAGCGCATTCGCCAGATGCATCTGGACGAGGACCGCGGCTACGGTGAGCTGTCGAGCGAATCGGTCGGGCGCATCAAGGACATCATCGGCCAGCTGTGCGGCCGCGGCTATCTGGCCACCTCGCAGGGGCAGTACCCGGTCGTTGGCCTGGGCCCGCGTGCCATCGAGGTCGAGGATGAGGCGTTTGCCTTTACCGTTAAGCGTCGTGCCTCCAAGCGCAAGGCCTCGGCCCGCGCCCGCCGCGCCGTCGATCTGCTGCGCGAGGAGGCCGAGCTGGATCAGCGACCGCGCGTGGGCGACGACGCCGAGCTGTTTGAGCGCCTGCGTACCCTGCGCAAGGAGATCTCGACCGAGCTGGAGATGGCGCCGTATATGGTCTTTTCCGACAAGGCCCTGCGCGGCCTGTGCCGCCTGCGCCCGCAGACGCGCGACGAGCTGATCCAGGTCAACGGCATTGGCGAGAAAAAAGCCGACGCCTTTGGCGAGCAGTTTATGGCGGCGATTGAAGAGTTTGAGTCCGAGCATGCGCGGGATGGGGCATAACGATGGCAACCGATAGCAAGACCGAACGTTCCGAGCGCGCCGAGGTGTCCGCCGTGCCGCTATACCAGCAGGTCATGGATGACCTGAAGGGCGAGATCGCGCGCGGCGTGTACGCTGCCGGCTCGCGCATTCCTTCCGAGATGGAGCTCGCGAAGTCCTACGGCGTGGGGCGCGTCACCGTGCGTCGCGCCATCGAGGAGCTGTCGCGTGCGGGGTATCTCAACCGCCAGCAGGGGAGGGGCACCTTTGTGTGCGCGCCCAAGCTCAAGCGCAAGATTCGCCAGAAGGGTGACGTCCAGAGTTTTACTGAGGGTTGTGCTGCCAACGACATGGTGCCGGGTGCGCGTCTGGTGTCGCGCACGGTGGTCGCGGCGACGCACGAGGATGCGGCGTTCTTTGGCGTGGAGCCCGGCTGCGAACTCATCGTGGTCGAGCGCGTGCGCACGGCAGATGGCGTGCCCGTTATGCTCGAGAACAACGCCTTTGTGCTGGCCGACCATCCCTACCTGCAGACGCTGGCCGATGAGGACCTCACCGATAACTCAATCTTTGCGCTCGTTGCCGAGCATTCGGGCCGCGCGCCGCTCAAGTCCGACCCCTGCACCGTGGAGATTGCGCTTGCCGATGCTCAGGCGGCCCCGCTGCTGGAGGTGCCGGTCGGCGAGCCGCTCTTCTATATGGAGGCTTACTTTACCGATGAGGACGAGCGGCCCTTGCTGCTCGGACGCCAAAAGATCGTGGGCTCGCGCTACGTCTTCGACATCTAACGTCCACAGATAGAACAACATAGAACAAATTTGCCGAGATGACTTCACGGGCGTTGTTGCACGTGTTATAAATAGGACAACATAGAACGACAGCAGGTACGAGCTGCCGTCGCTCAAAGCCGCCCCACAAGGAGGAACATCAGGATGAACGCACATGATCTGGTTCAGGAAATCATCGAGCGCAAGGGCAAGATCGAGAATGTCTTTTGGATCGCTTGTGGCGGTTCGATGATCGACCTGATGCCGGCCAACGAGCTGTTCAAGCGCGAGGCCACCACGTTTACCTCGACGGTCTACACGGCACGCGAGTTTTGCCTGATGGCTCCCAAGAGCCTTGGGCCGAAGTCGCTCGTAATTGCCTGCAGCCACAGCGGCAACACGCAGGAGGTCGTCGACGGCTGCGAGATGGCGTTGGCTGCCGGCGCCGAGGTCGTCGCCCTAACCGACTGCGAGGGGTCCATATAGAAGAA
>CABPXT010000234.1:0-1944 GCA_902461405.1 uncultured Collinsella sp.
GCCGCTGGAGACGCTTGCGACCGGCGGTTTTGGCTCCATCGAGATTTGCCGCGACACGCACCTGCGCCGCCGCGTCGCCATTAAGCGCATTCCCCTCACAGGCGGCGCCGGCATGCCCGCCAGCGACATCATGGATGTCCTGCGCGAGGCACACACCGCCGCCATGCTTCAACATCCCAATATCGTGCAGGTTATCGACTTTACGCACGACACCGCCTATGCCTACCTGGTCATGGAGTATGTTGACGGCATGTCCCTAGCCGAGTTTTTGCATCGCGTGGACGGCCATTCGCTCACCTTTGACGAGGCCGCGGCAATTGCCGACGCGCTGGGCCAGGCACTCACTTTCGCCCATAGCAACGGCGTGCTCCACCTGGACATTAAGCCCGCCAACGTGCTCATCGACCACTCGGGCAATGTAAAGCTCACCGACTTTGGCATGGCGCGGCTGTCGTCTGCCGGCGGCTTTGGCGGCTCGCGCGGCGGCACCATCGGCTACATGCCACCCGAGCAGCTCGACATCGAAACTGGCACGGTTGACGAGCGCGCCGATGTCTTTGCCCTCGCCTGTGTGATCTACGAGGGCCTGTGCGGCAGCGCTCCCTTTATGGCCGCCACGCCCGGCGACTCGCTCGGCCGTATCATCGGCGGTGCCACCTATCCCAGCGAGCTCATCCCGCACTTTCCCCCGGGAGCCGAGGCTGCGCTCATGAGCGCCCTCTCCCCCATGCCGCAAGACCGCCCTAACAGCATCGAGGCATTTTGCGACCAGCTGCTCGCCGGCTTGGGCAGCGTGCGCGAGGGCCGTCGCAGCCTGGAGCAGATGGTGGGCGAGCTGTCGGATGACGAGCACGCGGCAGACGATATCGAATCGTTGCCCTATGAGGACGACACCATCGAGGTCGACCCCGCGCTTGGTTGGGCCGGCACGCGCTGGAGCCACGCGCGCGATTACACCATGCGCGCCATCTCGGCGCTAACGTGTGGTGCCTTTAGCTTTTTGATCATGCAGACGGCTGGCGTCGCGGCGCTTCCCGGACTTATTGCCGCGGCCATCGCGATTGGGGCGGCCGCCGGCCTGGCCCCGCAGATTGGCTCGGCTATCTCGGCCGTGGGCTTTTTGGTACTTATGGCTAACGCCACCATGCAGGCGCAGGGCATCCTGTCGATGCTGCCCGTCGCGGTGCTCTTTGCCGCCACCATGTCCGGTTGGTGGATCGCCTGGGGCCGTACCGAGGCCGCCGCGAGCGCCGCGCTCACCTGCGCGGTGGCACTTGGCTGTCTAACGGGCGACGCCCTCCTTGCCGCCGGGGTCGCCGCCGGCATCGCTGCCTTTTGGCTCGGCCCGGCAAGCGCCGCGGCCGCCACGGGGATGGGCGCGCTTTTTGGCCGCCTGGCTACGGTTGCGCTTTCCGCCGGAGGCGTGCTGGGGCTCGGCGATGTTGCCGCAGCGCTGGGAGACATGCTCTTCTGGGCTGCCGTCGTGCTTGTCGCGGCGACAGCTGCACTGACATCTCTGCTGCTCAACGTCCATGCCAAGCGTGCCGAGCAGGGCTCGAACCTGACTGCAATCGCTGCCATCGCCGGCTGCGGAATAGGCTCCGCGGCGTCGCTCTGTCTTGCACACCATATGGAAATTGCCAGCCTTGCGGCCGCGGTCGTCGTCAAGGCGGCGGTTGCGGGAACCCTATCCTCTATAATTGTTGGGATATGCCTATATTTGCTCGGATACCAAAGAACCTATACGGAGAGTGATCTTTCGTGAACTTCCTGAACATCTTCGAGGACCACGTGGCCGGCATCTTCGGTGCCACCCGTGCCCCGTTCTCCTTTAAGAAGCTTGCCAAGCAGGCCGCTCGCGACATGGAGGATCAGACTCTGGTGATCAACGGCGTCAACACCGCGCCGGCACTCTATACCATCCTGATCGCCGCCGACGACGAT
>CABPXT010000235.1:0-1887 GCA_902461405.1 uncultured Collinsella sp.
CGCGACATCGGCGGGCCGAGGGCTCGAGCGCCAGCGACGAGCCAAAGTCGATCAGGCACAGGTCAAAGGTGCCCTCGGCAAGCTGCCGGTCAAGCGGTAAACGCGCCGTACGCACCATAATATTTGCGGGCGAGATATCGCGATGGACAAAGCCCTCCCCCACCAGGCTCATGCGGCAGAGCAGGTCGAACAGGTCGCGCCCCAAGCGCGCCGCCACAAGCGGCGATAGGCGTCCGGCATCGTCCACGGCGAGTCGCGAGCGCAAGCGGGCGAGCGTCTCGCCCTCGACCCATTCCATGACAATTGCAGGCACACCGTCAACCTCACCCCAGCCATAGAGGCGGGGAAAGCCCTTAAGGCCCGAAAGGGCGCGATGGCATTCATATTCCTCGCGAAATGCCGCTTTGAACTTGGCGACCAGCGACTCATGGGCGGCATCGTCGTCAAACTCATCGCGCGTCGGCAAGATGAGCTGTTTGAGTGCTACGGCCTCGCCTTGGGCGTTGACAGCACGCGTCACGCGGCCGATACCGCCACGGCGCATGGTGGCATCGTCGGCAAACAGCATCGTAAAACGACGCAGATAGGCAGGCAGTTCGTCCTGACCGAGCGCAATGGCCGGCTCAAACCCGTCGACACGCGCCAGGCGCAGGCCGACCATGGGATCGCGACCGAGCGATTGTGGTGTGGTGAATGCAAGATCGGTCATCATAGGGCAAGCGCCGCCACGTTATTGTTGAAGTTACCGAGCGCGACGTCATCATCGCCGTAATGGCCGACCCATTGACATAGGTTGGTGTAACAGCCCCACAGATTGGCATACTGCTGATACCACTTTGACCGGGGCGAGAATGTCTGACGACCGAACTCGGCTCGAATAACAAACATCTCCCCGACCAGGCTGTCGCACGGCCTGGGATCTCCCGTAGAGTTATAGGTCGAAACCACGTCATTGGCGCGAGAAACATAGCCGTCGAGCATGTTGTACTTGGTCACAAGCCAACTGTGAATGCTCTCTTCCTCAGCAGCGGAAAGGCCACCGGAGTTTGCATCGTTGTCAGTGTTGCCGCCCGTCGAGCCGCCGTTTCCAGACCCTCCGGCAGAGGCACCCGACCCAGAGCCGCCGCCCGAACTCGACGAATCCGAGCCGGAGCCAGAAGTATCCGAGCTACCGGGCTTTCCGGACTGCTGGGCGTCCTGCTCCTTCTGCTGCTCGACCTTATTCACCGTTGCCGCCACGCTATTGTTGGACAACCGATCGATGATCTTGGTGTTGGTGAGCACGATGGTTTTGCCATTGGCAAGCGTGACTTCGTTGTCCGGGGCCTCGGTGCCGTCCGCGTCGTCAGTGCCAAACACAATATGCGCGACCACACTTGCCCAAGCATATCCAGTCGTGGTGCCCAGGTCACTTTTGACCTCATGCCCTACGCGCGGTTCGCGTGCGGCATGTGCCTGTATCATGGACGGCACGGTCATGCCATAGGCAGAAACGCCAGCTATGACCAGCACCAGCGAGCACGACAGCAGCGCGTACGCCCGAGGCGCCAAGCCCAGTCGGCGTCGCATGCGCACCGCGGCGCCGCGCTTTGTCTGAGTGCCACCGGGCCGCATGCGTTCTCCTCCAACAAAAACACGCCGCTCGGGAGCGGCGCATTCATTCGAATCCATATTTGAGTGTATCAGCGAACCCAAAAGGTTGCGCAACGAATGAGCAAATTAAGGATGCGAATGGAAGCATCCATGCGATAAGCGGATACAAAGTATCTTTGTTGCACAACAAACTTATAGTCGCACGGGGAAATTATGACTGCCCCGTGCGTCGCCAGGAAAACATACGGCAGGAGCAGGCTCCCCCCCCCAAACGCGGGGCGGGGTATTGGGCGG
>CABPXT010000236.1:0-1873 GCA_902461405.1 uncultured Collinsella sp.
GGTCGTTGGAGCCCCGCCTCAACCGTCCGCGGCACCTCGCCGGAAACGGCAAGAGCCGGATCCGTCTCGGCGCGTAAGCGATTCTCGAAGTTGCGGGACGGGTCCATGAGAAGGAGCCTAGACGCCGCACGGGTCTCGGCCGTGGTCGTCTTTCCACACCATTTCGGTCCTTCGATAAGAACGGCACCGAATATGCCCAGCAGCTGGTCGAGCTCATTTTCGACAATTCTGGTGTAGTACTTTTTTGGCATATTTATCACCATGCTACCAACGCGTTTAACCAAATTTACAGTTTACATTTAACCAAATTTCGGTTATCTGATTAACCATATTTACGCAATTCAATTAACGAAACAGATTTAGGAGCCGTTTTTGCGAACGGCTTAAGCTGTGGTGCAGTCATTGACGTTCTAAAAGACTAGTCGAAAGGGACACTCTTTTCATAGCTCCGACACATGCGCCAACATGCCTGAAATCGGCGCGCTACAGATTGCGCCCATCTACTACTTTTACTCCCGCACCCCTGACCATACGCCCCTATTTTCAAAAATCGCACGTTCGCTACCTGCGGTTTTAATATTGAGATTTTCATCGTTGTTCGAGGTAAGCGACCAAAAGTAGTAGATGGCCCCAATTCCTGGCCGAGGGCATCTCGCCGCTCCTCCACGGGAAAATACGATCCGTTTTCCTCCGTCCCCAGGGAATCACGCGAGCAGGTTCTCGATAGGATCTGGGTCGGAGCTGGGGAGATAACGGATTTCCAGCTCTATGCCGAGCGCTTGGAGTTCTTTGAGGGCGGCGACGTCTGCATCGTCAATGGCAACCGCGGGCGTCACAGGACGCTTGCCCTCCCCTGCCTGCATATGGCCGATGCTAATCTTGGTGATCGGCACACCACCCTTAACCAGCGCGAGCGCATCGGCGGGTGAGGCCACCATGATCAGAATCCATTGACGCGGCGTTGCGGTATGAATGATGTCGATGGTCCTTTGCACCGAGAAGAACCGTGTCCAGACGCCTTCTGGCGCCGCCACCCTCATGGGTGCCCATTGGCGTGGATCCGCCGCGATCTCATCGTTGACGATCAGAACAAGGTTGGAGCCCACGGCTTCGTTCCACAGCTTAACGTCTTGCCCGTAAATGAAACGGTCATCGATGCGTGTGAGAAGAATCTTGGGTTGTGCCATCGCTGCCCCATTCTGTTTGAGACCCGTAAGAGCGAGACATCACGTCTCCAATATTAGTGCATTTAAAGTGAGAAAAGCCGTCAGAACCCTTGCGCGGATGTGCGATGTCCCGTATCATAGACAGCCGTTGACGCCTCAGTTGCGTCATCACATGGCCGCCAGCGTAGCTCAGTTGGTAGAGCACCGCTCTCGTAAAGCGGAGGTCACCGGTTCGAGCCCGGTCGCTGGCTCCATTGCACAAGATAGCCGCCTTCGGGCGGCTTTTTTGTTGCCAATTTTGAGTGCGTGCGCGCCAATCCAAGCATCGCCACGTCAACAGCGGCCCACTCGGTGGACTTCGGGTTTAATGCTTAGGGTCGGGGATTTACCAAAGTGAAATTTTAATGAAAAGAAACCCAGCTGCAACAATTGCCATGGTGAGGGCTCGAATTGGCCATATAGATCTAAAATGGTCACAATATACAAATGTCGAGAGGCATTGGGAATATAGATGAAAAGAACTAAGGGTTTTCCTTTGTTGGTATTGATGCTGCTCGGACTGTTCTGCCTGAGTGGCCCTTCTTGGGCCGAGGCTGTCTGTCCTGAAGGTAAGCCTCAGCAGTCTTATACGGGCAGCCTGCTGATAACTGCTAAGGAGGGCGATGCCGACTCTCAGTCTGGGGTAAATCCCCTTGCCACTTTTGAGG
>CABPXT010000237.1:0-1868 GCA_902461405.1 uncultured Collinsella sp.
CGCAGGATTCGCAGCGTCAACGCGAGCTGCAAAAGTCGATCGGCGGCGTGGCGGACCCGTTCCGTTTGATCGGCCTGGAGGGCGCGGGCACCGAGCAAGCCTAGATGTTGTGGTCAACCAGCGTATTCTCGCCTATATCCAGTCCTCTTTTTGGGTATAGACGTCAATGTGTGTGCTAAAGTATTGAGTCCTGTGGACTATGAAGGGAGAATCTGTGCCAAAAAAGACTGAGAGCACGGGTACTGGGCTGGAATCCTACGTTGCAAAGCTCATGGGCAACGGCTCAAACAGGACTTCGGTAACCGAGGACGAGATTCAGGTCGCCCTGAAGGATATCGATGTTTCTGACGAGCAGCTCACCGCGGTGTATTCCGCGCTGCGCAACAGCGGCATCCAGATTATCTCCGCGAGCGGTAACGACGACGCCCCCATGGACGTCGACGATGACGATAACGATACCGATACCGACGATTTTGATGACGACGACGAGCACGATTCCGGCTCGCTCGACGATCACGAGCTCAAGATGGCCCGTCAGGCCGACGCCGAGATGGGTTCTTCCAAGAGTAAGAAGAAGCGCACCGTGCGCACGTCCCGTTCACGCTCGCGCGTGCGTGGCATCGATGCCTCCACGGTGATGCTGACCGGCGATCCTGTTCGTATGTACCTCAAGGAGATCGGCAAGGTCGACCTGCTGACCGCCTCCGAAGAGGTCGATCTGGCCATGAAGATCGAGGCCGGTCTTGAGGCCACCGAGAAGCTCGGGGCCGCCGATGCCGGTGAGCTCGAGCTCACGCGTGCCGAGATGCGTCGTCTTACGCGCATTGAGAACGTCGGCCTCGAAGCCAAGCAGGCACTCATCAGCGCAAACCTGCGTCTGGTCGTCTCCATCGCCAAGCGCTATGTCGGCCGCGGCATGCTGTTCCTTGACCTGATCCAGGAGGGTAACCTCGGTCTGATTCGCGCCGTCGAGAAGTTCGACTACCAGAAGGGCTTCAAGTTCTCCACGTACGCCACGTGGTGGATCCGTCAGGCCATTACGCGCGCTATCGCCGACCAGGCCCGTACCATCCGTATTCCCGTGCATATGGTCGAGACTATCAACAAGCTCGTCCGCGTGCAGCGCCAGCTCCTTCAGGACCTGGGTCGCGACCCGACCCCCGAGGAGATCGGTGCCGAGATGGACATGAGCGCCGACCGCGTCCGCGAGATCCAGAAGATCTCGCAGGAGCCCGTGTCGCTCGAGACCCCCATCGGCGAGGAAGAGGATTCCCAGCTGGGCGACTTCATCGAGGACTCCCAGGCTATCGTTCCGCCCGATGCCGCCAGCTTCTCCATGCTGCAGGAGCAGCTCACCCAGGTGCTCGACTCGCTTGCCGATCGTGAGCGCAAGGTTATCGAGCTTCGCTTTGGCCTTGTCGACGGGCATCCCCGCACGCTCGAGGAAGTCGGCCGCGAGTTTGGCGTCACGCGCGAGCGTATCCGCCAGATCGAGTCCAAGACCTTGGCCAAGCTCCGCCACCCGAGCCGCAGCAGCAAGCTCAAAGACTATATCGAAAGCTAGTCAAGCAAGAAGCGCCCTCAAGCACATCCGCTTGGGGGCGCTTTCATGTGGTCATTGGGGACGTCCCCAATGACTAGGTCGGAAAAATCTCAAAAAAGTTCTTGCCCTAAGCTGATTCGTCCGTATAATAAACTTCGTTGCTTGAGAGCACGCACCTATTCCTCGGTAGCTCAATGGTAGAGCACGCGGCTGTTAACCGCGCTGTTGTAGGTTCGAGTCCTACCCGGGGAGCCAGGTTGTAAAACCCGTCGCTTATGCGGCGGGTTTTTTCATGCCGCGACCACTTGACTCGAACGTTGCCATA
>CABPXT010000238.1:0-1837 GCA_902461405.1 uncultured Collinsella sp.
TAAAGTGTTTGCTGGGCAAACGCAAAGCCTGCGTCAAACCCTCGTGTGCTCTTTCTAAACCATGCATTGTAGCAGTCAAAGTGCGTTAAGATACTTCCCCAGTATTGGGCGCCCAAGGTTGGGCTGGGTCCTACGAGGCCTGCAGCCGACCGGTCGCATGGAAAAAGGAGAAACATGGCTACGTTCTTTCCCGGTGAGTCCCACACGTTTTCGGAGTATCTGCTGGTCCCTGGTTACTCGTCCTCGCAGTGCATCCCCAACAACGTCTCTCTTAAGACGCCGCTAACCCGCTTCAAGCGCGGTGAGAAGCCGGCAATCACCTTGAACATCCCCATGGTTTCCGCCATCATGCAGTCCGTCTCGGGCGTCGACATGGGTGTCGCGCTCGCTACCGAGGGAGGCCTGTCCTTCATTTACGGTTCTCAGACCCCCGAGTCCGAGGCTGCTATGGTCAAGGCCGTTAAGGACCACAAGGCTGGTTTCGTTCAGTCCGATTCCACGCTGACACCCGACATGACCATGGAGCAGGTCATCGAGCTCAAGGAGAAGACCGGCCACTCCACCATGCCGGTCACCGACGACGGCACTCCCAAGGGCAAGCTCCTGGGCATTGTCACCAGCCGTGACTATCGTCCCAGCCGCGATGACCACCAGAAGAAGGTCTCCGAGTTCATGACCCCGCGCGAGCAGCTCATCGTGGGCGACAAGAACATCAGCCTCAAGGTTGCCAACGACGTCATTTGGGACAACAAGCTCAACGCCCTGCCGATCGTCGACGACAACGATCACCTTATGGGCATCGTCTTCCGCAAGGACTACGACAGCCACAAGACCAACCCCAACGAGCTGCTCGATAACGACAAGCGCTATATGGTCGGCGCCGGTATCAACACCCGCGACTATGCCGAGCGCGTGCCGCTGCTCATCGAGGCTGGCGCCGATGTCCTGTGCATCGACTCCTCCGAGGGCTTCAGTGAGTGGCAGAAGCGCACCATCGAGTGGATTCGCGCCAACTACGGCGAGGACGTCAAGGTCGGTGCCGGTAACGTCGTCGACGCCGAGGGCTTCCGCTTCTTGGCCGACTGCGGTGCCGACTTCATCAAGGTCGGTATCGGCGGCGGTTCCATCTGCATCACTCGCGAGACCAAGGGTATCGGTCGTGGCCAGGCCACCGCGCTGATCGACGTCTGCCGCGCCCGTGACGAGTACTACGAGGAGACCGGTGTTTACGTGCCCGTGTGCTCCGACGGCGGTATCGTATACGACTACCACATGACGCTCGCCCTTGCCATGGGCGCCGACTTTATGATGCTGGGCCGCTACTTCGCCCGCTTTGACGAGAGCCCGACCGAGCGCGTCAACGTCAACGGCCAGTACATGAAGGAGTACTGGGGCGAGGGTTCTGCGCGTGCCCGCAACTGGCAGCGCTACGACCTGGGCGGCGCCGCGAAGCTCAGCTTCGTCGAGGGCGTCGACTCCTACGTTCCCTATGCCGGCTCCCTCAAGGACGGCGTGGGCGGCACGCTCTACAAGGTCAAGTCCACGATGTGCAACTGCGGCGCCCTCTCGATCCCCGAGCTCCAGGAAAAGGCACGCCTGACCCTGGTCTCCTCGACCTCGATCGTCGAAGGCGGAGCCCACGACGTCGTAGTCAAGGACTCCCAACAGAGCGTAACGTATCGATAAGATAAGACCTGCACATAAAGGTTGAGCCTCAACCACGTTATTTAGATAAAGCGAGATGCCTGCAAGTCGCAGGCATCTCGCTTGTTGTATTTGCTATCATCAGTCGAGTTAACGATGTGGCGGGGCGTTCTTATCTTTGCTCGCTGCAAGT
>CABPXT010000239.1:0-1835 GCA_902461405.1 uncultured Collinsella sp.
TTGCCACGGCGGCGACGAGCGGGCTTCTCGGCCTCGCGCGCGGCCTCGGCAGCCGCCTCGCGCGCCTTCTCGGCAACAAACGCCGCTGCCGAGGTATCGAGCTGCACCGTTGCGTGCGTGCGGGTAGGCGCGGCGACCTCGCCGGCATGCATCACGATGACACCGCAGGTGCTCGTCTTAACAAACTCGACCATCTTGGGGTCAGTGAAGCCGGTCACGTCGTTGACGATCGAGGCGCCGCAGCGCACGGCCGCCTTGGCAACCGCCACGTGACGCGTGTCAATCGAGACGATGGCGCCCTCCTTGGCCCGCGCGCGCACCACGGGCAGCACGCGGCGAGCCTCCTCGTCGGGGTTGACCGGGGTAAAACCAGGGCGCGTGGACTCGCCGCCTACGTCGATGATGTCGGCGCCGGCGTCGAGCATCGCCAGACCGTACTCGATGGCGGCATCCGGGTCGAAGTGCTCCCCGCCATCGCTAAACGAATCGGGCGTCACGTTGAGGACGCCCATGATGCGCGGACGGTCAAAGCTGAGCTCATACTTTCCGCACCGCCATGTCTTGCTGTCGTTCGCCATGAACATCCTCCTAAAATGCCCACGCCGCCGAGCTTGGGGAGCTGGCGGCGGGGTCGCTTTGCAATCAGTCTTTCTATTGTATCCGCGCACACGGGCTAGAACGCAAACGCGGCCGCGATGTCGCAAGAAATCAGCAGGTCGGCATTTGCATCCTGATCGGTAGGCGCCAAATTGCATATGGCCAGCGTATCGCCGGTAAAGTATCGCGTAAGGCCTGCCGCCGGATACACCACGAGCGAGGTTCCGCCCACGACAAGGGCATCGGCCGCGGCGATGGCGGCAACGGCACCGGTCAACACATGCTCGTCGAGCGGCTCTTCGTAGAGCACCACATCGGGCTTGATGCGACCACCGCACGCGGGGCACACGGGCACGCCCGCGGCGTCCTCGTGCTCGCGCGAGCAAATCCACTCGGCGCTATAGACCGCGCCGCACGACTGGCAAATGTTGCGATGGACCGATCCGTGCAGCTCGAACACGCGCTGCGAGCCCGCCATCTGATGCAAGCCGTCGATGTTTTGCGTCACCACGGCATCAAGCTTGCCGGCGCGCTCCAGCTCGGCCAGCTTGGTGTGGCAGCGGTTGGGCTTAGCGTTAAGCGCGATCATCTTGGTTCGGTAAAAGTCGAAGAACTCCGCCGGATGTGTCTCGTAAAAGCTGTGCGACAGCATGGTTTCGGGCGGATAGGCAAACTGCTGGTGATACAGGCCGTCCACGCTGCGGAAATCGGGAATGCCGCTTGCCGTGGAAACACCAGCGCCGCCAAAGAACACCACACGCCCGTGGGTATTGAACAGCTCCGCCAGCGCGGTGGAGGCCTGCTTGGGATCTGTTATCGCTTGCGTCATGTTTGTCCTCCGTCCATGTTGGTCGGGGCGGCTGCGATTGCGCCGTCGCCCACGGAGCCCACCCCGCCCCTGTTGCGCTAATCTTAAGCCTGCCAACCCCGTCGAAAGGACACCATGCCTCAGACTTACACTTTCGCCTCGTGGAACGTCAACGGCCTGCGCGCCGTGCTCAAAAAGGACCCGAGCTTTATCCAGATCGCGCAAGAACTCGACGTCGATATCCTGGCGCTGCAAGAGACCAAACTGCAAGAAGGCCAGGTCGATATTGACCTGCCCGGCTATCACCAAACCTGGAGCTACGCCGAGCGTAAAGGCTATTCGGGCACTGCGGTCTTTAGCCGCCAGGAACCGCTGCGCGTGCTGCACGCCGACGCGCTGCTACCCTACGCCGGCGAGGGTGAGGCGGGCG
>CABPXT010000240.1:0-1830 GCA_902461405.1 uncultured Collinsella sp.
AGGGTACCGCCTCGCGGTGACATCGTTTTTATGTCAACCTTGGTCTAACAGAGCCAAAGATTAAGGTGTTCAGCCCCCACGAGAGCGGCGACAGCGCAATCTACTACGTGAGTTATTCCATGACCGGTGCGGTTATGAACTGGGCCGATACCGCCGAGCTCTACTGGAAATTTGTGGGTGACGGCTGGTCTGCGGACTCCGATGACGTCGAGATGGAAGTGTACTTCGCAAATGCCGCTGCCGGGACGGCTACCGTCAAGGGCGATAACTTCCGCGCATGGGGCCACGGCCCGCTGACGGGCGACGTGTCGCTCGATGTGGACGAGCCCATGGTCACCTATACCATTCCCTGCGTGCATGAGGGCGAATTCGCCGAGGCGCGCATCGCCTTCCCCAGCGATTGGGTGCCGCAGCTTGCCGCTTCGGGCGAAGAGCGCATGTCGACGATCCTGAGCGAGGAGAAGGCATGGGCCGACGAGGCTAACGCCCGCCGCGCTCACGCTCGCATGATTGCCAATGCACTTGCCGTGCTAAGTGTTGTCGCGGCGGTGGCCTTTACCGGCACAATCGTTGTGCTCAAGCTGCGCCGTCGCAAACCCAAGCCGCTTTTCCAGGACGAATATTTCCGCGATGTACCTTCGGCCGACCATCCCGCCGTGCTTTCGGCCCTCATGAGCTGGAACGAGGTGCCCGATCAGGCATATATCGCCACGCTCATGAAGCTCACCGACGACCGTGTGATCAAGCTGGAGCAGGCGACCGTGACCAAGGCCAAGAAGGGTCTGTTGGGGCGCGAAAAAGAAGAGCAGACGTATCGCGTGACGGTGAGTGATGTGGGCTGGAAGTCGGCCAAGGGCATTGACCGCATGGTGCTCAAGGTCTTCTTTGCCGGTGCTAAGCCCGACGAGAACGGTGATCGCTCGCGCACGTTTGACGAGCTGCAGCACTACGTTAAGCAGCACGCTACGCCCGTGGGCGACAAACTCGAGGACTATCAGAACACCGTTAAGGGCAAACTGGCCGATAGCGAGTACGTTGCCTCGGACGGCATTGTCGCAATGGTGTTTTGTCTGGTTCTTGGTATCCTGATCGCCTTTGTTCCCGTGGGATCCATCTTCTTTACCGACGGCGCACAGGCGAACATTATCGCCGCGGTTATCTCGGTGCCGATTGTGCTGGTGGGTATTGGCGTGGGCCTTACGTTCCGCCGCTTTACGCCGGAGGGCGCCGAGGTGGCGGCTCGATGCAAGGCGCTTAAGCATTGGCTCGAGGACTTCACGCGCCTAAAGGAAGCCGTCCCCGGCGATCTGGTCCTGTGGAATAAACTTCTGGTGATGGGTGCGGCGCTGGGCGTTTCGAAGGAAGTCCTGCGTCAGCTTGCCGAGGCCGTACCGCCTGAGGTGCGCGAGGCCGACGGTTTCTACGACAATTATCCCTGCTACTGGTGGTACTACCATCATTACGGCAACGAGTCGCCGATGGATTCATTCGATGGCGTGTATCACGAGAGCATCCGTGAGCTCGCGTCGAGCTCGGACAGCTCGGGTGGCGGCGGAGGCGGTGGCTTCTCGGGCGGCGGAGGCGGCGGCGTCGGCGGAGGCGGCGGCGGAACGTTCTAACGGTCGTAAGCTATGGGATGGGCTTTTCTCGACAGCCGTCGGGGAAAGCCCATCCCCTTTTTATGTGCCAAAATGCGCCGATCCTCCCGCTTTTGCCCGTAGTCCCCTCCATCGGAAGGGGCAGTGGGCAAAAAATGGCAAATATGAGTACTGTTGGGTGGCGCGCGCAGACGTGGTGTAAGAGCGTCCCGAGGTCCGTCGCTGCAAGTCC
>CABPXT010000241.1:0-1796 GCA_902461405.1 uncultured Collinsella sp.
CCTCGCGCACCAGGCGCTCGGCGGCCACGTGGACCTTCTTGACGTAGGGGCAGGTGGCATCGACTACGTCGAGGCCACGCTCGCGAGCGGAATCGATGACCTGCGGTACCACGCCATGCGCGCGAATGATCACGGTGCCCGATGCGGCGTCGTCCAGGGTCTCGGCCAGACCGACGCCTGCCTCGGAAAGCTCGCGTACCACGATCGGGTTATGGATGAGCGGACCCAAGGTATGGACCTGTGCGCTCTCCCCTGCCTGCGGCGCGGCGGCCAGCGCCATATCGAGCGCGCGCTGTACGCCGTAGCAGGTGCCGGCGTGAGCTGCAATCTCGATGGTAGGCGCGGTTGCCAGGTCGGACGCAGTCGCGGCGGTGTTCGTCACGTTCTCGCTCATGGCTAGAACCTGCCCGGATGCTCTGCGCACAACTCGTCTCGCATGGCGTAGACGCGGTTCATGGCCTCGGACTCAAACCAAGCCAGGCGCTCCGTGCGCTTAAGCCCGGCCGGCGCGTCCGAAAGCGAGATGGCCTTGCCGGCACGAATCCAGCACTTCTTGGGACGCATGAGCTTTTTGCCCGCGGGCGTGATGTCGGACCAGCCGCAGATGGCGAGCGGGTTGACGGGCGCCTTGCCCATCTGAGCGATGAGCGCAAAACCGCCGTGGACCTCAGGCTTGATCTCGCGCGAGCGGATGCGTGTGCCCTCGGGGAAGATCAGGACATCCTCGCCGCGCTGCAGCGCATGCTGGGCGGCGCGCAGACACTTCATGTCGGCGGTGCCGCGCTCGACGGGAATGCCGCCAACACGGCTAAAGGCCCAGCGCACAATCTTGCTCTTGGCAAATTCGGACTTAAAGATGGGGCGAATGCGGCGGCCCCCAAAGAACAGCGCCGTCTCCACGGCCAGCAGCTCGGCCATCGAGGTGTGGTTGCAGATGACCACGCTGCCGCGGCCTTCCTGGCGCTCAAACAGCAGGTCAGCGTCCTCGACCTTCCAACGCCACATGAGCTTGGAGAAGGCCCAAAGGATGGCCATGACTACGACGACGGTGCCGCGGATGAGAGCCGGAAACTCGTCATAGGGGGCGTTGTAATAGTCCTCGGGCGTCTGCTTAAACAGGCGCATGGGCTACCTCCTTTGGTTGATGAGGCCCTCGATAATGCGGACGACCTCGTCGATGGTGTGGGCGGTGGAGTCGACGTGCACGGCGTCCTCGGCGGGCACGAGCGGGGCGACCTCGCGGCTGCTGTCGAGCTTGTCGCGCTGCTTAAGGGCGTCGAGGGTCTCGTCGACTTCGGCCTCGAGTTGCGCGGGCGTGAGCGGCTGGGCGTCGTTTTGGTGACGCTGCAGCACGCGGCGGCGGGCGCGCTCGCGCGGGTCGGCGGTCAGGAAGACCTTGACCTGCGCGTTAGGGAACACGACGGTTCCGATGTCGCGACCCTCGGCCACGATATCGCGGTCCTCGGCGGCACGGCGCTGATGGATTAGCATGGCGGCGCGCACGCCCGGATAGGCCGAGACCTTGGACACGTTTGCGTCGACCTGCGGGGTGCGAATGGCGGCCGAAGCGTCTTGGCCGTCAATGGTCAGGCGCGTATCCTCGCCGGTGCCGTTGGTAAAGCGAATCTCGATCTGCTCGGCGAGGGCGTCGATGGCCGCCTCGTCGTCCAGATCGATGCCGCGGTCGAGCGCGGCGAAGGTGACGGCGCGATACATGGCACCCGTGTCGAGCTTGTTAAAGCCCAGCTGGCGGGCGATCTCCTTGGCGATGGCGGACTTGCCGGAACCGGCGGGGG
>CABPXT010000242.1:0-1765 GCA_902461405.1 uncultured Collinsella sp.
TGCGCCATTGCCGCACTGGTCCATACGCTCGAGCGCGTGGCGGCGGATGGCGCGCTGCCACGCCGCGGCTTTTCGCTCATCTGCTCGGTCGACGAGGAAGACTTCATGCGCGGCTCAGAGGCCGCGATCGATGCTGGCTGGGTCGGCTCGCGCGAATGGGTGCTGGACACCGAACCCACCGACGGACAGATCCAGGTGGCGCACAAGGGGCGTACGTGGTTCGAGATCGAGATGGCCGGCGTCACGGCTCATGCAAGCCAGCCTTGGAAGGGCGCCGACGCCGTCGCCGCCATAGCCGAGGTCGTGTGTTCGCTTCGTCGCACGTTTGCGACGCTACCTTTACATGAGGAGCTGGGGCCATCGACCATCACGTTTGGACAGATCGAGGGTGGCTACCGTCCCTACGTCGTACCCGACCGCGCCAAAGTTTGGGTCGACATGCGCCTGACCCCGCCGACCGATACGGCCGCCGCAATCAATATGGTCGAGCATGCCATCGCCGTCGCCGAAGCCACCGTTCCCGGTTGCCATGGCAGCTACACCGTGACGGGCGACCGCCCCGCCATCGAGCGCAACCCGAACTCTCCCCTTCTAGCAGCGCTCAAGCGTGCCGCCGATGACGTAACGGACGCGGACACGACCGTCGGCTTCTTTACCGGCTACACCGACACCGCCGTCATTGCCGGCAAGACGGGTAACCGCAACTGCATGAGCTATGGCCCAGGCTCGCTCGCGCTCGCCCACAAGCCCAACGAATATGTGCCCCACGCCGATATCGTTCGCTGCCAGCAAGTGCTGATCGCGCTCGCCAACAATACGCTCTGGGGCGCAGATAGCCAAGTTGGGGCATAATAAGCCGCGAACAAACCGACTCGCGCGTTAGGACCGTCCATGAAAGCTCTTCCGTTTCCCTGCATCCGCCCGGCTCAGGACCGCGTGCTCGAGGCGCTGCCTGCGATGGACAGCATCCTGAGTGACAGCGGAGCCCTGCGCGGCGCGATTACCGATGGGCTGATGCTCAAGGACCCGGGTGCGGCGTATTACGTGTACGAATGCTCCGGAGAGCCGGGACGCGTGACGGGTGTCGTGGCGATTTGCCCGGTTAACGTGCTGACGGGCGGCGACGAGGCTGCCGCCGAGAGCATCGACGCACTCGCCACCGCGCGCGCGATCGCCGAGCTCAAGGTGCAGCCCCGCCCTGTAACGCTCGCCTACGAAGCCTCGCCCGTCATGGATATCATCCTTGGCGCCGCCAAAGAAGGAGCGTCGCTCTATGCCGTCACCGACCCCACCGGCATTACGCATCGCGTATGGGAAGTCAAGCGCGAGGACGCTGTTGCCGCCATCCGAGCCATGCTCGACCAGGCACCGAAGCCGACGCCGGCAGACGACCCCACCTACGCTGCTGCGCTGGCTGGGGCATCGCAGATTCTGGCCGACGAGGCCCGCACTGCCGGCGCCTACTCTGGCAAAGAGCCGTTCAACTTTGCTGTAGCCGTGCTGTTCCCCACCGCGCAGGTCAGCGGCGGCGCGCCGCAGATTCCGACGGGTCTGCTCACTCACCAGATCGCACGGTTCTAATAGAACGTAAACGCCCAGTACAAAGACTCGGCAACTCAACAAACAAGGGGCGGGGATACATGCGCATGCATCCCCGCCCTTTTCACATCGAGCAATGATGTCGGCGATCCGCGTCGCCACGCCCAAACTACCCGCGCTGCGGACCCGCGGCAGCCACGAGCGGCTCAAGCCCCAGCTCGCGCGC
>CABPXT010000243.1:0-1756 GCA_902461405.1 uncultured Collinsella sp.
ATTATTTTCCGGTTCGACGAACAGCCGATCGTGTCAAATTTGGTCTAACAGAGCCAAAAATAATGCACGATAATGGTAAAGCGATTTAGCAAAAACATCGCATCCGACCTGCATTTTCCTTGTAGTGGTATCTTCATAAGGTAACCACCTTTACCTACCGTTTACCGCCGGTTTTAGCACGTTTACCAAACCGCGCACCCTCTGCTCAAGCCTGTCCAAAACCCGCCGTATAGTTCCCTCACGGCCCGCATCCGGCGGGTCGATTCGTTACCACGGTCGTGCGCGTAAGCGCATGGAAGGGGAAGTATCGTGAGCGATTGCAAGAGGGTTTACCGTTTTGGAACCGACGCCCAGGGCACCTGTGTCACTGAGGGCGACAAATCCATGAACTTCGTGCTTGGCGGCAAAGGCGCAAACCTTGCCGAGATGAGCCGCATCGGTCTGCCGGTCCCCGGTGGCTTTACCATTACCTGCCAGACCTGTGTCGAGTACTCCGGTGCCGGCAATGTGTGGCCCGAAGGCGCACTCGATGAGATTGTTGCCGCCGAGGCCGACCTCGAGGCCCGCTGCGGCAAAAAGCTCGGCGATGCCTCCGATCCGCTGCTCGTATCGGTTCGCTCGGGCGCTCCGTTCTCCATGCCCGGCATGATGGACACAGTCCTCAACCTGGGCCTCAATGACGATTCCGTTCAGGGCCTTATCGCCCAGACGCAAAACCCGCGCTTTGCCTGGGATAGCTACCGCCGCTTTATCCAGATGTTCTCCAACGTCGTCATGGGCGTCGACGCCGACCTATTCGAGAACGCCCTGACCCAGGCCCGCCTGGTCGCCGGCGTTCGTGTCGATTCCGAGCTTTCGGCCGAGGACCTGCAGGAGCTCGTCGAGACCTTTAAGGGCATCTTCTCCGAGAACGTCGAGGCGACCCTGTATCCCGAGCTCGAGGTCGCCGACGGTAAGCCCGTTTTCCCGCACGATCCGGAGCTCCAGCTGCGCCTTGCCATCCAGGCCGTCTTTGGCAGCTGGATGAACGAGCGCGCCTGCATCTACCGCAAGCAGCACGGCATTTCCGACGAGCTCGGCACCGCCGTCAACGTCCAGGCCATGGCCTTTGGCAACAAGGGCGAGACCTCGGCGACCGGCGTCGCCTTTACACGTAACCCGGCCGACGGTACCAAGGAGTTCTACGGTGACTTTTTGGTTAACGCCCAGGGAGAGGACGTCGTTGCCGGCATCCGCAACACCGAGCCCATCGCCGACCTCAAGGCCACCCCGGGCCTCGAGTCCGCTGGCGAAGAGCTCGAGCGCGTGTTCCTGACGCTCGAGGATCATTACCGCGACATGTGCGACATCGAGTTCACCATCGAGCAGGGCAAGCTCTGGATGCTCCAGACCCGCGTGGGCAAGCGCACCGCCACCGCCGCCCTGCGCATCGCCATCGAGATGGTCGAGGAGGGCCTCGTCACCCGCGAGGAGGCCGTGAGCCGCATCGACCCCGCGCAGCTCGACCAGCTCCTGCACCCGCAGTTCGACTCCTCCAAGAAGTACGAGGCGCTCGCATGCGGCCTTAACGCCAGTCCCGGTGCTGCCGTAGGCGAGGTCGTGTTCTCGAGCGACGATGCCGTCGCGCGCGCCAACGAGGGTCATAAGGTCATTCTGGTCCGCTGGGAGACCAACCCCGATGACCTGAAGGGCATGGTCGCCGCCGAGGGCATCCTGACCAGCCATGGCGGCAAGACGAGCCATGACGCCGTTATCG
>CABPXT010000244.1:0-1751 GCA_902461405.1 uncultured Collinsella sp.
TGGCCGCCAGGATATCGGAGGCCCTCGACGAGGCCGGGGCCCTCGAGGCCGAGACGGCGGCGCTGCTCGAGGGCGACGAGACCTACGCGTGCCTGCTCACCGTGCCCGGCATCGGCCCGAGGACCGCGGCGCAGCTCGCGGTGTCGGTCGACATCGGGAGGTTCCCGGACCACGACCACCTGGCCTCGTACTGCGGCATAGCCCCGAGGGTGAGGAGCTCCGGAACGTCGGTGAGGTCGGTCAGGGCGTCCAGGCGCGGCGACGCGAGGCTCAAGTCCCTGCTGATCTTCTCGTGCAACAGCCTGGTGAGGTCCTCGGGGCGCTACGGCGAGTACTACCGGGCCTGCAGGGCGCGGGGCATGGGGCACGGGCGGGCGCTCAAGGCCGTCGCGAGGAAGCGGCTCAGGGCGATATACGCCGTGATGCGCGACCGGGTGCCCTACCGGGAGTAGCCCCGACGGTTGACAAAACTATAGGAACACCCAACGACCACATCAGGAGTGTCCCCAGGTGCCGGCAGAAAAGGAACGTCCCCAAGTGCCGGCCCAGCAACGCCGATGTTTTGGCAACGACAGCGAGCGGGTCGCATTTGAGACAAGGTGACGTGAAACGAAAGGGCGCTGACCTTCTGGTCGCGCCCTTGAAGTTGAACGTCAGATTGTCCAAATGCGGCCCGCGCAGCGTCGAGCAGTTACGGCGTTTGGTAAAACGCCGTAACTAACGAGCTCCGTACTGCTCGTAGTAGGCGTCGATAGCGGTCTTGAGCTCGTCGTCGATGACGACTTTGCCGTCGATCTCGTGGTTGTAGAGGGTCTCGACGACCTCGGCCATGGAGACGATGCTCGCGACGGGGAAACCGTACTTGGCCTCGATCTCCTTCTGCGCGGTGGTCACGCCACCCTTGCCGACCTCCATGCGGTTGAGGGACACGATGAGGCCCTTGATCTCGACATCGGCAGCAGCCTTGACCTTGGGATAGGTCTCGTCGATGGACTTACCGCTGGTAGTGACGTCCTCGACCATGACCACGCGGTCGCCGTCCTGGGGCTCGTAGCCCAGCAGGTTGCCCTTGTCGGCGCCGTGGTCCTTGGCCTCCTTGCGATCGCAGCAGTACTTGACCTCCTTGCCGTACAGCTCGTGGTAGGCAATTGCGGTCACGACGGCCAGCGGAATACCCTTGTAGGCCGGTCCAAACAGCACGTCAAAGTCGTCGCCAAAGTTATCGTGGATGGCCTGGGCGTAATACTCGCCCAGCTTCTTGAGCTGATAGCCCGTCACATAGGCGCCGGCGTTCATAAAGAACGGGGACTGACGGCCGCTCTTGAGCGTAAAGCTGCCGAATTTAAGAACGTCGGACTCAACCATGAACTTGATGAACTCTTGCTTGTAAGCCTCCATGCGGGCTCCTCTCGTAATCGCGTACGTGCCTTCCAGTTTAGCGCAGGCAGGGCGCGTTGCGGGCGCGCTTTGGGGCCTCGGCATTCTGTAAAGGCTTTGTCAGGGGCAATGGTTTTCCAAACATTGGGGTTGACACGGCAAACCCCCTCATCAAGAATACGGGCGGATTGTAACGGGTACGAGATACCCAAAGCGCGCCGCGCCCGGCCTTAAGGAGGCGTGCCATGGAAGGCAGTCATAGTCGAAAAACCTGCATGTCGCCCTCGGCACGCCGCGAGGATTCCGCGCACGCATAAGCGCCAACAGCCGATCGTCAAAACCACCACAAAGGTGCCTGTCCCTTTGTGGTGGTT
>CABPXT010000245.1:0-1733 GCA_902461405.1 uncultured Collinsella sp.
ATGCCCGCCGGTGTCCCCATCCCCCCGCCGCTCGAGTCCGATAGCCACGGCTACGATACGCGCAGCCTGCGCCACATCGACTGCCGTCTGGGTGGGGATGCCGATTTTGCCGCCGTGTGCGAGACGCTGCATGCCCATGGCATACGCGTGGTGCTCGATGCCGTATTCAACCATGTGGGCCGCGGCTTCTGGGCCTTCCGTGATGTGCAGGAGCATAAGTGGGACTCGCCGTACAAGGACTGGTTCCACATTAGCTTTGACGGCGACTCCTGCTATGGCGACGGCTTTTGGTACGAGGGTTGGGAAGGCCATTTTGAGCTTGTGAAGCTCAACCTGCAAAACCCCGCCGTGGTCGATTACCTGCTTGAGTCCGTGCGTCACTGGGCCGAGGCCTTTGGCATCGACGGTCTGCGTTTGGACGTCGCCTATATGCTCGATCGCGACTTCATGCGCCGCCTGCACGCCTTTACCCGTGAGCTCAAGCCCGATTTTGTGCTGATCGGCGAGACGCTCCACGGCGACTACAACCAGATCGTCAACGACGAGATGCTCGACTCCTGCACCAACTACGAGTGCTACAAGGGCCTATACTCCAGCTTTAACTCGGTCAACATGTTCGAGATTGCCCATTCGCTGCATCGCCAGTTTGGCGGCGATCCGTGGTGCATTTATCGCGGCAAGCATCTGCTGTCGTTTGTCGACAACCACGACGTGCCGCGCCTGGCGAGCATCCTGACGGACAAGTCCTGCCTGCGCCCCGCCTATGGCATGCTCTTTGGCATGCCGGGCATTCCGTGTGTCTACTATGGCAGCGAGTGGGGGATTGCTGGCGAAAAGGGCGGCCCCGATGGCGACTGGGCGCTGCGCCCTGCGCTCGATGAGCCTGCGCCCAACGAGCTGACGGCATTTGTCAAGCAGCTCGCGCACCTGCGCTCGGCAAACGACGCGGCGGCCCGTGCCCTCAACTACGGTGCCTATCGCAACGTGGTGATCCAGAACAAGCAGCTGCTGTTCGAGCGCGCCTGCGACGACGCGACGGTGCTCGTGGCGGTCAATGCCGTGAACGAGCCCTATACCTTTGGAGCCGGCGAGCTCAACGGCTCCTTTGCCGACCTACTTGCCGACGGCGCGCCCACAGTCGAGCTAACGGGTGCCCTTGAGCTTGCACCCTACGAGGTGCGTTATCTGCTGAGGGCCTAGGCCATGGCTGCGTCCGACGAGGGCTATCAACATATTGAGCATGGGTTTGAACCCGTGTTTGACGAGCACTCGCGCGTTTTGCTGCTGGGGTCGTTTCCCTCGGTGCTTTCGCGCGCCAATGCCTTTTATTACGGCAACCCTCAGAATCGCTTTTGGCGCGTGATGGCCGCGTGCCTCGGTGTGCCCGTGCCGCCCAACGAGGGAGACTTTTTGGCGAGCGGCGAGCCCGCGACGCTCGACGCCTCGATTGCTGCCAAGCGATCCATGCTGCTCAACGGCGGTGTGGCCCTGTGGGACGTGATCGAGAGCTGTGATATCAAGGGCTCAAGCGACGCGAGCATTCGCAACGTTGTGCCGGCACATATCGAGCGCATTACCGATGCCGCGCCGATCGAGGTCGTTGTCTGTAACGGCGGTACGGCAGGGCGACTCTATAAACGCTACTTGCAAGATCGGACGGGGTTGCCCGCCGTCGTCCTGCCCTCGACAAGTCCCGCCAATGCCGCCTGGCGTCTGGAGCTCCTTGTTGAGCG
>CABPXT010000246.1:0-1704 GCA_902461405.1 uncultured Collinsella sp.
CCATGAAAGCCCGCATCCCCCACAGCGGCAGGCGCGGCGGCAGCGAGATCGCGCGCCGTGGCGACAATCTCTGCGGCTGGCACGTCGCACATCGACTCAGCCCACTCGGGCGTCCAGGCACGGGCCGCCTGCGCCAGTTCGTCAAAGCCCGTGGTATAGCGGGCAACAAACTCGTGGTCGTACAAGTCCTCGGCAATCAAGACATGCGCAATGCCCAGCAGCAAGGCCAGGTCGCAGCCCGGGCGCACGCGCAGCCAGCGGTCGGCAAGCGCGGCCGAGCCGCTGCGCCGGGGGTCAACCACGATGATCTTCGCCCCGCGCCGGCGTGCATCGTTGAGCGCATCAACGGCCCCCATCGTCGACGAATCGACGATAGAACGCCCCAAATACATGATGCAATCGGTATGCGCCAAGTCGGAGGTGGGGCTGTAGCCCAGGGTATGCTCCCAACCGGTAAGTCGGCTTACCTCGCAGGCACCGTCGGCACCGTACACATTGGGCGAGCCCAGCGCATGCATAAAGCGATAGGCCCAGTAGCGGTCGAACGAGGGCACGCCGAGCGTCATGCCCAGCGCACGCGGACCACACTCGTCAATAATCCCCCCAAGGCGCGCCGCAATCTGCGCGAACGCCTCGTCCCACGAAATCGCATCGAACCCCGAGCCATCAGCTCGCCGACGCATGGGGTGCACAATGCGGTCGCGCTCGTCAAACGGCATTGCCAGGCGATGCCGTCCGCGGGCGCACAGGGCACGCGCAGCGCACGGGTGCCCCGGCACCGGCAACTCGGCCAACACGCAGCCGTCCTCAACGCGTGCCGCAAAGGCGCAATCGGCATAGCATCCCCCGCATGTGGTCACCACGGCGCGACCGTCACGCTCCACAGCAGATGCCATCTCGTTTACCCCTTTCATCAGCCAAACACAACAAGCCAACAGCCCGGCACCGGGCCCCAGGCCAAAAAAGCCTCCCGCACGGCAACGCCCCGCGGGAGGCCCAACGTCAAACAGACGGTACCTTACGCCTCGGACTTCTTGGCGTAGATAAACCAGTAGCCGAGCGCGATCAGAACCGCGCCGCCCACAATGTTACCCAGCGTGGCGGCGGACAGGTTAAACGCAATGCCCGCGACGTTGAGCGCATCGGCGCCGGCGACGTCGGCGCCATAGCCGCACGCGTGCATCACGGCACCCATGGGCAAAAAGTACATATTGGCAACGCAGTGCTCAAAACCGCAGGCCACAAAGGCAGCGATCGGCAGCAGAATGCCCACAACCTTATCGACCACGGTCTTGCCGGCGGTACCAATCCACACGGCCAGGCACACAAAGATGTTGCACAGGATGCCACGGAAGAAGATCGTCACCCAGTCGATCGTCACCTTGCCGGCGGCGACGCTCACCATGGAATTGGCGACCGCCTCGCCGTTGAGCTTGTAAATGCCGGCCATGTACACCAAAAAGACGATGAACAGAGCGCCGACAAAATTGCCGACCCACACGACGACCCAGGCCTTGAGCATCTGAGCCAGGGTGATCTTTTTGCTCTTGAGCGCGCAGACCATAAGAGAATTGCCGGTGAACAGCTCGGCGCCGCACACCAGCACCAGCACCAGGCCCAGGCAAAAGCACAGACCGCCCACGACGCGCTGAGCGCCCCAGCCGAGCGTGCTATCGCTCAAGAACACCGTAAAGAACAGGCCGC
>CABPXT010000247.1:0-1694 GCA_902461405.1 uncultured Collinsella sp.
AAAAACAGAGGGCAATGCCGCCGTCTCTTGTACCACGCAGCCATCAATGCCCAGACAACACTAGCAAGCCGCGTTCCTTAAGGGATAGATTTATTAGACTAACGCGCCTTTACGGGTGATTTTTGGACGAAGTGGTCCCGGTGCCGGCGGGCTGTTTGGTAGTCGAGCGATCCCGCAGGCAAGGCCGAGGACCAGCGAGACACCAAACAGCCCGCCGGCACCGGGACCGCATCGCGGCACCAAAAAGCGCCCGTGCGCTCGATGGATTCGGATGCCCGACAGAGGCTCCTTATGGCTGGGTCCTTTCCGGCCCGGCCCGGATCGGAAAAAGTCGTCATCCGAACCCATCGAACGCGCTAGGCGCTCGGTATATCTTACCTGCTCCCGCCCGCCAGAGCAAGGTAGCTAATTTGGGGCGGGGCTTTTTGACTACTTTTTGACTGGTGGGGCATCAGGGTGGCGAAAGTAGTCAAGGAAGCCCCGTCCTAAATAGACTGATCTGGTGCTGTGCCACGAAAAGGGCCTATCTACTACGTTTTGGTCGCAGGGGTCGACCATAGCCGACTTTTTCGGAAATCGGTAAGCTCTCTACCTGCGGTTTTGTTTTTGCAAATTCCGGGATGGTCGAGGGTGACCGGTTTAACGTAGTAGATGGCCGCATTTCGTGGCAAACGGTCCGACCCAAGGCCCAAGGCGGCCAGCCTCGGATGACCATTCACGAAGTTGCGGTGGAATACGGACTGAATTGGCACCTTAAAGGCAAAAACACTCCGTATTTCACCGCAAGTTATTGGAGGGATGGGTTTTAGAGGCGAGCGAGGTCATAGGCTTGGGCAGCCGCCTCGCCGGCACAGATGAGGTTGGTTGTGGCTTCTTGCGGATCGAGTGCCTGCTCCAGGTCCATGGGCTTGCGGCAAATCGGCAAAACCAAGTCGATACCCTGCTCATACACCGTGTCCAGGCTGACGGCGCGACCGCCCACGACGGCGACCACCGGCTTGCCATATCGCTTCGCACGACGAGCCACACCCACCGGCGCCTTGCCGGCGGCGGATTGCTCGTCCATATTGCCCTCACCTGTAATGACCAGGTCGACATCGCGTACGCGCTCGTCAAACCCAATCAGATCGAGCACCGTCTCCACGCCCGAGCGTAGCTCCGCGCCGAGCGCCAGCAACGCCGCGCCCAAGCCACCGGCAGCGCCCGCGCCGGGCACGCCAAGCACCGAGCCAAATGTCCGTACGTTCTCGGGTGTGCGCAACAACCCCTGGGCTCGAGCTCCGGCAATCGCAGCATCGAGCAAGCGACCGTAGCCGACCATCCAGCTGTCGCACCTGCTCAGCGCCTCGGCATCATCCGTCGGCAGACCCTTCTGTCCGCCGAACACCGCAAGCGCGCCGCGACGCCCTACGAGCGGATTCTCGACATCCGAAAGCACAACGATACGAGCGCCATCCAAAGCCTGCAGCGCTGGCGCCAAATCAACGCTCGCCACCTGCTCAAGGCCGGCAAGACCGGGGGCGACATCGCATTCCTGATCATCGACCACACGCGCGCCCAGCGCCTGCAGCATGCCGGCGCCGCCGTCGTTGGTGGCACTGCCGCCCAAACCAATATAGATAGTCTTTGCCCCGGCGCGAACCGCACGGAGCATCAGCTCGCCCACGCCATAGGTCGAAGCCGCGAGCGCCGCC
>CABPXT010000248.1:0-1688 GCA_902461405.1 uncultured Collinsella sp.
CCAGCCGCAAGGCTACGAGTGGGTTGATGAGCTCAACCAGGTGCTTGCCGGCAATATCGAGTACTTCTGCAATTACGTGGACGAGCATTTTGAGGGTGTGGGCTATTCGCGTCCGCAGGGCACGTACATGGTGTTTCTGGACTGCACCGAGTGGTGTCGCGAGCATGGCCACGATATTCAGTGGCTGCTCGACGAGGGGGCGCGCGTGGGCGTGGGGTATCAGGACGGCCGCCCGTTCCACGGGCCCTGCCACATTCGCGTGAATCTGGCGCTGCCGCTTTCGCGGGTAAAGGAGGCGTGTGAGCGCCTGGACCGCTACGTTTTTGGGGTATAGGGGGCGCTCGATTCGAGTGCTGCCCCATGTGCCCACGCCGTCAAAATGCGTGGGCACATGGGGCGCAGAGGGTAGCGAGCACGTTTTCCGCATTCGCTACTTTTCATGAATCTGCTTGCCGCAAAGATGTTCAATCGAAATCTCGTAGAGTTGGACGCCCTTTATGTCTTTGGCGATTTCTTCCTCGACTTCTTCGGCAGAAGGGTAGTACTTAAGCGCGAGCTGGCGGACTTTGTCCTCGATAAACGCAGGCGCTTCATCTACCAGGCGGCAACGGCCAAAGACCACGGTGCTCATGACGTAAGGAGCCCAGTCGCCGTCCTTGTACCACTCGTTGCCGTAAACGGTAAAGCAGACTTTATCATCATGCCTGAGTGAATCGACCTTGTGGCCAGCCTTGGCGCCATGGAAATAAATCTTGTCGTGCTCGGCGTCAAAGAAGTAGTTGACGGGAATGGCATAGGGGTAGCCATCATCGCCGTTGACGGCAAAGACGCCGCGCTTGCAGGTAGCGAGCAGTTCGCGCGCTTCCTCGTCGGTGATGGCGCGTTTCTTTCGACGTAAGGGCCTAAACATCGTTGGCTTCCTTTCTACTGCGCATGGTGGTTGAGCACAAACTATAGCGAAACAGCCCCGTTTTTCTTGATACAGGCGAGTATGTTTTTGAGCTTGTTAAAGTCGAGCGGTTTGGGCAGATGGGCGTTCATGCCGGCGTCGTGTGCCGCCTTGGCGTCTTCGGCAAAGGCGTTGGCGGTGAGCGCGATGATGGGGATGTCGGCCGCATCGGCCTTTTCGCTCAGGCGGATCGCCCGGGTTGCCTCGTAGCCGTCCATGCCCGGCATCATGATGTCCATTAGAATCGCATCGAAGCTACCCGCGGGACGGCCAACGTATAGGTCGACCGCTTCGTTGCCGTCGGCGGCGCGAGTTACGACGATGCCCTCGCTTTCGAGCAGAGCCTGGGCAATCTCGGCATTGAGCTCGTTATCTTCTGCCAAAAGGACGTTCATGCCGGCGAGCGAGCAGCTGCTTACCTGCGTGTCTGCACATTCTTTTATCTGAGGGTTCTTGTCGATATCGAGCGGTATCTGGACGTTGAACGTGCTTCCCGCGCCAACCTCACTCGAAATCTCAATCGTGCCGCCCATCATATCGATGAGCGATTTGACGATAGACATGCCAATGCCGGTTCCTTGGAACTTGCTGCGCGCATCGTCGCCTTCCTGGGCAAACGGCTCGTAAATGTGCGTCAAAAACTCGGGCGTCATACCAATGCCGGTATCCGAGACGCTAAAGCAAAGGCTCTGTTAGACCAAATTTGACACGATCGGCTGTTCGTCGAACCGGAAAATAA
>CABPXT010000249.1:0-1643 GCA_902461405.1 uncultured Collinsella sp.
CGGTGGGGCATTTTTGCCCCACCGGCCCCTATTCCAACTCTATTCCAGCGCTACTCCGGTTTGGTTTCCACCGTGGGAGTCTTGTCCGCTGCGACTGGAGTGCGGGCGGTGTCCATAGTCAGGCAGTGCTTGGGGCAGCTCTCGATGCACTCACCGCACACCACGCAGGCATACGGGTCAATCGACCACGTTCCGCCCTTGCGATCGACCGCAAGTGCACCCGCCGGGCAACGGCGCGCGCACATGCCGCAGCAGATGCACACGTCCATATCGTTGACGATATGCCCGCGCAGGCGCTCGGGTGCCGCGAGCTTCTCCTGCGGATAGCGCACCGTTACCGGCTGCTTGACCATAGAACCCAAGGCCGTCTTGGCAAATGTCAGCAAACTCATGCCGCGCCTACCTTTCCGTGCAGCTAATGCAGGGGTCGATGGTCAGGATAATCATGGGCACGTTGGCAAGGAGCACGCCCTGCAGCGCATGCGTCAGACCCGCCAGGTTTTGCGACGTCGGCGTGCGCACGCGGAAACGGTCCAGGTTCTTGGTGCCGTTGCCGCGCACATAGTAGTACGCCTCGCCGCGCGGCTGCTCAATCACTACCTCGCCACGCGCGCCGTCGGCCGGCGTGAGCTTGGTGCGTCCACCGATGCCGTCGTGCGGAATCTTGCCCACAAGCTCCTTGATAATGTCCATGGCCTGGGTGACCTCGGCGCAACGCACCTGGCAGCGGGCATAGCAGTCGCCGTCGGTCGCCACGATGGGCTCAAACGCGGCCAGATCCGCATAGGCGCCGTCGCCAAACATGCGCACGTCGTAATCCACGCCCGAGGCGCGACCGAACGGACCGACCATCGAAAGCTCCAGCGCGTCCTTCTTGCTGATCACGCCCACGCCATGCAGGCGCTCGCCGCAGCTGTCGTCGTCCAAAAACGTATGCACCAGGGCCTCGTAGTCGGGACGCATGGCATCGAGCGTCTGGACAATACCCGCCAGCTCGGAATCCTCGATATCGTGCTTAAGGCCGCCGATCTCGTTAATCGACAGAATCACGCGGCCGCCGCAGGTGCTCTCGAATATCTTGAGAATCTGCTCGCGCAGGGTCCACGAACGATAGAACAGCGCCTCGAAGCCAAAGGCATCGGCGAGCAGGCCCAGCCACAGCAGGTGCGAGTGAATGCGCGAAAGCTCATGCAAAATGGTGCGGATATACTGCACGCGGCCGGGCACCTCGATGTCGAGCATGCGCTCGCAGGCGCTGGCATAGCCGCAACTGTGGCCCACGGCGCAGATGCCGCAGATGCGCTCGGCGATGTAGCCAAACTGGTGCATGTCGCGCTTTTCGGTGAGCTTCTCGAGCCCACGGTGCACAAAGCCGATCTGCGGAATTGCCTCGATGACGCGGTCGTCCTCGATCACCAGGTCCAGATGAAGCGGCTCGGGCAGCACCGGGTGCTGCGGGCCAAACGGAATAACGGAGCGATGTGCCATGGACCTTACGCCTCCTCTTTCTGCTTGTCGCGGGCGGCCTTGGCGGCAAGCGCCGCGCGGACCTTGGCCGCTTTCTCGGGATCCATGGCGGCGAGCTTTGCCTCCATCTCGGCGGCCTTGAGCGCCGCCTTCGCAGCAGCCCCATCGTGCTGAGC
>CABPXT010000250.1:0-1641 GCA_902461405.1 uncultured Collinsella sp.
CCGCCGCTGCAGGTCGGCGATGTTGTCGTGGTCGAGGTACAGCGCCGCCTCCCCGCCGATGACGACGTCGGCGCAGATGACGCACCGCACGTTGGCGATGGCCAGCGCCACGTGGTCGAGCCAGTCGTTCATGCGCTCGCGGTGATGGGTCTCGCCTTGCTCCAGCACGCTGAAGAAGCCGGGGATGCTCTCGTAGTCCTCCGGCAGGTTTTCGGGAGAGCAGTAGGCGGCCATGCAGCCGCGCCTGCCGCAGTGGCACGGTTTGCCGCCTGGGATGAGCGTCATGTGTTCGATGGCGCCATCGCACAGGTTCGGGCCGCGGTGCAGGCGGCCGTTCATGATGAGCGCGCCGCTGGGTCTGCGGTTCAGGTACAGGCATATGGCGTCGCTGATGGCGGTGTCGTGCAGCGTTTCGGTCATGGCGATGGCCGCGGCCTCGCGGATTAGTTGACGCGGGTAGCGCACCGACTGGGCGATGGTGTCGATGGTGACGCCGGTCGCTCCGGTCGAGTCGTTGAAGGTGATGACGGTGCCGTCGGCCGAGATGGCACCGGGGATGGCGAAGGATACGCCGAGCACGGGGCCGTGGGCCTTTTCGGTCTCCGCGGCGAAATCGTTGATCGCCGAACCCATCCGCTGGTAGTAGGCGTTGGCGTTGGCATAGGGGAGCGTGCGCGAGAGGGTGGCGATGGGGCGCCCCTGCAGGTCGATGGCGCATAGGCGCAGGGTGCTGCGGTGCATGGTGACGCCGATTGCGGTGCGATGACTCGGGTTGAACCGGTAGCTTTGGGATTTGCGGCCGCCCGTGGAGTCGGTCAGGGGGCCGGGGGTGATGATGCCGTCGTGTTCGAGCGCGCGGATGTTGCCGGTGATGGTTGGCAGGCTCAGCTGCAGATCGAGCTGCAGCTGGCGCTTGGTGACGTTGCCGTGCGTTGCGAGGTGGCGGATGATGGCCTGCCTGTTGCGCGTCTTGGTGATGTTTCGGGTTGTGGCGATGTCGGTGTCCGTGGTCGTCATTGGAGCCTCGTTGCTGGGTCGATTCCGTGTGGTGCCGGACGCATGACACCGCTTTTAATAAATAATTTTATAAAAGTTTGTCGACGAGTGCAACTTTTATAAACATGCTTTATATAAGTTGTGTCTCGAAAATTCGTTTGATGGTGTGCGATGTCGCAAAAAGCGAACAAAAGATATCATTTCGTGGAATATCGGCAGCAAAACAAGGTTAAATGTAACAAATAGCAACAAATAAATACCAAAAACAAACACGAAACGCCGTCGTTTTTGTTCGTGTGCGTTTGCGCAGTGTATCACGTAGATTGTGACGTAGGCCACAGATGCGCAATAGCGAGCATGTGGATGGATGATCCGCCAGGTGATGGCGGCAACGACAACGGAATGAAACCACAGCTAGTCGAGGAGTATTCATGGCAGAAGCAACACAGGTCGAGGCGCCCGCCAAGCCGAGCCCCGAGGAGAAGCGCGCGGCGGCCGAAGCCGAGGTCGACGCCCTTGTCAAGAAGGGTCTCAAGGCCCTTGACGAGTTCGAGAAGCTCGATCAGAAGCAGGTCGACCGCATCGTCGCCAAGGCGTCCGTCGCGGCCCTGAACAAGCATCTGGTGCTCGCGAAAGGAAGCCGAA
>CABPXT010000251.1:0-1605 GCA_902461405.1 uncultured Collinsella sp.
ATGGCTGCCAGCGCCGCCAATTTTTCCAGCGCGGGCGTGGGGGCGGGCACCGCTTCGTATTCCGATGCCATTCGCGGGGTCAACCATTACACCAGACCCGACGGCACCGATGTCGAGGTCTCGGTGATGGCCGACCAGGCCTGGATCAACGGTTCGGGCGATGTGATCGGTACACGCGATGGCTTTGAACCCGGTTTTGGCTGGACGGAACTGCCTCGTCAATAGCGTGAGGCGGGTTATGTGTGAATCGATGCCGGATGTGTTTCTCGGCATGGTGATAAAGAACGGGAAAGGAACAATGATGAGGGAGACGGTACTTTCGCGCACGGCATTTGTCGCGGCGGCGGGAACGGCGCTGCTGACGCTTGTGGGGTGCGGCGGACAGCGGACGCAGGATGCGACGGGTTTTAACGACGACCGCCCGGTAAAGGACAAGATGGACGCGGGTGCGACGTCGGGCGATTCCGGCGACGCGGACCGCGGCCCGGGCGCGGACAGCGGCTCGGCGGATGCGTTCGATACGTGGTCGGATGATTGCTGGGATGCGCACCGCAACATCAGCATCGCGGCGCTCCTCGAGCTTAAGGGCTGGCAGTTGCAGGAGTTTGCCTCGCAGCAGGGCTATACCTGGCAAGACGCGCTCGAGATGTACGAGGACGAGGCGGGACACGTGCTCAGCGTCTGCAATATCAGCAAGGACGGCGCGACCGAATGGCTCGGCGAGGACGAAATCGGAAAGCTCGACAAGGGCGGCACCGGAAGCACCGTGATGTTCACGCTGCAACTTTCGGGCTATTCGAGCTGCGAGGATGTTATCGCGGGCTTTTCCGTGCCGGTCGAGGACCGGGCGCAGATTACTTCGGGCTCATGGATCGCGTGCGTATACGGTTCCAACATGGCGCGGCACGTTGCCATGGCGAGTCCGATGGAAAACGGTGACTACCGCTTGGATCTCATTACCGAGGAGGCTATCAAGACCGGTAGGTTTACCCAGGGCGGCGGTGCTCCGACGATAGACGAGTTTTGGCAGGAAAAGACTGGACGCGCGCTCGGCTAGGTGCGACGTGGCCAATACCATAGCGAGGAACGAACATGATGAATGAAGTGACGATGAACCGTGCGGCCTTTGTGGCAGGCGCGGGTGCGCTGGCTTGTGCGCTGGCTGGCTGCTCGGGCGGATTGGGCGGCGCGGGCGGTGCCAAGAAGGCGACCACGGCGGACGCCGCCTGTGTAGACGACAACGCCAACGTGACGGTCTATGCTGCGATCAACTTGGACGGCGCCGACCTGGTGCGCCTGCTCAAGCATCAAAACTATGAGTGGCAAGGCGAGAGCGTGGGCTACGGTGCCGCCGATGACGCGGGACTTTTCGCTTTTACCTTTTCTAAGATTTCGGATGACGTGGACGAACTTGCGAACAGCGCGATACCGCTTTCGGAGTCCGAGTACGAGGAACTTGAGCCGGGCGGCGGAGACGATAGCGTGGCGATTTTGCTCTCGGTGGGCGGCTATACGACGGGCAATCGTGCACTCACCGGCGCAATCGGCGATGCGGCGATAGTGCAGGAGAAGTGCACAATCGACGATTCCGTGTATTGGCTGGGG
>CABPXT010000252.1:0-1598 GCA_902461405.1 uncultured Collinsella sp.
CTGAAGCCCCGCCGCCGATTATCAGGACGTCATAGAAGGCGCTCGCGTTCACTTAGGCCTCGTCGGTCTCGTGCGGGGTAATGGCCTCGACGGCAGAGACTGCCTTGGGCAACATGCCATCGGGCAGCGCGGTCTCGACCTCGCCCTTATCGCAGGCCTCGGCGAGTGCCGGATTAATGGGAAGCTTGCCCAAGATGTCGAGGTTATAGCGCTCTGCGACCTCGGGGAGCTTGCTCTTGCCAAAGACCTCGATCTTCTTGCCGCAGTCGGGGCACTCAATATAGCTCATGTTCTCGACAATGCCCAGAATGGGGACGTTCATCTTCTCGGCCATGTTGACCGCCTTGGCGACGATCATCGAGACCAGATCCTGCGGGCTCGTGACGATGACGATGCCGTCGACGGGCAGCGACTGGAAGACGGTGAGCGCGACGTCGCCTGTTCCCGGAGGCATGTCGACCAGCAGGTAGTCGATGGGGCCCCACGAGGTCTCGCTCCAGAACTGCCTAATGGCGCCTGCGATGACCGGACCGCGCCAAAGGACGGGGTCGGTCTCGTTTTGGAGCAGCAGGTTGGAGCTCATGACCTTGACGCCGTGCTCGGAGATTTCAGGCAGCATAAGGTTGCCAAGGGCATGGACGTGGCGTCCGCTCATACCGAACATCTTGGGGATAGAGGGACCGGTAATGTCGGCATCGAGGACGCCGACCTTGTGGCCGTGACGGGCAAGCTCGGTGGCGATGGCACCGGTGACAAATGACTTGCCGACACCGCCCTTGCCGGAAAGCACGGCGATGACGCGCTTGACCTCGGACAGCGTGTTCTCCTCAAATTGCGACGGCGACGTTTGTCCGCCGGCGGCCTGTGCGTGTTCGCAACCCATGTATGACTCCTTTGTATATGCTGGGGCCGGGGCCCCGCGATGTGACACGAGCGTCATTGTACCCTCGTTTGCGAGCGGGAGTCATTTGCGATGCGTTTGGGCCGAGCGTGCTTGCAATACGGTGGGCCCAAGCGAATGGGCGGGCTTACTGAACTTTGCTGGCGAACTCGAGGTATTGCATGCGCTGCAGCTTGTCGATCGTCGAGGCGTAGGGGCTGTCTTCCGATTCCAAGTCGTAGCGCAGCCCGTCGGCACCGAGATAGCCGGCGACATTGATGGTGGGCACATCTGACCTTGTCGCAAGCAGGGCCTTTTGGTAATTGGTGAGCGGGGCGCCGATCTTATTAAGGGTAATGGCTGCAATCTCGTTTGCCCCGACGGTGTCGTAGACGTTGAGCTCGGTATTGCCGGCGATCTCATAGTTAGCCCAGACGAGATATGTCGACTGATAGATACGGAAAGCGTGGCTTGCCGTATCTTCCTGAGGGTACAGCTCGTCGTTGAGAGTCGTTGCGGCGCTCGGCTGATGGTCGCCAAAAAAGACAAGAACAACCGGTCTGCCGATATTGCGGAGCTCGTTGATAAAGTACTCGAGGTCCCGGTCGGATGCGTTGATGCAGGTGAGATAGGTGTTGAGCGCGCTGTTGGCACCCTCACTGGCTCCCTCGACCCAATAGTTTGTCAGCTCTTCGGCGGGAACGGTGCCATAGTCGTA
>CABPXT010000253.1:0-1585 GCA_902461405.1 uncultured Collinsella sp.
GACGCTGCAAACGCCCCTAAGCGGCAATCTGACGTTCAATCGTCGGTCGCGTACCGAAGTACGCTTCCCTCCTCTTTCACGTCACCTTGCTCGCTTAGGGGCGTTTTCGCTGACTTATGCTCAACCAGCGACGTTTTCGCGCTTGTCAAGAGATTAGTCGTTGGGGACGTTCTTGTTTGACTAGTCGTTTAAGAACGTCCCCAACGACTAGTTTGGGCGGCGGCCGTGCGGCACCGGTCCGCGTGGCGGCGTATAATCGGCGACAGATGATTCTGACGTTAGGAAACTATGACCGATAGCATGCAGCAGATGGCGCTCGACACGCTCGGCGCCTATTTTGGCTACACCTCGTTTCGCCCGGGACAGGACCGCATGGTCGATGCGATCCTTGCCGGTCGCGATGCGCTGGGCGTTATGCCCACGGGCGCCGGCAAGTCCATTTGCTACCAGGTGCCTGCGCTTATGCTGCCCGGCATCACCTTTGTGGTGAGCCCGTTGCTGTCTCTTATGGAGGACCAGACCCGCGCGCTGCTCGCGGCGGGTGCGCGCCCCAGCTATCTCAACTCCAGCCTTACCCCGGCCCAGCAAAACACCGTGCTCAAGCGGGCGCGCGAGGGCCGTTATCAGCTTATGTATGTGGCGCCCGAGCGCCTGCTCGAGCCGTGCTTTCTGGCCTTTGCGCAGGAAGCTGCGGCCGAAGGCGGCATCGGCGTTCCGCTCGTGGCCATTGACGAGGCCCACTGCGTAAGCCAATGGGGCCAGGATTTTCGCCCCGCCTACCTGCAGATTCGTGAGTTCATCGATTCGCTGCCGCGGCGCCCGATCGTGGCGGCGTTTACCGCCACGGCGACCGAGCGTGTGCGCGCCGATATCCAGCAAATGCTCGGCTTGCAAAACCCAGCGACCGTGGTGACGGGTTTTGATCGCAAGAACCTCTACTTTGGTTGCGAGGAGATGGGCGACAAGGCCAAGGCCGCGTGGGTGCGCGACTACGTGATCGCGCATTCGAGCGAGAGCGGCATCGTGTATTGCTCGACCCGCAAGACGGTCGACGCGCTGGCCGCGGAGCTTGCCGAGGCACTGGGCCCTAGCGGCATTCGCGTGGGCCGCTACCATGCCGGCATGGGCAACGACGCCCGCCGCCAGAGTCAGCGTGCCTTTATCGACGACGACATTCAGGTGATGGTTGCCACCAACGCCTTTGGCATGGGTATCGACAAGCCCAACGTGCGCTATGTGATTCACAACAACGTGCCCGAGAGCATCGAGGCGTACTACCAAGAGGCGGGCCGCGCTGGCCGCGATGGCGATCCGGCCAGCTGTCACTTGCTGTGGAACGGTAACGATTTTCGCATGCGCCGCTTTTTGATCGACCGCGGCGATGCGGCCGACGAGGCGCTTGACGACGAGCAGCGCGCGTGGGCGCTCCAGAACCGTTATCGTCTGCTCAGCCAGATGGAGGGCTACTGCAATACCACCGGTTGCCTGCGCGAATACATGCTGCGCTACTTTGGCGACGAGGCCGCGGCCGAGCATGCGGCTGCGGCTGGGAAGCGCGGGCACCGCCCGGGAGAGCGCACAGCTG
>CABPXT010000254.1:0-1548 GCA_902461405.1 uncultured Collinsella sp.
GGACTTGCAGCGACGGACCTCGGGACGCTCTTACACCACGTCTGCGCGCGCCACCCGTTTTCCACCCGCGCGGCTACATTCCTGCCCAATCGATAAAAATCTCCTCACGAAGCCGCCGTTCGAGCTCCTGCTGTCGCGGCGTCTTGTCTTTCAGCGGCACATCGAGATAGGACATGATGAGCTCCATCACCACGCGGAAGGCATCGGAGTCGGCCAGCTGACCATAGGTCATCAGAATGACGGGATATCCCATCGCTTGCAGCGCCGTCGTTCGATCGGAGTCCGAAATCTTGGATTCAATGGATCCGTGAATGGCTTTACCCTGGCATTCAACCAGACACTCTCGGCTGCCGTCCTTATTTGCCAGCAGGATATCGGCATAGCGCCTATCAAGCCCCGAAATCAGGCGGGCGCTGCGCGTCAAGCGAATCTCGACGTTATTGGTAAGGCGCAGCCCTTCGCCGCCGCGCAACCTCGTAAGGCCAAACAGCATCGAAGCCTGGACCTCGAGCGGCGATGCCGCCACCCCCGTAATGCATTTCGCGGCACGCGTGAACGATTTAGCGCCGCGGAGCCCCGGGATCTTATCGACGTACTCGGTAAGTTCAGAGAGCTCAATCAAGGGAGGTCGTTTCCACAAGTCTGTTGGATTCCCCGAGGTATCCTTTACGTTTTCCCAGCCCGACCGTGCGTCACTCCATCGGCTCCCATATGCCTGCTCAAGTGCCGACTTTACCTGAGGCGCAATCTTGCACACGGCAAAGGTGCCGCACATCTCATACATGCACATGATTAGACGCTCGTTTGAGACCGAGGAAGCCAGGGTCAGCAGGGTAAAGAGTGGGGACGCAACATCGAGGCCAAACTCCGTCTGCCGCACGGAATCAAACGGCCTCTCCCCGTTCCAAACATGCCTGACAATGCGATCGCCCTTACGCCCGCAGACGCCCTGCGCCAACACGTGTAACGGGGTGCCCAGGAAATGCTTGACGAGCGGATGCTCACATAGGTGCTCCCTGCGCGGATCGTCCGCAGAATCGGGCAGGTCCGGCATTATTGCCAAGACCTGTGGGGGTATCCGGTGATACCGAAAGGCAGATATGTCGCACAGCATGTCGTCCTTGAAGGGTACGTACCCACCGCGTCGTTTGTAAACCCGCCTGGACGGCAAACGCGCTGGCTCGGCCTGCGAACGGTAAATACCGCTGCGCGCACGCCGCGGATCTCTCAAGAGGCTTACAATCGGTTTGGCAAGCAGACTGATTGTGAGGTTGCATATGGTTGATGAGGACTTTGCCTGGCGGCTTGCGCAGGAGCTCGTGCGGATCGACAGCTCAGACCCGGGCGCGTATGAGGATGAAATTGAGCGCTTCATTAAGAGGCTCATTGAGCAGCAGCTGGCACAACTTGATAGTTCTGCGCTCGATGCCGTGCAGATTGAGGAGCTCGAAGTGCTGCCCGGGCGCCGCAACCTTAAAGTCACCGTGCCGGGCCAAAGCGACGAGCCGCGGCTGATCTATATCTGCCACATGGATACCGTCACCTTGG
>CABPXT010000255.1:0-1533 GCA_902461405.1 uncultured Collinsella sp.
ATTATTTTCCGGTTCGACGAACAGCCGATCGTGTCAAATTTGGTCTAACAGAGCCTATAACTTTGGCGCACGGCATCAAGAACCAGCTTTCGCTGCCTGGTATTCCTTCTTTGCACCGCCATGCGCCTCGCCTCTTTTCTATCAACGGTCGTAGGTAAATGATACCGTATTTAGCACACAATACTAATAACGAGGAATGAAACTGTCTTCATTGGCAAGTGGGGCTTGGGCCTGGGCTTCTACGAGGCGAAAACGCGTTCCCATGCGCTCGTAGGAGGCATGAAGCGCCTCGAGATGAGATAGGATGTTTGCCGGTGCTCCCTGTATCTCCATCTCGACCGAGCCGTCTTCCATGTTGCGCACCCAGCCGGTGAGTGCGCGTGCCTGCGCGAGGTTGGTGTTGGTAAAGCGAAAACCAACGCCCTGGACTTGCCCCGCCCAGCGCAGGAAATAGCGCAGGGGAGTGTCTTGAGTGGCCTCGTCGCTTGCGAGCACAGTAAGCCTGCGGCGCAACTCGAGCTCGATGTTTGATGGTTTTTGAGGCTCTCGACTGCCGCCGGTGACGCTGGAGAAGAACGCATCGAAGAAGCCCATCGCTAGGCCTGCTTGCCTGCGTCGGACGGGAAGGTAATGCCGGCCTGCTGGCGCACGGCATCCATGATGCGCAATGAGACGAGCGTGACATCGCGGTAGTGGCCAAGTTCGTGACGTCCCGCCGGGGTCTCCCAAATCTCTTCCTTAACGTTATCGATGCCGCCGATGGCGGTGATAAAGTCTGTGAGTTCGTATTCCATAGTGTTGCTCGATTTGGGCAGGTCGAGCACGCGGCCGTTGTCGCCCTGTTCGCGCGGTGCCTCGGTCGCCGAGCCGCGTACGACATCGCCGCGATAGTCGATGCGGACATTGCGGGGCGTGGACAGATGGTCGATCTGGATAGTGCCACGCTCGCCTTCGATCTGCGAAGGTAGCAGGTCATTCGTTATTTTGGAGTGCGCGAGCTCGACGGAGATACGGCCACCGCCGTAGCTGGCGAGGATGGAACCGCAGCCGTCGATGGGGCCGTGCGTGAGCTGTCGCGTGGCGGGGTCGAGCAGAGTAGCCATGCTCGTAAGGCCGGAGGGCATGCCGAAAATCTCGACCATGGGCTCGACGGTGTAGACGCCAATGTCCATGAGGGAACCCGATGCCATATTGCAGTCGAAGATATTGGTGGCGCGTCCCGCGAGAATCTCGTTGTAGCGCGAGGAATATTTGCCAAAGCGCAATGAGGCGCGGCGGATGGGGGCGATCTCGCCCAGGGCGTCCTCGATGGCGTGGAAGGCGGGGTCGTGGAGGGGACGCATGGCCTCGAGGGCCACGACACCTGCTGCCTCGGCAGCGCGGAAGACTTCCAGCGCCTGCGCTTCGGTGGCGCAGAAGGGCTTCTCGACGATGACGTGCTTGCCACCGGCGATGCAGGCAAGGGCCTGCTCGTAGTGAAGTGCGTTGGGGCTGCCGATATAGACGGCGTCGACGTCGGCGGGTTTCGCACAG
>CABPXT010000256.1:0-1524 GCA_902461405.1 uncultured Collinsella sp.
AACGTGTGCGATCGCCTAGGTTGCCGCTAAAGACGCTCGGCTCGCTGCCGGTATCGAAGACGAACTCACCGGGCTCGAGCGCGACCTCGATGATCTTGCCGTTTTGCACCACGAGCATGCCCTGGCCGTCGTTGACGGCGATGACGGAGCCGTTGGAGATGACGTTGTCCTCGCCGCGCGTGTTGGAGCTGCGGCCACCGGTGCGTTTGCTGCCCTTGCAGGCCAAGACGTCAGCAGGCATCGATTCGCAGTAGATAAATTCCTTCCACTGGTCGGCCATGACGCCGCCGGCAGCTCCCAATCCAGCTTTCAAGAGTCCCATGGTGATCTTCCTTTCTCGTCAAAGGCCGGGTGGTATTGGTTGGATTGCTTAGTCGTCCTTGTCGTCTTTCATGACAACGGTGGTCTCGGTGTGGCTGAAGGTGTCGTGCTTCTCGGTCAGGTCGAGCTCGCCGCAGTACTCGTCGGCGTGGGTGGCCTCGTTGGCCGTCTTGAGCTGGCCTACCAGTAGCACGTCTCCGATAATCACGATGATCAGCGGCGCGATGATGTTGATGAGGATGCCCTCGATATCAAAGGCGAGGTAATCCGGATCGAAGGCGTTCTCGCCCATAAAGAGAATCTGGGAGAGGATAAATCCGATCACAAAGAACAGCACCGAGGCGATGGCGAGCTTGGGCTTGGAGCAGGGGAGCTCGCCGACCAAGCGGCCGGTCTGGCCGTTCATGGCAAACAGGTAGCTCTTGCCGTTCCACGAGGTGGAGAGCATCCAGACGGGGAACAGGGCGTAGTCGCTGTCTTCCCAGGTGTAGTCGAGCTGCTTGCTTTCGACCGTGGCATCGTCGTATTCGTCGACGACAGTCTCGCGCAGGGCCGAGATCGTGCTTTCTTCCATACGGCGCTCGGCGCGCGCCTTGCAGGTCTCGCAGTCCTCGTCGTAGCGGTTGGCGATGTAGCCGGGCATATATGCGACCGAGAACGGACGCAGTGCGTCGTAATCAAACGGCTCGATGGCGTCCATGTGGCCGTCGGGCATCTTGGACGATCCATCGACGGGCACGCGCTTAAACGAGATATTGCCCTTGCGATAGGCATCGTAGTGGTCGGTGGTCGTGACGGTGCGGTCGGATTCCTCGGTCACGGTCTCGTTGGTCGCGTCAAAGTACACTTCGCCGTCAACGCGGGCGCCGTAGAGCCAAAACGGCACGTAGACACCTTGGACCTCGTCGATGTGGTTGCCGGTGACAAAGCTCTTGGGCAGCAAGATTTTGCCCTTGTAGTGTTCCTTGAGTGCGGCCGTGACGTCGTCGCGCCCGAGCTTAAACGGAATCACCAGGTCGGGCGAGAAGTCGCCCGAGAGCTGGCCGGGCGCCACGGCGGAGTTACCGCAGTACGGGCAGGTGGTGACGGCGACGGTGCCGTCAGACACGAGCTCGGCGCCGCACGACGAGCAGATGTAGCCGGCGTTTTGGGCGAGCTCCTGCGCCGCGTCGTCGGCGACGGACTTGGGCGTTGCGGCTGGCG